>NZ_JACVTS010000008.1:0-207074 GCF_016624545.1 Erwinia sp. S38 | reverse complement strand
TGGTGGAAGCGTAGAGATTCGAACTCTAGAACGGTTTCCCGTCGCCGGTTTTCAAGACCGGTGCCTTCAGCCACTCGGCCACGCTTCCACAATCGGGCGCACTATAAACATCCCGACCGGGCTTGTAAAGCAGGTTTTGTTTCGTTTGCCTGAAAAATCAGCGAAAACGACGCACTCGCTGTGATATTCGCCAATCTGCTTAAGTTATCAGCGCTTTAGCGAGTAAAGAAGGGTAAAACATCTTTCCCCTTTGCCCTTCCCTCATTATTCTCTCTGGTATTTTAGTGACCCTGAGAGGTGCTTTATGGATCGCATAGTTTATTCCTCACGCGAAAGCTCGTTGTTGAGCACGCACAAAGTTTTACGTAATACCTATTTCCTGCTGGGCCTGACGCTGGCATTTTCCGCCGTCACCGCCACGCTGAGCACTGTGTTTGCTCTGCCCTCCCCAGGATTGATCCTGATGCTGGTGGGTTTCTACGGCCTGATGTTCCTGACCTATCGTCTGGCTAACAGCCCGGCGGGTATTTTGGCCGCATTTGCCTTTACCGGTTTCCTTGGCTACTGCCTGGGACCGATCCTGAACTCGTTCCTGTCTGCCGGCATGGGTGATGTGATTGGACTGGCGCTGGGCGGTACTGCGCTGGTGTTTTTCTGCTGTTCAGCCTACGTGTTGACCACTCGTAAGGATATGTCTTTCCTGTCCGGCATGCTGATGGCAGGTTTTGTCGTGCTGCTGATTGCGGTTGTGGCTAACATTTTCCTGAACATCCCGGCGCTGCATATGGCGATCAGCGTGCTGTTTGTGTTGTTCTCTACCGGTGCCATCCTGTGGGAAACCAGCAACATCATTAACGGCGGCGAGACCAACTATATTCGCGCCACCGTCAGCCTGTACGTTTCGATCTACAACATCTTCGTTAGTCTGTTGAGCCTGCTGGGCATGTCCCGCAGCAACTAATTCTGACCTGATGCAAACAAAGCCTCGCTTATGCGGGGCTTTATTTTTGGCTGAAGTAAAAGTTTGTTAAACTCCGCCGCAGAGTGAATCGGGCTGTAGAGGTAATAGAGTGCAATTTGAAGGCAGAGAGATTGAGCGCGACGCGCAGGGCTATCTGAAATCCACCGCAGACTGGAGCGAAGCGCTGGCACCGCTGCTGGCGGAAGAAGAAGACATTGAACTGAGCGACGCACACTGGGAAGTCGTTCGGTTCGTGCGCGAATTTTATCTGGAGTTTAATACCTCTCCGGCCGTGCGCATGCTGGTGAAAGCCATGGCACAGAAGTATGGCGAAGAGAAAGGCAACAGCCGTTATCTTTTCCGACTGTTCCCGAAAGGCCCCGCTAAACAGGCCACTAAAATTGCCGGTTTACCCAAGCCCGCGAAGTGTCTGTAACGCTAGCCAGTCGTAAACCCTTTTAACCCGGCAGCAGGCTGGCAGGGCTCCGTCAGTACGCGTTCAACCCTGGCGGTTCGCGGCCCTCCTGCTTGCAGCCAGCCGAGCAGCGCATCAACCTGCTGCTGCTCACCGCACATCAAAACTTCTACGCTGCCGTCATCAAGGTTTATCGCATGGCCCGTAAGCCCCAGAGCTTTTGCTTCGCGCTGGGTACTGTAGCGGAACCCGACGCCCTGCACTCTGCCGTAAACCCATGCACGCAGACCGACACTCGCCATTTTCTCTCCTTATCTCCGCCACTGATTGCTTTTTCCCAGTCAGCACCGGACAATATCGCCTGATTCTCTGAGTATAAGCATAACTAACTATGACTGTTCGTTTGATTCTTGCCAAAGGGCGTGAAAAGTCCTTACTCCGTCGCCATCCATGGGTGTTCTCCGGGGCGATTGCCCGCATGGAAGGTAAAGCCCAGTCGGGTGAAACTATTGATGTCTGCGATAGCCAGGGAAAATGGCTGGCGCGTGCCGCCTGGTCTCCACAGTCGCAAATTCGCGCACGCGTCTGGAGCTGGGAGCAGGACGAATCGATTGATATCGACTTTTTTGTCCGCCGTTTGCAGGCCGCGCAGCAGCTGCGCGACTGGCTGGCTCACCGTGACAATCTTGACAGCTACCGCCTGATTGCCGGTGAATCCGACGGGCTGCCGGGGATCACTATCGATCGATTCGGTAACTTCCTTGTGCTGCAGCTCCTGTCTGCCGGAGCGGAATACCAGCGTGCCGCGTTGATCACCGCGCTGCAAACCTGCTATCCGGGCTGCGCAATTTACGATCGTTCTGACGTTAGCGTACGTAAAAAAGAAGGTCTGGAGCTGACCCAGGGTGTTGTTCTGGGCGAAACGCCACCGGAACTGCTGCCGATTACCGAACACGGAATGAAGCTGCTGGTGGACATTCAGACCGGTCACAAAACCGGCTATTACCTCGATCAGCGCGACAGCCGTCTGGCAACCCGCCGCTATGCAGAAGATCGCCGCGTGCTGAACTGCTTCTCTTACACCGGTGGTTTCGCAGTTTCCGCCCTGATGGGCAACTGTCGTGAAGTGATCAGCGTTGATACTTCGCAGGCTGCGCTGGATGTGGCAAAGCAGAACGTTGAGTTAAACGGTCTGGATCTGAGCAAGGCCCAGTTCCTGCGCGATGACGTTTTCAAACTGTTACGCCGCTATCGTGACGAAGGCGAAAAATTCGATCTGATTGTGATGGACCCACCTAAGTTTGTTGAGAATAAAAATCAGCTGATGGGTGCGTGCCGTGGCTATAAAGACATTAATATGCTGGCAATGCAACTGCTGAACCCGGGCGGTATGCTGATGACCTTCTCCTGCTCCGGACTGATGCCTACCGAACTGTTCCAGAAGCTCATTGCAGATGCCGCCGTCGATGCTAAGCGCAACGTGCAGATTATTGAGCAGTTCCGTCAGGCTGCCGATCATCCGGTTATTTCCAGCTATCCGGAAGGACTTTATCTGAAAGGTTTCGCCTGCCGCGTGCTGTGACTTGAAAAGTGTTGCCTTCGCCTCCATACAGTGTGGTAAGGGCAACGTTTCAGGAGGTCACCCATGATTGCCAGCAAATACGGTATTGGTCAGCAGGTTCGTCATCAGCTGCTGGGTTTTTTGGGCGTGATAGTCGATGTCGATCCTCAGTATTCACTGAAAGAATCGGTCAGTGAAGATATCAGCGGCAGCGAAGCAATGCGTGCAGCGCCCTGGTATCATGTGGTGATGGAAGATGAAGAAGGCCAGACGGTACACACCTACCTGGCCGAAGCGCAGATTGCCTGGGAGCAGCCGGGAGAACATCCTGATCAACAGTCGCTGGATGAGCTGGCGCTTTCCATTCGCCAGCAGCTGCAGTCTCCAAGCCTGAGAAACTAATTTAAACCCTGCTAAAGCAGGGTTTTTTATGCGCTCTTCGCCAGGCCAAGGCGCGGGATTTCTATTTTCGGGCAGCGATCCATCACAACGGTTAGCCCGGCATCTGCCGCCAGCACCGCAGCCTGTTCGTTGATCACCCCAATCTGCAGCCAAAGCGTCTTAGCACCGATGGCAATCGCCTCCTGGGCAATGCCCCACGCCGCCTCCGCATTGCGGAAAACATCCACCATGTCGACAGGCTGAGGAATGTCTTTCAGTTCGGCATAAACCGCCTGCCCCAACAGTTTCTGACCGGCCAGTTTAGGGTTGACCGGTATAACGACATAACCCTGAGAAAGAAGATATTCCATAACGTGGAAGGCCGGGCGCTGCTCGTTATCAGTGGCCCCTACCAGGGCGATAGTTTTGCTGCTGGTCAGAACATTGATAATCTTTTTGTCATCCATTTTTCTCTCCGGTTCGGGTTAACGGCCTGTATTTTCTCATTATGACTGATTCGCCTGGCTCAGTATCACCACTTCAGTAATTCACGATCAATAGCACGATTAAGTGTGTTTAAATGTTAATATGATGCCATACTGAAAGACTTTGATACATTCGACGTTTTCTCACCTTTTGCTCGTCTGGAGTAAGAATGAAGCTGTTTAAGGTCATAATCGGGCTGGTCATAATGCTGATTGCCTCTTCTGTGCAGGCAACCACGCTAAAGCTTTCTGCCGATATCGACCTTTTGGTTCTGGACGGGCATAAAATTTCCGGTTCGCTGCTAAAAGGCGCTGACGGATTAGAGCTGGAGCGCGGCGAACATCAGCTGCTTTTTCGCGTAGAGAAATCGTTTCATATCCCAGCCCATACTCCCGTGACCTGGATTTCAGCTCCGCAAATTGTGACGTTTACCGCCCGCAGTCGTTCGGTGCTGATTCAGCTTCCCCCTTTAGCTTCCGTACGCGAAGCCAGAATGTTCGACAGGAAACCGCAGTTTACTTTAGTCGATGAAAAAGGCGGCGAGATCGAAAATAAGCGCGATTTTTTGACCGTTACTACCAGCGGTGATTTTGAACAGGCGATGATTCACTATAACCTGAACGGAGAAAATGCCTCAGTTCCACGTTTTGCGCAGTCGGGTAAACATACTGCCCTTAGCGCTGCACAGGAGCAGGATCTGGCCCTCAATCGCCGTTCGGCAGCGGAAAGGATGCTGCATCTCTGGTATCAGCAGGTTGATGCTGCCACCCGCCAGCGTTTTATTACCCTGATGAAAGCCTTACATACCAGTTGATATCCGTTTAACCGCAACGTTACACTCAACTTTCTGTTTATTTGACGTTTCTGCCGTTACCCTACATAGCCAGGATATCTGAATGGACCAGACCACTCGTAAGATACAGCCGCAAAAACATATTGCGCTGGTCGCTCATGACCACTGTAAAAACTCCCTGATGGAATGGGTAAATATTCACAGAGATAAGCTGCAGCCCCATACGCTGTATGCCACCGGCACAACCGGTAATCTGGTACAGCGAGCCACCGGCCTGCCGGTTACCGCCATGCTCAGTGGCCCGATGGGCGGCGATCAGCAGGTGGGTGCGTTGATCTCGGAAGGGAAAATCGATCTGTTGATTTTCTTCTGGGACCCGTTGAACGCCGTACCGCACGACCCGGATGTGAAAGCCCTGCTGCGTCTGGCTACCGTGTGGAATATCCCGGTGGCCACCAACCGCGCAACCGCTGATTTCATCATCCACTCGCCGTTGTTCGATCGGCAGGTTGAAATCCAGATCCCGGATTACGAGCGCTACCTGCAGCAGCGCCTGAAGTAACCGCTTCTGCCGTCAGGGTTTTCGCACCTGCGGAACGCCCTGGCGGCCCAGTTCGGCAACAAAATCCGACGGTTCATCGCGATCGTAAAGCAGCCAGACCTGATGGATTGCACGGGTGATGGCGACATACGCCAGTCGACGCTCCTCGGCATCGGGAAACTCTTCCACCTTGGGCAGTAGCGCCGCTTCCATCACCGATTCCCTCGCAGGTGCAGGGAAACCCTCATCCCCCTGAGACAGTCCCAGTAGGATAACGTACTCCGCCTGCTGTCCTTTACTGGCGTGGATAGTCATAAACTCCAGTTTGAGTTTTGGCCAACGGGTTGCCGCCTTGTCCAGCACCTCAGGGCGCAGGTGATGATAGCGGGCCAGCACCATAATCCGCTCGTCCGGCTGAACGTAGCCACTCATTTTATTAAGCAGCGCTTCCAGCTGATCTTCCGGCAATAGCTGAAGCGATTTTTTGGTTCCTTTGGTCAGGCTGTTCAGCGTTTTCTTCAACTGGTGCGGATTACGCTGTACAAAGGCGTTGGCAACTTCCCCAATGCGTTGATTGAAGCGGTAGGTAGTATCAAGTATGCAGCGGTCGCCCTCACCAAAATAGTGATGGAACGCCGTGGTCAGGGTCATTTCAGCGCCGCTGAATCGGTAGATCGCCTGCCAGTCGTCGCCGACGGCGAACAGTGCGGTTTGCCGGTTTTGCCGACGTAGTGCAGCCAGTAGTTCTGCCCGCTGCGGCGAGATATCCTGAAACTCATCCACCAGAATGTGTTTCCACGGACTAATAAAGCGGCCTTTATCCAGAATATTAACCGCCTGATGGATCAGGCCAGAAAAATCGACGGCACCCTCTTCCTTCAGTGCGGTTTTCCAGGCTTTTAGCAGCGGAGCCATCAGCTTGACTCTTTTGCTAAACAGTTCGCGGATTTCTTCCGGCGCACCGTCGATCATTGCCGCCTGGGCACCGCCGTGCATACGCATCAGTCCCAGCCAGCGTTCAAGGCGTGTCGTCAGTCGCTTTGCCAGGCTGTTACTTTGCCAGAAGTTTCCTTCCTCTATCTCCCATTCCAGCTCGTCACTCAACCACTGACGCCAGCCGTTGGCGTGGGCTTTTTTCTCACTGCACTGCTGCCGCCAGACGCTAATCAGCAAATCATGGCGCGCCGCTGTATCGCTTTCCAGTTTGCTGATCACGGGGGATTTATTGCTGCCCTGGCGGATAATATGCAGCGCCAGAGAGTGGAAGGTACGTGCCGAGAAGTCTTCGCTGTGCAGGCGTGAACGCAGGCGCTCATTCATCTCTTCTGCCGCTTTACGACCAAAAGCGAGCAACAGCACCTGTTCCGCCGTCGCCTGTTTGCGCAGCAACAGCCACCCCGCCCGCGCAACCAGCACCGAGGTTTTACCGCTGCCCGCACCGGCCAGTACCAGCACCGAATCTTCGCCATTGACCACCGCTCGCGCCTGCGAAGGATTCAGCGGCGAACTCTCCACCTGCTCGAAGTAATCGGCGTGCTGTTCCAGCATACGCTCCGTCCAGCGCGCATTTCGCTTCACGCGCTGACTGTCACTGTCATTTAGCCACTGCTGACAATACCGCCAGGATTCGCGGCAGTTATCAAATTCGTCAAGGCGGGATACAGGAAGCGGCACGGCGTCGAAGGATTTACGAATAGCCTGCTGCCAGCTGCTAATATCGCTGCGTTTCAGCCAACGATCCTGCTGCTCGGCAAGACGAATGGCTTCGGCCTGTTGGTTTAACACCCCGGCCGCCACCTCACTCATCTCCTGGCTCCACTGCTGCCAGGCGAGGCTGAGGTAGTGGTAGAAACGCTGCGTTTCATTCCATTCCGTACCGTGCAAACGAACGACTTTATCGTCAGGCAATGAAAATTCCAGCTCGCCCCAAACCAGACCACGCTTGCAGGCTATGGATAGCAGCTGATTAAAGGGGATCAGATACTCGTGTTTTTCACCGCTGACCTCAACGCCAGCATTCAACAGCCGCACCCGATTGTAAGGATGTTGTGCCAGATGTTTACCCAGCGATGTTGCTTTCAGTTCCATTCCTGCGACCCTGCTGCGGTTAATTTCATCTGCACATAGTTTAGCTGGCGACAGTTTACCTCTCCAGCGTTAAAACGCGTTACAATCAATGAATTGTCACAGAGACTTCTCTCAACGCCTAAGGGGACACCACCGATGCGCGCCATACTTAATATCCTCAATTTCATTCTGGGCGGCTGTCTGACTACCCTGTCATGGTTGTTGGCCACATTAGTCAGTATCGTGTTGATTTTTACCCTGCCGCTGACCCGTTCATGCTGGGAAATCACTAAACTTTCACTGCTGCCCTTCGGTAATGAAGCGATACATGTGGATGAGATAAACCCTGATGGAAAAAGTGCACTAATGAACTCAGGCGGTACACTGCTTAATATTCTGTGGGTGATTTTTTTCGGCTGGTGGCTGTGCCTGATGCACATCACCGCAGGTATTGCGCAATGTCTGACGATTATTGGTATTCCGGTGGGCATCGCTAACCTGAAAATAGCCGTTATTGCACTCTGGCCGGTGGGCCGCCGCGTCGTGCCCGTTGAAGTCGCACGCGCTGCACGTGAAGCCAATGCGCGCCGTCGTTTTTCGTGAGCCGTACCATGCAAACCTCGCTGATCGATAACCTTCGCCGGCATGCGTTTAACAGCAGCTGGCTGTACAATATTCGCATTACGCTGGCCCTGATTGGCACCACGGCCGTCCCCTGGTGGCTGCATCAGATCACCTGGACAATACCGCTAACGCTGGGCGTCGTTGCCGCCGCGCTGACCGATCTCGACGATCGCCTCAGCGGCCGCCTGCGTAACCTGCTTATTACGCTGATCTGCTTCTGTATTGCTTCTGTATCTGTTGAGCTGCTCTTCCCACATCCGTGGCTGTTTGTTATCGGGTTGGCGATCTCAAGCTGGGGCTTTATTCTGCTGGGCGCCTTGGGGCCGCGTTACGCAACGATTGCCTTCGGCGCATTACTGATTGCCATCTACACCATGCTGGGAATTGGTCTGTTTCCCCAATGGTACTTGCAGCCCATCCTGCTGCTGACCGGCGCCATTTGGTATAACCTGCTGACGCTGTTCGGGCACCTGTTGTTTCCTATCCGCCCGCTGCAGGAAAACCTGTCACGCTGCTATGCGCAGTTGGCACAGTATCTGGAAGCCAAAGCCAGCCTGTTCGATCCTGACCTTGAAGAAGATGACCGGCAGGCGATGGTGGATGTCGCTATGGCAAACAGTCAACTGGTCACCCTGCTGAATCAGGCAAAAGCGTCTATACAGTCGCGGCTACGAGGAGATCGCGGCCAGCGCGGAACCAGGCGCACGCTTCATTACTATTTTGTGGCTCAGGATATCCATGAGCGCGCCAGTTCCTCGCACGTGCAGTACCATTCTCTGCGTAAAGCATGGGGTACCAGTGATATTCTTTTCCGCTTTCAGCGCCTGTTAACGCTGCAGGCCGTGGCATGTCGACAGCTTTCACGCGCCATCCTGCTGCGTGAAACCTATCAGCATGATTCGCGCTTTGAACGCGTGTTTGCCAATCTTAACGCAGCGCTCCAGAGACTGACTGAGCAACAGCCGGAGAGCCGGGAAGTAAAAGCGATGCACTTCCTGCTGAACAATCTGAAAGCGATCGATGCCCAGCTGGCAACGATTGAATCAGAGCAGGCGCTGGCGGAAGGCGGTTATTACCACGATCAGTCGCTTTCCCGCGAGGGGCTAACCGGCTGGAGCGATATCCGCCTGCGCCTCAGCCGCCATATGAGTGCGGAATCGCCGCTGTTCCGCCATGCAGTCCGACTCTCGCTTCTCCTGTGCGCCGGTTACGCTTTTATTCAATTCACCGGCCTGCAGCACGGCTACTGGATACTGCTAACCAGCCTGTTTGTTTGCCAGCCCAATTACAGTGCCACGCGCAGGCGGCTGGCGCTGCGAATCGTCGGTACACTGACAGGAATTGCTCTCGGATTGCCTCTCCTTTGGCTGGTACCGTCTATTGAGGGGCAGTTGATGCTGATCGTTGTTACCGGCGTGATGTTCTTCTTCTTCCGTAACATTCAGTATGCCCATGCCACCATGTTTATCACGCTGCTGGTGCTGCTGTGCTTCAATCTGCTGGGCGAAGGGTTTGAAGTCGCGCTGCCACGCATTATTGATACGCTGCTGGGCTGTGGCATTGCCTGGCTGGCCGTCGCATTTATCTGGCCGGACTGGCGTTTCCTCAGACTTCCGGCCGTGGCGGAGCGAACGCTCAATGCTAACTGCCGCTACCTGGATGCAGTGCTGGTGCAGTATCATCAGGGAAAAGACAATCGCCTTGATTACCGCATCGCACGGCGGGATGCCCACAACGGTGATGCAGAGCTGGCTGCCGTGGTATCGAATATCCCGGCTGAAAGTAAAGCGGATAGCGCACTTCGTGAAGCCGCTTTCCGACTACTGTGTCTGAACCACTCGTTCCTGAGCTACATTTCAGCGCTGGGGGCACACCGTGAGAAACTCGAAAACACCAATCTACTTCAGCTAATGGATGATGCCGTCTGCTATGTTGATGATATCCTGCATATTGAAGTGGTGGATGAAGCTAAAGCGCAGCGCATGATGGCAAACCTGGCACAACGGATTCAGAAAACTGAGGCGGATAATGCCACCAAAGAACCGCTTGTCTTACAGCAGGTGGGCCTGCTGGTGGCATTGTTACCTGAAATTGCCAGGCTTAAACAGCAGATTGTTCAACGTACCGGCAACCAGGCTTAATGAAAAAAATCACCCTTTTCGATGCGCATTGCTTTTAAACCAGGCGCGCAATTCCTCTTTAACTGCGGTCGGCAGCGCCTCATAGTGGCTGCCAACTATCGCCCCCTCAAGAGCAAATAGCACCGAAAGACCAAGATGTTTATTGATAGCCCGCAGTTTAAGCCAGCTTCGTTTTGCCCCCTGTTCCATGAGCATTTCAATGGAACAAATACCGACTTCCCGCAGCAACGCCTCCATCCGAATCCCCATATTGGGTAGATCTTTGATACGCCGATTCCTTAGCCTCTCTTTTAATTCCTGCCGTGCACCATTCAGACACAGTGAAGAAATAGCCACTAGCTGGTCGGCATCGGACCACAGCACACCATCAACACGGTAGTAATTAAGGGCAACCGGCAGACCTCGCTTTACAAAATGCAGAGGCTGCATTTTCCTTTCACTTATATATGGCTGGGCCTGTTCGCAGGCACGCAGATACAGTTCTCCATCGGCAACAACTGCAAATACGGTCTTCGACACAGACAGGCTATAGCCACCAAACTGTGTGCGTGATTCCACCGGCCCCAACGCCGCTAAACGCTGTTTCGTCTGCTCAATTCTCTGTTTTGAACTACTCATAGCAACTCCCTGCTCAGCTTAAGAACATTCGCATAAATCCCGAAAAATCAACATATTGAAACATAGGCAATCCGTATTACAGGTTCAATGAATAAATGACAATGTTTCAAGTTATCTTGCGATTTTGCGAGGCGTAATCAAAAAAATAAGGTTGATCTTTGTCCATTACGCATATACTGTATATTCATACAGTGACATTGCGAGCGAAGACATCATGCATACCTATTTCCCGAAATCTCAATCAGTTAATAGTGCATTCCACGTTTCATCACGCGTGACATCTGCTCCAGCTAATGCCGCTGGCCTGATTAGCGAATTAATTTACAGCGAGAACCAGCCAGGTATGACGCAGCTGTTGCTGCTCCCTCTGTTACAGCAGTTAGGCAAACAGTCTCGCTGGCAGCTGTGGCTCACTCCTCATCAAAAGTTGAGCCGCGAGTGGTTGCAGCGTTCAGGGCTGCCTTTAGATCGCGTTATGCAAGCCGCACATTCAGGGCCAATCACTACCGTTGAAGCAATGATTAAAGCTTTGCAAACAGGTAATTACAGCGTCGTTTTGGGGTGGTTCGAAGAGGATGTTTCGGAGAGCGATCGTGCACGACTGCTGGCAGCAGCAAACTCTGGCCAGGCTCTGGGGTTAATCATGCGTCCCGATCGTGCAAATTCTCAGTCAGGCAGACCACTTAGCGGGTTAAAAATTCATTCAAGTTTGTATCATTAAGTAAAAATGAGATAATTCTCAGGATTTTTTCTCGTGGTACACGCCTTAAGCCCCAGATAATGTTATGACGCGGCTGTACAATAGGTTAGCTGCGTCTCTGACCATTTCTTATACACATAATTCCCTTCGGAATGTTAAAAAATATGTAAGATTCCCCATTTTTTTACCGGCCAGCGTCATATCACACTTGTAAGTTTGCTAGTACGTTGTAGACTTTATCTCGCCAGGGTGCTCAATAACCTCCTTTTTTTGGAAGAGTCATAAACGAGCATGACAACCCGGCAAAGGATTTAACCAAAGAGCTTAATTTAAGCTCATTGCCTATTTGGATGATAACGAGGCGCAAAAATGAAAAAGACAGCTATCGCAATTGCAGTGGCACTGGCTGGCTTCGCTACCGTAGCGCAGGCCGCTCCTAAAGATGACACCTGGTATACCGGTGCTAAACTGGGCTGGTCTCAGTACCACGACAAAGGTTACTACGGTAACGGTTACCAAAACAACGACGGCCCAACTCATGAAAACCAGCTTGGTGCTGGTGCATTCGTTGGTTATCAGGCGAATCCATACCTGGGCTTCGAACTGGGTTATGACTGGCTGGGCCGTATGCCTAACAAAGGCGATCAGGTCAATGGCGCATTCAAAGCGCAGGGCGTTCAGCTGGCAGCTAAGTTGAGCTACCCGGTTCTGGACAACCTGGACCTGTACACCCGTCTGGGTGGTATGGTTTGGCGTGCTGACTCCACTCAGCAGGTAGTTGGCGGCGATCGCATCAGCGATCACGACACCGGCGTTTCTCCACTGGCAGCAGTGGGTGTTGAATATGCTCTGACTCCAAACTGGGCAACCCGTCTGGACTACCAGTGGGTTAACAACATCGGTGACGCAGGTACCGTTGGTGCACGTCCTGACAACTCTATGTTCAGCGTAGGTGTTTCTTACCGTTTCGGTCAGGAAGAAGCTGCTGCTCCAGCACCAGCTCCAGCACCAGCTCCAGTTGTTGAAACCAAGCGTTTCACCCTGAAGTCTGACGTGCTGTTCAACTTCAACAAAGCCACTCTGAAACCAGAAGGTCAGCAGGCACTGGATCAGCTGTACACCCAGCTGAGCAATCTGGACCCTAAAGATGGCTCTGTTGTAGTACTGGGCTTCACAGACCGCATCGGTTCTGAAGAATACAACCAGAAACTGTCTGAGAAACGTGCTCAGTCAGTCGTGGATTACCTGGTATCTAAAGGTATCCCAGCTAACAAGATCTCTGCACGTGGCCAGGGTAAATCTAACCCAGTTACTGGCAACACCTGTGACAGCGTGAAAGGCCGTCAGGCTCTGATCGACTGCCTGGCGCCAGACCGTCGCGTAGAAATCGAAGTTAAAGGCATCAAAGACGTTGTAACTCAGCCTCAGGCTTAAGTGACGCTTTGAGCAAAAAACCCCGCTTCGGCGGGGTTTTTTATTTCCTTCATTACAGCATCTGAGAGTTAAATTGCTTCCCGTCCTGTTATTCAGGTTTTCCGAGAATAGCCTTAAGATCCTGCTTAAGTGAGGACATCTGACTGGCATATTGCTCTTTACGTTCCGCATCCTCAATGAGCTGCACCACCGTTTCCGAAAGCGTACTGTTACGGCGCTGCGCCAGTCCAGCAAGACGCTGCCACACCAGATATTCCAGATCGATAGACTTCTTCCGCGTATGCTGATGTTCAGCATTAAAATGGCGTTTACGACGCGCGCGAATCGTCTGCTTCATACGGTTTTCAAGAGCCGGATTAATATGCTGGTTAATCCAGGTCAAAACCAGATTGGGAGTATTCTCCATCGCCAACAACTCATCCACGACCGCCTGCGCTGCGCTGAGTTCGATATAGCGCGTGATCGCTTCACCTTCGCGGTGTTTTTTGACGAGGTATTTCCATTTCCATCCGCTTTCAAGATTTTCCAGTTGTTGATATTTCATCGGAATCTCATGCTGATCCTATAACAAGTTAAGAATAACAGCTTTTTTTAATCTGGCTGCAAAGAAAACCGGAACCAGGCCGTGAATCTCAATTCAGTTAATACAGAACCGCATGTCTGCTGTGCTTAACAGGCTGAATTATTGTATAATGCCGCTTTTATTCATTTCAGAAAAATACGATAACTTTGACCAACAACCGATTAGAGTGGCGCGCCCTACAGCCCGATACAGAACGCTTCCAGCATCTCATCTCACAGGCTGCCACCACTGAGACAGAGTGTTTTGCTAACGTGCAGTCTCGCCTGTTCAACGGCCTCAGCCTGCTTCTGCAAACCCCGGCTAAAGTACCGCTTATGCTGGTCAAAAGCGCCGAAAGCGCCGAATATCTGGCTTTGCTACAGGATGTCCTCTCTTCCCTCGTCGAATCAGATGAAGAGGATGATGCAAACCTGTTATACGGTGGGCACTACCTGGTTGAACCGCAGAAGGTCATCTGGCGCCCTGCGGAAAGTTCAGATGATAATTTTGCCAGCACCGGCGGCGTTCATCAGGCTGACTGGATCGAAGCCGAGCAGCTTTTTGGCTGCGTTCGTGTTTATAACTCAATACTCACGCTGTCTCCAGGCCTTGTTCACCGCGCCAACGGCGGCGTGCTGATCCTCTCCCTGCGCGCGTTGCTGGCACAGCCATTACTCTGGCTACGCCTGAAAAAAATCATAGTCAACCAGCGCTTTGACTGGTATTCGCAGGATGAAACACGGCCGCTGCCGCTAGACGTCCCGTCAATGCCGATGCAGCTTCGTCTGGTTCTTACCGGCGATCGTGATGCACTGGCTGATTTCCAGGATATGGAACCCGAGCTGGCTTCACTGTCGCTTTACAGCGAGTTTGAAGAGAACATCCAGCTGGTTGATGAGGAAGAATTCACTAACTGGATGCAGTGGGTGCTCAGCATTGCACAGAGCCTTGGTTATCCAGCCCCGGCAGCTGATTTCTGGCCAGTGCTCATCCGCGAAGCAGCCCGCTATACCGGCGATCAGGAGACACTTCCGCTAGATCCCACCTGGCTGGCACGTCAGCTGCAGGATGCTGCACTTTACAGTGAAGATGAGAATGTAAACGGTGAAAATTTACGCGACGCTCTCACTACCCGCGAATGGCGTGAAGGTTTCCTTTCAGAGCGCGTTCGTGATGACATTCTGCTTGACCAGATTCTGATCGAAACCGAAGGTGAAATGGTTGGCCAAATCAACGCACTTTCGGTGATCGATTTCCCGGGTCACCCACGTCCGTTTGGTGAGCCTTCGCGTATCAGCTGCGTGGTGCATGTAGGTGACGGCGAGTTTACCGATGTAGAGCGTAAAGCAGAACTCGGTGGAAATATCCATGCTAAAGGCATGATGATTATGCAGGCTTGGCTGATCGCCGAGCTGGAGCTGGACCAACAGCTGCCCTTCTCCGCTTCCCTGGTATTTGAACAGTCATACTCAGAAGTTGATGGCGACAGCGCCTCGCTGGCAGAGCTTTGCGTATTAATCAGCGCACTCGCTTTACAGCCTATCAATCAGCAAATTGCCGTTACCGGCTCCGTCGATCAGTTTGGTCGCGTTCAGCCCGTGGGCGGATTAAATGAAAAAATTGAAGGCTTCTTCAATATCTGTAATCAACGTACGCTAAATGGCAATCAGGGCGTTATTATTCCTGCGGCCAACGTACGTCACCTCTCGTTACAACAAGAAGTTGTAGATGCTGTGCGGGAAGGTAAATTCCATTTGTGGGCCGTATCCAGCGTGGATGAAGCCCTGCCGTTGTTAACGGGTGTTGAATGGGACAAGGAGAACGATCCTTGTCTGCTGCGTTCTATTCAGGATCGCATTGCTCAGATTAATCAACAGGATGCACGACAGCTTCCGTGGGCATTACGTTGGTTAAACTGGTTCAACCAGCGCTGATCGGACTTGTTCAGCGTACACGTGTTAGCTAAAATTCGTGATTCACTAAAATAAGGCTTATTGAGAATATGGTAGATAAACGCGAATCCTATACAAAAGAAGACCTGATTGCTTCTGGTCGCGGTGAACTTTTTGGTGCAGAAGGCCCGCCATTGCCAGCCGGCAATATGTTGATGATGGACCGCGTAATCAAAATGACAGAAGATGGCGGCAACTACGGTAAGGGCTTTGTTGAGGCCGAGCTGGATATCAATCCGGACCTGTGGTTCTTCGGCTGCCACTTTATTGGCGATCCGGTTATGCCTGGCTGCCTGGGTCTGGATGCAATGTGGCAGCTGGTCGGTTTTTACCTCGGCTGGTTAGGCGCTGAAGGTAAAGGCCGTGCGCTGGGCGTTGGCGAGGTGAAATTCACCGGCCAGGTCCTGCCAACGGCGAAAAAGGTTTCGTACCGTATTCATTTTAAACGCGTTATTAACCGTAAACTGGTGATGGGCGTTGCTGATGGAGAAGTGCTGGTCGATGGCCAGGTGATTTACACCGCTACCGACCTGAAAGTAGGTCTGTTCAAAGATACAACTGCTTTCTAATCGTTCTGGTCATTGTTGCAAAACGATGACCTCCAGAACCGAAAACCTCCGCAGCAGCGGAGGTTTGTTCCTTTACGTTGAACAGGCGTTACGCGGTAACCGTCCTGTCCTCCATGGCCTGTCGCCAACCTCCCAACCAGTGAGATCGAGCATCTAGCATTTGGTAAGGACACATCTCTTTTGAGCGTCCGGTAATGCCCGCCTGATAACCCCGTGAATGTGCCCGATCCAGGCGATCTCGTTTCTGTCTCTTCATGCCGCGTTTCCCTCATTTTGTCTGGTGGAATCTGGTGGAAAGAAAACAGTGGCTACTGAGTGCGCAGCCACAATTAAGTTCTACCTCTGCGGTAATAAAAGATCAATGCGCAAATTTCACGCCAATGTCATATTTATGACCTGGCATTTTCATAATTTTGCATTGTTTATTGGTACTGAAAGGTTACAGGTGGATGATTAGCAATAAAAAAGCCTTCGATTATGCAAAAGTCTCATTTTGCGATAATCAAAGGCTTAGGCCATTTGTAAAAATAATAACTAACGTTGCTGATTTATCGCATTTGCGATCTGGGTCGAGATCTGTTGCCAGCCCTGAGAGAGCGTTCTGACTAGCGAATCATAACCGTCCTCGCTTTGCGGCAGGTCCAGCATAAACGCACGCTTCTCTATGCGGCCTTCACGCTGCAGCATCCACACACCACTGATCACTGCACGGCCATCGTAGCGCCCATGAAAGCCGGTGACCGTCACATTGAGTGTATCGTGCTGCTGACCAAGGGGCGAAGAAGAAATCACCGCGCCGGGCAATTCACGGCTCAGATTGCTGACCAGCGTTTGCTGTAGCTGCTGGTCGAGCGGACTGGCCCAGCGATTGTTAGCGGCGATAACGTACTGAACGTCATTGCTCTGATAGACCACGCCGTTACCTGCCAGATAATCCGGGATCGATACCGCCTCTACCCAGATTGGCCGGGAAAAAGTCTGACTGCTCACCACCGTATTACTGCCTGCAACAGGCAACTGATAATAGCGTGTTTCTGGCGTACTGCTGCAGGCAGTCACCGCAAGGATCAGCGCTAAGGGTATCCATTTCATCATCATTTCGCCCTCTTCGGCTGTGGGTCCTGACCGGGTTTCGCTTCAAACACCAGCGCATTACTTTTATTGTTAAGTGTTTTTAGCACCGGCTGTAGCTCACGCATCACCTGATCCAGACTCTGCAAATCCGCCACCATTTTGTTGTAAGCCGGCGATCCTGGCTGGAAGCCTTTCATGCTGCGATTCAGTTCACGTAGCGTATTCTGCATATCTGCCGGCAGCTCCTGCATCGCCTGACTGGAAGTGATTTGATTGAGGTTATCCAGCGTTTTTTGCAGCTCGCGCAGCGTGCGCTGGCTCTCTTTCAGCGTACCGGTTGCCTCGTTCAGCATCGGATTCAGCGGCAGGTTGTTGATCTTATCCAACGACTCCACCAGCTTTTCCTGAATCTGCGCAAGTCCACCGCTGACAGTAGGGATCAGTTCGTAATCTCCAAATTTAGACGAACCAGTTACCGCTTTGGCATTTTTATAGAAATCCAGATCCACGTATAGCGAACCGGTCAGCAAGTTGGCAGATTTAAGGGAGGCGCGTAACCCCTCACTGATACCACTTTTCAGATGCTGCTCGAAGTTGAAACCTTCTCCCAGCTGCTTACGGAAACGCTCTGGTTCTATACGGATCAGCACCGGAATACGGTAATCGTTATTCAGGCGCTGAGCGATACCCGGCGCGGTGAACGGTACTTCAGCCACGGTACCAAGGCGAATACCCCTGAATTCAACCGGCGCACCCGCATTCAGGCCACGAACCGATTCGTTAAAGAACATCAGGAAATCTTTGTGCTCGCTGTAGAGAGAATCCTGAATGCTACGCTGATCGTCAAATAACCGATACTCCGCTTTATTTTCAGCGGGCTTACCCAGCTCCCAGCCTTCCGGTACGTCAAAACTCACCCCACCACTTAGCAGCGTTGCCAGCGATCCCATTTCGACCCGCATCCCCGATGCGGACATATCAACCGCAATGCCGCTGTCTTTCCAGAAGCGAACATTGGTGGTAATCAGCCGATCGTAAGGCGCGGCAATAAACAACTGATAGCCGATCATACGTTTATCGGTATCGAATGAACTGGTTTCTACTGAACCAACGCGATAACCACGGAACAGGACCGGATCGCCCGGGTTTAGCTGGCCGGCTTTGCGGCTGTCCAGAGTGATGCGGATCCCTTTTGCATCCGGTGGAGCCAACGGCGGTGCATCCAGTAGTTCATACTGTTTTGCTTTTTCGCCTTTTGCACCGGGCTGAAGCTCAATATAGGCGCCGGACAACAGTGTTCCCAGACCGCTAACGCCACCGCGGCCAATAGTGGGTTTGACGACCCAAAAAGCACTGTCTTCGCGCAGGAGTTTCTCCATACCAGAGTTAAGACGCGCTTTAATTTCAACGTGGTGCAGATCGTCCGTCAATACAGCACTTTCAACTATGCCGACATCCACACTGCGGCTTTTAATGGTGGTTTTTCCACCTTCGATGCCTTCTGCATTGGTAGTAATCAGGGTCACTTCCGGCCCCTGATGACTGAAATGATAAAACAGTATCCATGCGCCGATCAGCACGGTCACAATCGGCACGATCCACACCGGGGACCAGCGTTTAATATGTTCTACCCTGGCGGTGCTGTGATTATTGTCCGTCACTAAACGACTCCTCAGTACTCTTATCTTTCACCCGATCCCAGGTTAGTCGGGGATCAAACGTAATAGCAGCAAACATTGTCAGGATCACCACCATCGCGAATAACAGCGCGCCCGTTGCGGGATAGATGCTCATCAGCCGCCCCATACGCACCAGTGCCGACAGTACGGCAATAACAAAAACGTCAATCATTGACCAGCGTCCGACAAACTCGACCATTTCATAAATTTTATGCATCCGTTCACTGTCATGGTGATGCCGACTGTCTCCCTTGACATCCCAGCACAACCAGCCGATAGCCAGCATTTTCAATGAAGGTACCATGATACTGGCAATGAATATCACTAGTGCTACCGGATAGGAACCATCGCTCCACAGCAGGATAACCCCGGCCATGATGGTTGAACCCATCTTGTTACCCAGCGCTTCGGTGATCATGATTGGCATCAGGTTAGCGGGAATATAAAGCAGTATGGAGGTCAACAGCAGCGCCAGCGTCCACTGCAGACTGTGCTTACGCCGTGCATGGCCACGACTCCCACAGCGCGGACAGACTAACCGATCGCTGGCCAGCACTGCGGTACAGCATGAGCAGGAGCGCATACCCTGCCGCAGGCCGCTAATGCCCGCCACCGGACGCGCAGGCAGAGCGGGTAATGGCGCAACTCGCTGCCAAAGCACCCGACGTTCTATGCACTGAAATGCCCGCAGTTGCAGTACGCAAAACAGGCACCAGGGGATAAAGCTGCTACCAATGCCGATGTCGCCATAGGCCATCAACTTAACGAAACTGACCAGAACTCCGGCGAGGAAAATTTCCGCCATGCCCCAGCTCCGCAGCTGCATCAGGATGCGGGTCATACCCCGTTTCAACGGCAGCGGCAGTTTTAACGGGCTGACCAGCAGCAGGATCGCTATCATGCAGAACGCGGGCACGCCCTGAACGAAGAGCATAAACAGCGTAGCCAGACTGCTGTAGTCCTCAGAAACCATTACCTGAGGGATCTGCATCATGGAAATTTCGCTGCTTAAACCCGCAACCCGCATATTAACGAAGGGAAAGAGGTTAGCCAGCAGCAGCATAAACAGCGCCGCCAGCGCATAGCCAGCCGGCCGCCTGAGCGGCTCAACCCAGCTGGAGTGAAGTGTGGTATGACAGCGCGGGCAGCTTGCTTTGCTGCCCGGCAGAAGCACGGGCAACTGTGTCATGAGGTCACACTGCGGACATAGAATCCATTGATGTGCGTGGTGCGACGAACACATACTTTTCCCTCAATAAAATTACGCGCCGTTACTTAACGACTCAAGGTATTCCCAACGTTCAAACGCCGTCTCCAGTTCCTGTTCGGCTTTTGCCAGCGCATCCAGAACCGGCTGAGTCGCTTCGTGCGGCTGGTTAAAGAAGTTTACATCAGCAACCTGCGCCTGATATGCAGCAAGCTGTGCTTCCAGTTCTTCCATTTTCTGAGGCAGCTGTTCCAGTTCGCGCTGTAAATTGTAGCTCAGCTTAGCAGCCGGTTTTTTTACTGCTTCGCTTTTTACGCTTTCCTGACGAGGTTGAGAAGGCGCATTTTTAGCCGCGGCCCGGTTTTGCTTCCAGGCAGAACGCTGAAGCTGGGCATCATGGTAGCCACCAACGAATGCACCAATTTCACCAGTACCATCGAAGATCCAGCATTCGGTGACAGTGTTATCCACGAACTGACGATCGTGGCTAACCAGCAGTACCGTTCCCTGGTAGCCATCAATGAGTTCTTCCAATAGCTCAAGCGTTTCTACATCCAGGTCGTTGGTCGGTTCATCGAGAATCAGCAAGTTACTCGGCTTCAGGAACAGACGAGCCAGCAGCAGTCGGTTGCGCTCTCCACCGGACAAGGCTCGCACCGGCGTCATCGCGCGTTTCGGATGGAACAGAAATTCCTGCAGATAACCCAGCACATGGCGCGGCTTGCCGTTAACCATCACTTCCTTCTTACCTTCGGCCAGGTTATCCATCACCGTGCGGTCCGGGTCCAGCTCCGCACGGTGCTGATCGAAGTAGGCCACTTCCAGTTTAGTACCAATATGCACCCGGCCACTGTCCGGCTTGAGCTGATCCAGCATCAGCTTCAGCAACGTGGTTTTACCGCAGCCGTTCGGGCCAATCAGGGCAATTTTGTCACCGCGCTGAACCTGACGAGAGAAATCAGTAACCAGCTGCTTGCCCGCGATACCGTACTTGACGTTTTCCATTTCGAAGACAATCTTGCCGGAGCGCGATGCTTCTTCCACCTGCATGTTGGCTTTGCCCATCACTTCACGGCGTTCTGAACGTTCGCGGCGCAAGGCCTTCAGAGCGCGTACGCGTCCTTCATTACGCGTACGACGGGCTTTGATGCCCTGGCGTATCCACACTTCTTCCTGCGCCAGTTTGCGGTCAAACTCAGCGTTCTGCATCTCTTCAACGCGCAGCGCTTCCTCTTTACCCAGCAGATACTGATCGTAATCTCCCGGCCAGGACACCAGCTTGCCGCGGTCAAGATCGACAATACGCGTTGCCATATTGCGGATAAATGAACGGTCGTGAGAGATAAAGATGATGCTGCCCTGGAACGTTTTCAGGAACGTTTCCAGCCAGTCGATGGTTTCAATATCCAGGTGGTTGGTTGGCTCATCAAGCATCAGCACCTTCGGGTTGCTGACCAGCGCGCGCCCCAGCGCCGCTTTACGCAGCCAGCCACCGGACAGGGAAGAAAGTTCAGCGTCACCGTCCAGACCAATCTTCTCCAGCACGTCATTAATACGGCTTTCCAGCTGCCACAGATTTTGATGGTCGAGGATCGACTGCAGACGCGCCATCTCATTGAGATTTTTATCGCTCGGATCTTCCATCACCGTGTGAGAAATAGCGTGATAGGCTTTCAGGTGCTCCGCCTGCTCTTCCACCCCTTCGGCAACAAAGTCATACACCGAACCTGCCACGTTGCGCGGAGGGTCCTGTTGCAGACGAGCGACGATCAGATCCTGTTCATAAATGATACGACCATCGTCCAGAGGCTGCTCACGGTTGATAATCTTCATCAGCGTGGATTTACCGGCACCGTTACGCCCGACCAGACAAACGCGCTCATTCTCTTCGATATGGAGTTCAGTGTTATCCAACAGCGGCGCATCGCTGAATGAAAGATAAGCGCCATGAATACTGATTAGTGACATAAATACTTATTCCTTACCGGCGTGCGTCAGCAGCCAGCAGTTGTGAATTTGACGGTTACGGGCAAAATCCTGTGACTGTGTTTTGGCGGTAATGTCGCGAGCCTCAAGGCCCAACGCTTCCAGCCCGGCAAAGTCCATCTTAAAGCCGCGTTTATTATTAGAGAACATAATGGTGCCGCCCACTCTCAGCAGACGTTTAAGATCCTTCATCAGATCCAGATGATCGCGCTGCACATCAAAACTCTCCTCCATTCGCTTGGAGTTAGAGAACGTTGGCGGATCGATAAAGATCAGATCGAACTGTTCATCGGCTTCGCGCATCCAGTTCAGGCAGTCTGCCTGCATCAGTCGATGCTGGCGACCGGTTAAACCGTTAAGCCGCAGGTTACGTTCTGCCCACTCCAGGTAGGTCCGCGACATATCGACCGTGGTGGTGCTGCGCGCACCGCCAAGGCCGGCGTGAACGCTGGCACTACCGGTGTAGGCAAACAGATTGAGGAAGTCTTTTCCTTTACTCATCTGGCCCAGCATCTTACGAGCGATTCGATGATCGAGGAACAAACCGGTATCGAGATAATCCGTCAGATTGACCCACAGTTTGGCGTTAAACTCGCTGACCTGGAAAAAATCCCCCTTCTCGCCCAGTTTCTGATACTGATTTTTCCCTTTCTGCCTTTCACGGGTTTTCAGCACCAGCCGGTTGGTCGGTAACTCCATGACATTAAGCGTTGCGGCAATGACATCAAACAGACGCTGGCGCGCTTTGGCTGGCTCAACGGTTTTCGGCGGCGCATATTCCTGCACCACCACCCAGTCAGCGTAACGGTCAACGGCGACGTTATAATCCGGTAAGTCGGCATCATAGACGCGATAGCATTCAATCCCTTCCTGGCGCGCCCACTTATCCAGCTTCTTCAGATTCTTACGCAGGCGGTTGGCATAATCATCCGCCAGCTGTGCCACGGCACCGCCAGACGGGTTCGCGGCCAGCTGATAGTTTTTCTGCACGCAGTCCAGCGGACCATTTTTTGCTTTGAACTGACGATCGGCACGCAGCTGCAGGCAGCTCAGCAGCTCAGGTGAAGCGCTGAACAGCGACAGATTCCAGCCGCCAAACTGAGCTTTCATCAGGCGGCCCAGCTGACTGTGCAGCGCGATCAACGCAGGTTCACTTTCCAGACGCTCACCGTAAGGTGGATTGCTCAGCACCGTACCCGCTGGCCCTTCCGGCAGCGGATTTTGCAGCTTCAGCACATCCTGAAGGGTGAAGCTGATCCGCTCAGCCAGGCCAGCACGACGGGCGTTGGCCCGCGCACTTTCAATCACGCGTGGATCGTTGTCATAGCCGAAGAAGCGCGAGGTATTATCCTGCAGGCCTTTCTTTGCTCTCGCCTGCGCTTCCTGCTTCACTTCACTCCAGAGCGCTGCATCAAACTTGCTCCAGCCGGTAAAGCCCCAGTGGTTACGGTGCAGGCCCGGTGCGCGATCGCAGGCGATCATCGCGGCTTCCAGCAGCAGGGTACCGGAACCACACATCGGATCGACCAGTGGCGTACCCGACTGCCAGCCGGAGCGCAGCACAATAGCGGCAGCCAGGGTCTCTTTCAGCGGTGCCTGACCGGTTTGCTGGCGATAACCGCGCATGTGCAGGCCTTCACCGCTCAAATCCAGCGCGATGCTGGCCGTGTCTTTATTCAACCAGACATTGACGCGGATATCCGGCAGTTCGCGATCGACATCCGGACGCGCCAGCCCTTTACGAGTAAAGCTGTCAACAATGGCGTCTTTGACCTTCAGCGCACCATACTGACTGTTGCGGATAACCTCGTTCAGACCGCTAAAATGCACGGCGAAGGTTTTATCGCTGCCGAACATTGCCGGCCAGTCAATAGCCTGCACGCCGAGGTAGAGGTCCAGATCGCTGTAAACACCGCATTCTGTCAGCGGCAGCAGAATACGCGACGCCAGACGACTCCACATCAGACTTTGGTACATCAGACGATCGTCACCCTGATAATGTACGCCGCCCTGGACGACCTGGCAGCTTTGCGCGCCAAGGGCTTCCAGTTCACTTTTTAACAGCTCTTCGAGCCCACGCGCCGTACTGGCAAACAGAGAATTCATAGTGTCACTTATCGTCATCAGAAAATTGCTGCGCATTATAGCTAATCATGGCGTCATGTCATAAAGTTAGCTTCTTTTGCTGCAGAAACCCTGGCTTAACAGGGGGCATATACCGGCTGCACAAGGAGTCAGCACCATGATCACACTGTCACGGTTATTTATTCACCCGGTAAAATCCATGCGCGGCATACAGGTTTCGCATGCTCAGGCTTTAGAGAGCGGCCTTGCCTTCGATCGCATCTTTATGCTTACCGAACCTGATGGCACCTTTATTACCGCGCGCCAGTATCCCGAAATGGTGTTGTTCACTCCGGCTTTAATTATGGGTGGTTTACAGCTCAGCGCACCCGATGGCAGTAGCGCAACGGTGCTGTTTGAGGATTTTCTCCCCGACAGTGAGCCCACTGAAGTCTGGGGAAGCCACTTCAGCGCCCTGATTGCCCCAGACAATATCAACCAGTGGCTGAGCAGCTTTTTCCCCCGACCACTTCAGCTACGTTGGGTTGGCCCCCGCATGACCCGCCGAGTAAAACATTTTGAACAGGTTCCTCTCGGATTCGCCGATGGTTTCCCCTATCTGTTGGTTAATGAAGCCTCACTGTTTGATTTACAACAGCGCTGCCCGGCAGGCGTGAGGATGGAACAGTTCCGCCCAAACCTGGTGATTACCGGTGCGAACGCCTGGGCCGAAGACGGCTGGTCAACGGTGAAGATCGGCGATGTGCTTTTCGATCTGCCCAAACCCTGCAGCCGCTGCGTGTTCACCACCATCAGCCCACAGCGTGGCCGCAAACATCCCAGCGGTGAACCGCTGTCCACGCTCCAGCGTTTTCGCAGCGCACAGGACGGCAGCGGAGATATCGACTTCGGAATGAATCTGGTCGCCCGCAGCAGCGGCGTCATCCGGAGTGGCGACAGGCTTGAGGTGATTAAACGCCAGCCTGCCCGCGCCTACGGCAGCGGTGAAGTTACCGAAACGCTGACCGTCGATACACAACCGCCAGGTGAGGTGACCCTGAATTGGAACGGTCAGGCGTTCAGCGGCAACAATCAGCAGGTGCTGCTGGAGCAGTTGGAAATGCAGGGGATTCGTATTCCCTACTCCTGCCGGGCAGGGATCTGCGGCAGTTGCAAAGTCACCCTGGTCAGTGGTGAGGTCAGCGCATTGAAAAAAGGAGCAATACGGAAGGATGGAACCATACTCAGCTGCAGCTGTATCCCGTCAGGGGATCTGATTCTACGCTAAGGATCATCTTGCGCGGTGAGTTACACCGCGCGAGCAAACCGCAGCGCATCAGGTTTAACCTGAGGCGTAAGACGATCGTGCATAATTTTTATCGCATCACCCAGCATCATACTGCGGCCAGCCAGAATGAGCTCCGGCTGAGCCAGCAGGCAAAGCGCCGCGTTCTCACCCGATTCAACGACGATCATTGTCGCCTGCTCACCGCTATCGCTAACGGTAACGCAAACCAGATCGCCTTCCTCAGGACGGAAGCCACCGTGCGTCTGAGTCACAAAATGCCAGCTCTTCGGCATCAGCGGCTTGAGGAAACGGGTCGCCACCAGCACGTTCAGCACCAATTCAGCGCGCTGTTCAGAATCCAGCTCTGCCTGGCGGCATCGCTCAGCAAAGGTGAAAAATAGTGCAGCGTCATCGACACAAAAGCCTGAAACATCAAAGGCATCCGGCGTGAGCATCTTGCGGGGAAAACGTGAGCGAAATGGCTGTTCACGAGCCAGGTCCAGCATCATACGGTCTTGTTCTGCGTCGAAAAACCAACGCCAGTTATCGTCCGGTTTTATCCTCATGATGAGTCCTGTAGTAATAATGGGTTACAGATGTCCGGAAAAATATTCATGGTCCGGGAAAAAAACGGCTGTTTTTTAACTTACAGCAACACGCCAAAATGACTTAATAGCGATCTAACAGAACAAAATATAAACGAGCCAGAGGCGAAAATAAAGCCCCTGGCATTTTTTACTCAAATATGGGTCACAATTTCTTTTATTAGTGGCGGACCTTTGTAAATAAAGCCGGAATATATTTGTACCAGTGAAGCTCCCGCTTCCATTTTTTCACGCGCTGAAACCAGGGAATCAATACCGCCCACGCCAATAATTGGCATGCTGCCCTTCAGCTCAGCAGAGAGTCGCCGAATAATTTCCGTACTGCGCAACTGTACGGGACGGCCACTCAGCCCACCGGCTTCATCACAATGTTTTAACCCTTTAATCAAAGAACGATCGAGGGTCGTATTGGTCGCAATAACGCCATCAATATTGTGTCGCTGCAAACTATCGGCAACCTGGATCAATTCTTCTTCAGAAAGATCGGGCGCGATCTTCACCGCGACAGGAACATATTTATGATGAAGCTGTTGAAGTTCACCCTGCCGGGTTTTAATCGCCTGCAGCAAATCATCCAGCGCTTCACCATATTGCAGACTGCGAAGGCCCGGTGTGTTCGGCGAGGAAATGTTGATGGCGATATAGCCCGCGTACGGATAAATTTTATCCATACAGGTTAAATAATCTTCTTTTCCCTGCTCAACCGGCGTGTCTTTATTCTTACCGATATTAATGCCGAGAATGCCGTCATAGTGGGCTTTCTTAACGTTCTCTACCAGATGGTCAACGCCCAGATTATTAAATCCCATGCGATTAATGATGCCCTGCGCTTCTACAACGCGGAACATGCGAGGCTTATCATTACCCGGCTGCGGGCGCGGGGTGACCGTACCAATTTCAATAAAACCAAACCCCATTGCGCCAAAGGCATCAATGCATTCACCGTTTTTATCCAGCCCGGCAGCCAGCCCCAGCGGATTTTTAAACGTCAGCCCCATGCAATTAACCGGTTTAAACGGTAATGACTGGCGGATCAGGGCGGTGAAGGGGGTGCCGGAAAGGCGCGTCAGCTGCTGCAAAGTCAGTTCATGCGCGCGCTCAGGATCGAGCTGGAACAGCGCCTTACGAACGAGGGGATAGTACATGGTCACTCCTGAGGTCCCGATAGAAAATCGGGGTCGTATTATCCGGTATTCAGCCACTAAATGGAAACGTCGTGGCGTAAAAGCCAAAAAAAAGTGCGTCCTGTTAGCGACACCGTCAACACCGCCAGCCGCTATATGAAAAAAACGGCAAAAAAATGCCGGATAAATCATTTAAGCCCCTCTTCCTGCTCTGTCAGGATAAGCCAATCAGTTCTTGAATGTGTTTAATTAATAACTTTTAGCTATAAGGAGTGGTTATGCGCGTTATTACTCTGGCGGGAAGCCCCCGCTTTCCCTCTCGCTCCACCGCACTGTTGACGGTGTGCCAGCATGCCCTTGAACAGCGTGGCGTTGAGGTGACTCCGTGGAATCTGCATAACTTCCATCCTGAAGATCTGCTTTACGCGCGCTTTGACTCCCCCGCCCTGCTGGCCTTTAAGGAAGATCTGGAAAAAGCCGACGGGCTGATCGTTTCAACACCGGTCTATAAAGCGTCTTTTGCCGGTGCGCTGAAAACCCTGCTCGATTTACTGCCGGAACGCGCGCTGGAACATAAGGTGGTTCTGCCGCTGGCCACCGGCGGCACCGTTGCCCATCTGCTGGCGGTAGATTACGCACTTAAACCCGTGCTGAATGCCCTGAAAGCACAGGAAGTTCTGCACGGTGTATTTGCCGACGACAGCCAGATTGCCCACTACGATCGTCAGCCGGAATTATCTCCTGGACTGGCTGCACGCCTTGAGGAATCGGTAGATACCTTCTGGCATGCGCTGGCCCGCCGCCATCAACCGCTGGCCGCGGCCGTTTAACCCGTTTCTGTTTTCTGCTGACGCAGCCACGCCCCTGAATTAAGGAGTAAAACGATGAGCCTGTCCGTCTTCTGGTTCCTTCCCACTCACGGTGATGGTCATTATCTGGGTACCAACCAGGGTGCCCGCCCGGTGGATTACACCTATCTGCAACAAATTGCCCAGGCAACAGACCGCCTGGGATTTGGCGGTGTGCTAATCCCGACAGGGCGATCGTGTGAAGATGCCTGGCTGGTCGCTGCTTCGCTGATTCCGGTGACACAGCGGCTGCGCTTTTTGGTCGCTCTTCGTCCGGGCGTCACATCACCAACCCATGCGGCTCGCCAGGCCGCGACGCTCGATCGTCTTTCCAACGGCCGCGCCCTGTTTAACCTGGTGACTGGTGGGGATGCAGAAGAACTGGCGGGTGACGGCGTGTTCCTCGACCACCGTGAACGCTATGCTGAATCAGCAGAATTTACCCGCGTCTGGCGCCGGGTGCTGGAAGGCGAAACCGTTGATTATGAAGGTAAGCATGTCAATGTGCGCGGCGCACGGCTGATGTTTAAACCGGTACAGCAGCCAAGGCCACCGCTGTGGTTCGGCGGCTCATCAGAGGTCGCTCAGGACCTGGCGGCGGAACAGGTCGATGTCTATCTGACATGGGGCGAACCTCCCGCGCAGGTAAAAGAAAAAATTGCTCAGGTACAGGCAAAAGCCGCCGCACTGGGTCGTAAAGTACGCTTTGGTATCCGCCTCCACGTGATCGTCCGCGAAACCAATGAGGAAGCCTGGCAGGCCGCCGACCGACTGATCTCCCATCTTGATGATGCCACCATTGCCAAAGCCCAGGCCGCACTGGCGCGCACCGACTCCGTCGGCCAGCAGCGGATGGCCGCTCTGCACGGCGGCAAGCGGGACAAACTGGAGATCGCGCCGAATCTGTGGGCCGGAGTCGGTCTGGTGCGCGGCGGTGCCGGTACGGCCCTGGTCGGTGATGGCCCGACGGTGGCTGCAAGAATGCAGGAGTACGCCGACCTCGGCATTGAAACCTTTATTCTTTCCGGTTATCCGCATCTGGAAGAGGCCTATCGTGTGGGTGAACTGCTGTTCCCCCATCTCGATCTGGCGATCCCGGAGGTGCCGCAGCCTGCGAAAATCAATGCCCACGGAGAGCACGTTGCGCATGATTTCGCGCCGCAGAAAGTTTCTCAAAGCTAACAACGCCCCGCCGTGCTGATATGCGGGCGTTTTGGTTTTACAGCAATACCCGCCGAGAGGGTTCAGAGGTAGGCATGAGTAAAGCAACTAAACATATCACCAATGCCCTGCTGCCGTGGGCGCTACCGGTACTGCTGGTCGTTGTCTGGCAGCTGGCTTCTCAAACCGGCTGGCTTTCCACACGTATTCTGCCTTCCCCCGAGTCGGTGCTTGTCACTTTCTGGCGGCTTTCCGCCAGCGGGGAACTGTGGCAGCATCTGGCTATCAGCGGCTGGCGCGCCCTGCTGGGCTTTAGCATAGGTGGTTCAATTGGTCTGCTGCTGGGCCTGATAACCGGCATGTCACGCCTGGGCGAGCGCCTGCTGGACACTTCCGTACAGATGCTGCGCAATGTCCCTCACCTGGCGCTAATACCGCTGGTAATACTGTGGTTTGGCATTGATGAATCCGCCAAGATCTTTCTGGTCGCCCTCGGCACCCTGTTCCCCATCTATCTGAATACCTATCACGGCATCCGTAATGTTGATCGCGGCCTGGTGGAAATGGCGCGCAGCTATGGACTCTCTGGCTGGAGCCTGTTTATCCAGGTCGTGCTTCCGGGTGCGCTGCCCTCAATTATGGTTGGCGTACGCTTCGCTCTTGGTCTGATGTGGCTGACGCTGATTGTCGCTGAAACAATTTCCGCCAATTCAGGTATCGGCTATCTGGCGATGAACGCCCGCGAATTTTTACAAACCGATGTGGTCGTGGTGGCGATCGTTCTTTACGCCCTGCTGGGGAAACTGGCTGATGTTAGCGCCCAGCTGCTGGAGCGCGTCTGGCTGCGCTGGCATCCGGCATATCAACTAAAAGAGGAGAATGCATGAGTGAGCTAAGTTCTGCTCCGGCGCGTTTGAACGCAGGGACGCCGTTAAACATTAACGGTGTCAGCAAACAGTACAATGGCCGCACCGTACTGAACAGCATGGATCTGCATATTCCCTCAGGACAATTTGTGGCAGTGGTCGGTCGCAGCGGCTGCGGTAAAAGTACCCTGTTACGGCTGCTGGCCGGGTTGGAGAAAGCCAGCAGCGGCGAACTTCTGGCCGGCAGCGCACCGCTCAACGAGGCGCGCGAAGATATCCGGCTAATGTTTCAGGATGCCCGATTACTGCCGTGGAAAAGCGTCATTGATAACGTCGGCCTGGGACTAAAAGGGCGTGACTGGAAGCAAAATGCGCTGGAGGCACTTGCCGCCGTCGGGCTGGCCGATCGCGCCGGAGAATGGCCCGCGGCCCTCTCGGGCGGTCAGAAACAGCGTGTGGCACTGGCCAGAGCGCTGATTCATCGTCCAGGACTGCTGCTGCTGGATGAGCCGCTCGGTGCGCTGGATGCCTTAACGCGGATTGAAATGCAGGACCTAATTGAATCACTGTGGCAACAGCATCATTTTACCGTGCTGCTGGTGACGCACGACGTCAGCGAAGCGGTGGCAATGGCAGACCGCGTGCTGTTAATAGAGGAAGGAAATATTGGCCTCGATCTGAGCATTGACCTGCCGCGCCCACGACGGAAAGGCTCCGTACGGCTGGCCGAGCTGGAAGCCGAAGTCCTCGATCGCGTGCTGAAGCGCCCGGCAGCTCCCGCTGAACCGCGCTACGCACAGCGCTAAAAATAAAGGGGGCGATGTAATCGCCCCCTTTGCTTAACGCCGGCACCAAATTCAGGCGTTCAGCGCTTTCTCGATTTTCTCGAACAGATCGCCAGAAAGCTTATCCAGCCCCTTCAACTGCTCCAGCGCTTTACGCATCAGCGCCTGGCGGGAGGCATCGTAACGCTTCAGACGAATCAGCGGTTCGATCAGCCTCGCCGCAATCTGCGGATTGCGGGTATTCAGATCGGTCAGCATTTCAACCAGGAACTGATAGCCGCTGCCGTCCTGCGCGTGGAACGCCGACGGATTGGCTGCGGCAAACGCCCCGACCAGCGAGCGAACGCGATTCGGGTTACCGAGGGTGAACGATCGGTGATTCAGCAACGCTCTGACCTGGGTCAGCACATCCTCAGCCGGGCTGGTTGCCTGTAGGGCAAACCATTTGTCCATCACCAGTCCGTCATGATGCCAGCGCTCATCAAACGCCGCCAGCAGCTCAGTACGGCACGGCAGCTGTGCTGCGACAGACGCGGCCAGCGCGGCGATACTGTCGGTCATATTGTTAGCATGGTGATACTGATTGCTGACCAGTTTATCCGCCGCTGCCACATCACCGAACGCCAGATAGCTCAGGCAGACATTTTTCAGCGCACGCTGACCGATATCCGCATGTTCAATACGATATTCAGCGTTTTGATTCGCCCGGTATACTGCCAGCAGCTCATCCGTCAGTTCCTCAGCCAGCGTGCGTACCAGCGCTTCGCGCACCGCCGCGATTGCCTGCGGATCGATGGTATCGAACAGCTCGGCAATTTCATTTTCACTCGGCAGCGTCAGGATTAACGCCATCAGCGCCGGATCGCTGTTCTCTTCTAACAGCACTGCACGGAAGGCATCCGCCACGTGCAGCGGCAGAGAAAGCGGCTGCCCTTGCTGATAGCGGGCAACGTTCAGCCGGATATGATTCACCATCAGACTCTGCGCGGCATCCCAGCGCGAAAAATCGTTACGCGCGTGGCGCATCAGGAAGGTGAGCTGCGCGTCGCTCCAGTTGTAATCCAGTTTGACCGGTGCGGAGAACTCACGTAGCAGCGAAGGTACGGGCTGGACTGGAACGCCATCAAAAACAAACGTCTGGAAGCTTTCGGTAACGTTCAGCACGTTATGTACAGGGTGGCCGTTGTGCTGCAGCGGGATTACCTGACCTTTGCTGTCGTACAGCTCAATATCCAGCGGAATATGCAGCGGCAGCTTCTCCTGACGATCGGCGGTCGGCGGCGTCATCTGAGTGACGTGCAGGGTGTATTGCTCAAGTTCAGGGTTATAGTCATCGCGCACGCTCAGTACCGGTGTACCCGACTGGCTGTACCAACGGCGGAACTGCGACAGATCGACATTCGATGCGTCTTCCATCGCCTGCACAAAGTCATCACAGGTAGCCGCACTGCCGTCATGACGTTCGAAATAGAGCTGCATGCCTTTCTGGAAGCCCGCTTCGCCCAGCAGCGTGTGCATCATGCGGATCACTTCCGAACCTTTTTCATACACCGTCAGCGTGTAGAAGTTGTTCATCTCGATCACCTGCTCCGGGCGAATCGGATGCGCCATCGGGCTGGCATCTTCCGCAAACTGCGCGCCGCGCATCACGCGCACGTTGTCAATACGGTTAACCGGGCGGGAGCCCAGATCCGAACTGAACTCCTGATCGCGGAACACGGTCAGCCCCTCTTTCAGGCTGAGCTGGAACCAGTCGCGGCAGGTCACGCGGTTTCCGGTCCAGTTATGGAAATATTCGTGGCCGATCACCGCCTCAATACCGAGATAATCTTTATCGGTCGCGGTTTCCGCCTTCGCCAGTACGTATTTAGAGTTAAAGACGTTCAGGCCTTTATTTTCCATGGCGCCCATGTTGAAGAAATCAACGGCCACGATCATAAAGATATCCAGGTCATATTCCAGACCGAAGCGCTCTTCATCCCACTTCATACTGTTTTTCAGCGAGGTCATCGCCCAGTCGGCGCGGTCAAGGTTCCCGCGATCGACAAAGATCTCCAGCGCCACATCGCGGCCGGAACGGGTGTGGAAACTGTCACGCAGCACGTCGAAATCACCGGCAACCAGTGCAAACAGGTAGCAGGGTTTCGGGAACGGGTCCTGCCATTTGGTCCAGTGACGGCCACCTTCAAGTTCGCCGCCGTCGATGCGGTTGCCGTTCGACAGCAAATAAGGATAGAGCGCCTGCTCGGCAATAATGGTCGTCGTGAAGCGGGCCAGGACGTCCGGGCGATCAAGATACCAGGTTATATGGCGGAAACCTTCCGCTTCACACTGGGTACACAGGGCCTCGCCGGATTTGTACAATCCCTCAAGTGCGGTGTTTTTATCCGGGTGGATCTCGTTGACAATCTTTAGCGTAAACGCGTCAGGCAGGTGGCTGATAATTAACGCCCCCTCTTCCAGCCGATAATGCTCCCAGGGCTGTTCATCGACGGCAATCGACACCAGCGACAGATCTTCGCCGTCCAGACGCAGTTCGGCGTCAGAGTGCGCCAGTCGCTTAATCTGACTAACGGCAGTCACCCTGGTAGTACTGGCATTAAGATCGAACGTCAGATCGATATCGGTAATCGTGTAGTCGGGTGCACGATAATCATGGCGGTTCTTAGCTTGCGGCAGTTGCGTCATAAGTCCTTCTCACGTCGATAATTAATTTAACATTTCAAGTTTATTCCTGTTATCGCTCGGTTGCCACGTTGATTCCACACGAAACGCGGGATTGATGGAAAATGATACATACTGTTAACATGAGCACATAATGTCCTCGACCAGCCCGTCTGAATTGTGCTGTGATCGGGTTCAATAAATGAGTATTCGGGTTATACTCCTGCGACTTTTTTCCATTTGAACCAGGGATAACGCTCTTCGCCAGAGGATGCTGAAACGCACCATGACACGACACGCTTCCCCGATTTTGACTACGCTTCTGGACACCGACGCCTACAAACTTCATATGCAGCAGGCGGTTTTTCACCGGTATCATGACGTTACGGTTGCAGCCGAATTTCGCTGCCGTGGTGACGATATGCTGGGCCTGTATGCCGATGAAATCGTGCAGCAGATAAAGATGATGGCTACGCTGGCGTTGAACGATCAAGAGTTCACCTATCTCTCCAGCCTGCCTTTCTTTACCGCTGACTACCTTGCATGGCTAAGGGAATTCCGATACGATCCACAACAGGTTCAGGTACGCAATAATCTGGGCAAGCTGGATATCCGCATCAGCGGCCCGTGGCGTGAAGTCATTATGTGGGAAGTCCCACTGCTTGCGCTGATCAGTGAAGTCGTGCATCGCCACCGCTCTCCGCTGGTGACGGCGGAAATGGCCGTCGATAAACTCAAAAGCAAGCTAGACCAGTTCGCCGGTTTGACCGCCGATCTGGATATGTCGCGCTTCCGTCTGATGGACTTTGGCACACGCCGCCGCTTCTCGTGGGATGTGCACCTGGCGATTGTCAGCACGCTGAAGCAGGATTTCCCGTGGCTGGTAGGTTCGAGCAATTATGAGATTGCCCGCCGGCTGGATATCGCGCCAATGGGCACGCAGGCCCATGAATGGTTCCAGGCACATCAGCAAATCAGCCCGGTACTGGCGAACAGCCAGCGCGCAGCACTGCAGGCCTGGCTGGAAGAGTACCCTGATCAGTTGGGTATCGCCCTCACCGACTGCATTACGATGGATGCCTTCCTGCGCGATTTTGGCCGCAACTTTGCCAGCGCCTATCAGGGATTGCGCCATGATTCCGGTGAGCCGCAGGAGTGGGGAGAAAAAGCGATTGCCCATTATCAGCAGTTGGGCATCGACCCGCTCAGCAAAACACTGGTGTTCTCCGATAATCTGGATCTCGACAGCGCCGTGGCGCTTTACCGCCATTTCGGCCAGCGTATTAACGTGGCATTCGGTATTGGCACACGCCTGACCTGCGATATTCCTCAGGTTAAACCGCTAAACATCGTCATTAAACTGGTCGAGTGTAACGGCAAACCGGTAGCCAAGCTTTCCGACAGCCCGGGCAAAACGATTTGCCAGGATCAGGCTTTCGTTCGCGCACTGCGTAAAGCCTTCGATCTGCCGCTGGTGAAGAAAGCCAGTTAGGACTTCCCTCAGGGCCAGACGCTTTCTGGCCCTCAACACTGCCAATACTGAATAAATCTCCCCACATTCATTGAATTCCTCTTGTTTCTCCTCGCCCGGCAAGTAACATAGCAAGACCCAAAATTTGGGGTAACCATTCCTATTCAGATCAATAGTGAGAGACTTATATGAGCGTTGTGCCTGTAGCGGATGTACTGCACGGCCGGGTTGCGGTTGACAGCGAAGTCACCGTACGTGGCTGGGTGCGTACCCGAAGAGATTCAAAAGCCGGTATTTCCTTTATCGCCGTTTATGACGGCTCCTGCTTTAATCCCGTTCAGGCTGTGGTCAATAATTCTCTGAATAATTATCAGGATGAAGTACTGCGTCTGACCACTGGCTGTTCCGTGATTGTTACCGGCAAAGTAGTGGAATCTCCGGGCGAAGGACAGAGCTTTGAGATTCAGGCGACCCACGTAGAAGTGGTTGGCTGGGTTGACGATCCGGATACTTATCCGATGGCGGCTAAGCGCCACAGCATTGAATATCTGCGAGAAGTGGCTCACCTGCGCCCACGTACCAACCTGATTGGCGCGGTTGCCCGCGTGCGCCATACGCTGGCCCAGGCGCTGCATCGCTTCTTTGACGAGCAGGGGTTCTTCTGGGTTTCTACTCCGCTGATCACCGCTTCCGATACCGAAGGTGCCGGTGAGATGTTCCGCGTATCCACGCTGGATCTGGAAAACCTGCCGCGCACGCCGGAAGGCAAGGTCAACTACGAAGAAGATTTCTTCGGCAGAGAGTCGTTCCTGACCGTATCCGGCCAGCTGAACGGCGAAACCTACGCCAGCGCAATCTCTAAAATTTACACCTTCGGTCCAACCTTCCGCGCCGAGAACTCTAACACCAGCCGTCACCTGGCTGAGTTTTGGATGCTGGAGCCGGAAATCGCCTTTGCCGATCTGGAAGATAACGCCGCACTGGCCGAAGCGATGCTGAAATATGTCTTTAAAGCCGTATTGGAAGAGCGTGCCGATGATATGGCCTTCTTCGCCGAACGCGTAGATAAAGAAGCTATCACTCGCCTAGAGCGGTTTGTTACCACCGATTTTGCCCAGGTCGATTACACCGAAGCGGTAGAAATCCTGCTGGCATCCGGCCAGACCTTTGAGAACCCGGTTTCATGGGGTATCGATCTCTCCTCTGAGCACGAACGTTACCTGGCCGAGAAACACTTCAAGGCCCCGGTGGTAGTGAAAAACTATCCGAAAGACATCAAAGCATTTTATATGCGCCTGAACGATGACGGCAAAACCGTTGCGGCGATGGACGTTCTGGCTCCGGGAATTGGTGAAATCATCGGAGGTTCCCAGCGTGAAGAGCGTTTAGACGTTCTTGATGCACGTCTGGCCGAAATGGGGCTGAATAAAGAAGATTACTGGTGGTATCGCGATCTTCGTCGTTACGGTACTGTTCCTCACTCAGGCTTCGGTTTAGGTTTCGAACGATTAATCGCCTATGTCACCGGGGTACAAAATGTAAGGGATGTTATCGCATTCCCACGTACGCCGCGGAACGCTTCTTTCTAATTTCAGAATTAAATATAAGAAATTCATATATATACAAAGGCCAGCCTCGCTGGCCTTTTTTTATTTTTGTAAATTTTGAGTTCACTCACAAAGTTCCCTGTTTTTTACATCTTGTTACACACATTTTCCTCTTGTAACCAGAATAGGATATTAGTAGCATTTTCCAACTAGATTAACCGCGCTACGAATGGAAAGATGCGTGCAGACACAGGAAGACACCAAACTCTCATCATGGTTCTGTAACGAATTATTGACGGCAGTGGCAGGTGTCCAAATAACTCCAATGAGGGTAATAAAAAATGATGAAGCGCAACATTCTTGCAGTGGTAATCCCAGCTCTGTTAGCAGCTGGTGCAGCCAACGCAGCAGAAATCTACAACAAAGACGGCAACAAACTGGATCTGTACGGTAAAGTTGAAGCGCGTCATACTTTCTCTGACAACGCTGGCGATGACGGCGATGCAACTTATGTGCGTTTCGGTTTTAAAGGCGAAACTCAGATTAATGACCAGCTGACCGGTTACGGCCAGTGGGAATACAACGTCCAGGCTAACCACACTGAAGGCGGCGCTGACGTTCAAGACGGTAACAAAACTCGTCTGGGCTTTGCTGGTCTGAAATTCGGTGACGCGGGTTCATTCGACTACGGTCGTAACTACGGCGTGATCTACGACGCAATGTCTTACACTGACCAGCTGCCAGTGTTCGGCGATGACACCCTGTACCAGGACAACGACAACTTCCTGATCGGTCGTTCTTCAGGTGTTGCTACTTACCGTAACAGCAACTTCTTCGGTCTGGTTGACGGCCTGAGCTTCGCTGTACAGTACCAGGGCAAAAACGAAGGCCGTGAAGTTCAACTTCAGAACGGCGACGGCTGGGGTACTTCTGTAGCCTATGACACCGGCATGGGCATCAGCGCAGTAGGTTCTTACTTCTCTGCTAACCGTACCGTTGATCAGAAAGCAGACGGCACCGGCGACAAAGCGGATGCATACGGTCTGGGTCTGAAATATGACGCGAACAACGTATACCTGGCGGCGTTCTACGGTGAATCCCGTAACACCACCAACTACGGCAACACCGGCGTAGCTGCTAACAAAACAACCAACTTCGAAGTGGTTGCACAGTACCAGTTCGACTTCGGTCTGCGCCCATCCATCGCTTACCTGCAGTCTAAAGGTAAGGAACTGGACGGCTTCAGCGGTAACGGTTCTACCTTCGGCGGCGGCGATGCTGACCTGGTTAAATACATCGAAGTGGGTACCTACTACTACTTCAACAAAAACATGTCTACCTACGTTGACTACAAAATCAACCTGCTGGATGACACTGATTACACCCGTGCAGCCGGTCGCTCTACCGACGACGTTGTTGGTGTTGGCCTGCAGTACCAGTTCTAATTGCCTTTTGCCGGTGGGATATCCCACCGCGCAATTCGCAACAAACGGGGCTTCGGCCCCGTTTTTGTTTTTCCATTATCCCCGTTCTGCCAATTTACAGCCCATTACACAGACTCTGCGATCCCCTTCCCAGCCCGGTGATAAATCCACGCTCGTCTAGATATAAAGGGTGATATTTCCAACAGCTGCCGTACACTCATTCTCAGGCAAGGACCTGCATAAGGAAGAGAGTATGGACATCATGATCAATCGTATTGAACAGCTTGAAAAAGACACCGGCCAAATTAAAATCGACCTCGCCTGCCTGACGGCACGCTCAGAAACATTTGCCACCAAAACCGATTTGGCGGAACTGAGAACGGAAATGCATCAGAGCCTGGTGGGCATCCATAAAGAAATGGGCGGCATGCTCAAAGAGATTGGCAGTATGCACCGAGAGATAACTAACCAGACTCGCTGGATAATTGCTACCGCCGTCGCTATCGCCGCTACCTGCATGACCATCGTCAAAGTTTTCTTTTAATGAAGCTTGATCTTTACCCGGCTTTTTTAGCGCAAACGGTTGGCAATTTCAGCTTTCTGACGGTAACCTGATTGCTCACTTCGCTTTAGATTAAGCTAACGGACTTCAATTATGTTTGAACGTATTGCAGCTGCACCCGCCGATCCCATTCTTGGTTTAGCCGACCTGTTTCGTGCTGACGATCGCCCAAATAAGATCAACCTCGGTATCGGGGTGTATAAAGATGAAACCGGCAAAACGCCGGTGCTGGCCAGCGTAAAAAAAGCTGAGCAGTATCTGCTGGAAAACGAAACAACCAAAAATTACCTCAGCATTGACGGTATTGCTGACTTTGGTCGCTGTACGCAGGAACTCCTGTTTTCAGCCGACAGCGCCATCATCAGCGCTAAACGTGCGCGCACGGCGCAAACGCCAGGTGGAACCGGCGCGTTGCGTATTGCAGCGGACTTTATTGCTAACCAGACCAGCGCTAAACGCGTCTGGGTGAGCAATCCTAGCTGGCCGAATCATAAGAACGTGTTTGCCGCTGCCGGGCTGGAAGTCTGTGAATACGCGTATTACGATGCCGCTAATCACGCTCTCGACTTTGATGCACTGGTCAGCAGCCTGGACGCCGCGCAGGCCGGAGACGTCGTTCTGTTCCACGGCTGCTGCCATAACCCAACCGGTATCGATCCAACTGCGGCGCAGTGGGAAGAGCTGGCAAAACTTTCGCTGGCTAAAGGCTGGCTGCCGCTGTTCGACTTCGCCTATCAGGGCTTCGCACGTGGCCTGGAAGAAGACGCAGAAGGCCTGCGCATCTTTGCCGCCAGCCACCAGGAGCTGATTGTTTGCAGTTCCTACTCGAAGAACTTTGGCCTGTATAACGAACGCGTAGGCGCATTTACGCTGGTGGCCGCTGAAGCAGCCGTTGCGGATACCGCATTCAGCCAGGTTAAAGCGACCATTCGCGCTAACTACTCTAACCCACCGTCTCACGGTGCGGCTGTCGTCGCGACTATCCTCAGTAACACAGCTCTTCGCGCACTATGGGAGCAGGAACTGGCCGATATGCGCCAGCGCATCCAGCGTATGCGTCAGCTGTTTGTTAATACGCTGCAGGAAAAAGGCGCGAAGGGTGATTTCAGCTTTATCATCAGCCAGAACGGTATGTTCTCATTCAGTGGCCTGACGAAAGATCAGGTTGTACGCCTGCGTGATGAGTTTGGTGTCTATGCGGTTAATTCCGGTCGCGTTAACGTGGCGGGTATGACACCTGACAATATGTCACCGCTGTGTGAAGCGATCGTCGCCGTACTGTAATTCGCTACGGATGAAATAAAAAAGCCTGCAAACGCAGGCTTTTTTATTTATTGCAGGAAAGGATTGCTGATTCTTTCCCGACCAAGCGTTGAGATTGGGCCGTGACCAGGGATAAACGTCACGTCATCACCCAGTGGTAACAGTTTATTATAGATAGAGGCGATTAAATCGCTGTGGCTGCCCTGCGGGAAATCAGACCGCCCTACGCCACCGTTGAAAATAACGTCGCCAGAAACCAGCAGCCGACCAACCCGGTCAAAAAACACGATGTGGCCTGGAGTATGTCCCGGGCAAAGCAGGACTTCCAGCGTAACGTTACCTACAGACACCGTTTCGCCCTCTTCCAGCCAGCGATCTGGCGTCAGGGGGGCACAGTAACCAAAGCCAAACATCTGACTTTGAGTCGGTAATCCTTCCAACCAGAACAGGTCAGCTTTATGAGGTCCGACAATCTTAACACCGTAGTGCTCTGCTAACTCGGCGGCGGCACCGACGTGATCGAGATGCCCGTGGGTCAACAGAATCTGCTTCAGTTCCACATTCAGAGCAGCAATTTCTTGTTTGATCTTGTCCGCATCACCACCCGGATCGATCAGAGCGGCTTCCCGGGTTTCCGGGCACCAAATCACCGAACAGTTCTGCGAGAAAGCCGTAACGGGAATAATATGATAGTTCATAACGCTCCACTGCCGGCAACGACAAAAGGCCGGCGTTCCATTTTACCAGTGCCTTACAGGACCGGTATCAATATGCACAAAGTTGCTACTCGGATAGTATCCTACACCACCCGCTCGCAGAGCGAGAGCAGCTTTGCGCACATTGCTGAGAGCAATGCCGTCAATATGGAAATCCATCGCCTGGCCGAGGGTATGGTAGCTGTGTTTAGCCACGCCACGGCTATGGGATCGCAGGGAGTTATTTGTGGCCAGTGAACGATAGCCTGAAATCAGCTGTACAGGTTTACGAGTATCCAGCATGGTCTGTAAACGGAAAAGCTGATCAAAGAGATGTGGATCGATAGTCTTTATTTTGTTAGCCCGGTAATCGCGGAAAAAATGATTCAGACGCGCTAATTCGTCCTTGTCATATTTTTTACCATTAAAAAATTCCGTTTTCAGGCTTTCACCGGTATTCAGATTGCTTAGCGTCAATACCCGAGGACGAGAGGTGGAAAGCGAAGCAAATGCCTGTGTCGGAAGGAGAGCAACGCCAAGCGCAGCCCCCCCTAACGCCAACAATTTACGGCGGTTAGAGTCGAATTTGTCCATTAATCAGTATTACCTGGAAAAGTAGTTGGAAACGTGCTTTTACAACACTGCCCAAAACCTTACCGATGTAACAAACCCCCGTCAACCCGACAAAATGTAAACCGGCGCAGAGAAGCTATACACTCCCGCTGCGCCGGTCGGCGACGGTTTTGCTGTCCGCCACAGAACTGCTGAATAATCAACCGCTAGAGCAATAACTGACCAGCGCGCTTCAGGATCTGAGCCCCTGAACGAGCGGTACTGTCATAATTGTAAATATCTGTACGAAACTGTGGTTGTCCGTCATCAGCAACCCACGCGGTAAGATAGTAAAGGTTCACGGGAACGCGCTGGCGGATAGAAACAAATCGGGTATTACCTTCCTTCAGCGCACCGGAAATACGCGTATCGTTCCAGCCGACATCCTGCAATAACAAATTCGCCAAATCGGAAGCGCGATTTACACGTACACAACCAGAACTCAGCGCGCGGATATCCCGCTGGAAGAGACCGTGGTTCGGCGTATCGTGTAAATAGATCGCATCTGAACTTGGCATATTGAATTTATAACGTCCGAGCGAGTTGGTCGGTCCCGGTGCCTGACGGATACGGTATGGGAATGAATCAGCGGACACCATGCTCCAGTTGATCATTGAAGGATCGATGACTTCCGACTCACCGCTCCACCCCGACAGCAACGTATAATTGTGCTTGTAAAGATAGCTGGGGTCCTGCTTCACCTTTGGCACAATGTCCTTGCGAACCAGCGTAGTCGGCACATTCCACGGTGGATTAAGTACCACATTGTTCAATGCGCTGCGCATCAACGGCGTTTTACGATCCGGCCGCCCAACGATAACCCGCGAGGACAGAATTTCATTACCGTTAACATAATAGGCCAGTGAATAGTTCGGGATGTTGACCATGATGCCGTTGTGCATGTCATCGGGCAGCAGTCGCAGTCGCTGGATATTTAACGCCAGCAGCGAAGCGCGCAGCTGAGGCGAAACATTCAGCCATTCGCGGGTACGCAGGCCGATTAAACCATCCGCCTCCAGTCCCTGCCAACGCTGAAAGCGCTTCAGACCATCTACCAGATCGGGCGTGTAAACATTATCACTGTTTACCGGCACCACCGTGCCCTGCACGTTACCGATGTTATTCGGTGTTTCTGGCTGTACATCGGTGGTAGTCGTGGCGGACGGACTAACAACAGCGCTGTTGGCGGCCTGGTTCTGCCCTGCTGTGACATCCGGCTGTGCATTATCATCGTCATGAACCATTGGTGCATCAACGGCACCGACTACCTCATCGGCAGGCTTCGGCGGCTCATTTTCTGGAGACATCATCCCTGTACGCTGCAGAATATCTCGCAGCGCGGGCACATCGTTGCTGATTTGCCCCGGGCGAAGGGTTTGTCTGTCGGTCAACTGCGGCCAGGGGCGGCTATCCGTTAACAGCGTTTTCAGGGCATTGTGCATGCGCGAATACTGCGGATGCTGAGGAACCAGCGAGAGAATAAAACCGTTCAGGCTGCCATGTGTCACCGACTTCTGCCACTGATTGATCACCGACAGCGGAGGGGTTTCCATTTTATACGGCACATTGCTGTACAGCCAGACTTCTCCCTTGCTCGGAACACTTGAGGTGAATTGCAAATAGCCCAGCAGCGCATCAGAAAGCACCACGTCACGCGCCAGCCCGCTGATATTTTTATCGGTCAGCATCTTAACCCACTGGGTAAACTGCGGCTGAACGCCAGAAATGGCCACTTCGGCAAGCTGCTGTTGGAACTGCTGGATTGCCTGACGATCCTGCCACATCGGCTGCATACCGCGATTAGCATAGAGCGGAGCCAACGTTTTTAGATAAAACGGGGAACCGAAGCGCGACATCGCTGCGGTAATGTCAGCCTGACTCTGCGCCACGGTAACACGATGATTAGCCGGAGCAGAAACAGGCGGGATTCCTGCCAAAGAGGGAGACACGTATGCCAGCCCAAACAACAGGCTACAGCCGATAACAATGGCCTTAGCGATAGAAGATTTCTGCAGCAACATCCTTGCTCCCTGTATAAGTCAGCAACTAATGCTGAGCGATAGTGAATATCTATTTTAAGTATATAAACAGAAAACGGCATTTGCCTCTTACGTTGCAAATGCCGTTATTGAGAGTAATCCGCTAACAGGGATTTTACCACTTCCGTCCGGTAATAATTCTGCGTCAGCCAGCCCCGGTGCTGCTCTCCGTATCACCTGAATTCGCCGGAATATCAGCGGAGAATCCGCGCAGCCCGACGACGTGCACGTGCTCGGTATTATTAAATACCTTACGCACCAGCTTATAGGTTGTGCCTTTCTCCGGGCTGATATTTTCCGGTGCCGCAATGATCAGCTGCATCTCCAGACGGTCACACAGCTCAAACAGCGTGGCGATCGATTTCGCATCCAGACGCGCCGCTTCATCCAGGAACAGCAGCCGGCACGGCGAAATATCCTTACCGCGAAGTCGGCGTGACTCTTCTTCCCAGCTCTGTACCACCATCACCAGAATCGACATCCCCGTACCGATTGCTTCACCGGTAGAGAGCGCCCCACTCTCTGCGCGCAGCCAGCCGTCGGAACCACGGTTAACTTCCACTTCCATCTCAAGATAGTTACGGTAGTCCAGTAGCTCTTCACCGATGGTCTGCGGCGTACGCTGCCCCATATCAATCTGCGGATTCAGGCGCTGATAAAGCTTCGCCAGCGCCTCTGAGAAGGTGAGGCGATTGCTGTTAAACAGATCCTGATGCTGTTCATGCTCTTCAGAAAGCACATCCAGCAGCGTTGAGTGCGCTTCACGGACGTTGACGTTCAGCCGTACGCTGTTAACCTGGCCAAAGCTGACCGCCTGAAGTCCCTGGTTCAGCTGACGAATGCGGTTCTGCTCGCGCAGGATCGTTTTGCGAATAATGTTCGACACGCTGCGTGAACTGATCGCCAGCATCTGCTCGCGGGCGGTCAGTTCTTCGGTCAGACGGTTCAGTTCAATCTCCATCTGTTCGATCGCTTCAACCGGATCGTCGGTGCGAATAATATCCTGGCGAATACGCTCACGCAGATGCTGATAGACGGCGATAAAGAACTGGATCTTGCGCTCCGGGCGTTTCGGATCTTCCGACAGGCGCAGCACATCGCGCAGATGCTCATTATCCGCCACGGCCAGACGCAGCGCACCCAACGCCTTGTCCGACATGGAGCGCAGTTCATCGCCCCCCAGATAGGCCAGCTCCCGACGGTGCAGGCGGCGTTCAACGCCGTTATCTTTCACCAGTCTTAGTACCGCCACCCAGCCTGCCTTGGCATTGACCACCTGCTCACGGCCCTGATGGTACTCACGCTCAACGCGGCGCAGTTTTTTCTGCAGCGCATCCATTTCGGCTTCACAGAAGGTGATCTGTTTTTCCAGCTGGTTACGGCGCGCACGGTTATTACTCAGTGCGCTGTAGAGTTCATCCCGGCGCAGACGCGCGCGTTCTTCAGCGCTGGCATCGGCCTGCACGCCGATATCCTGCATCTCCTGCTGTAGCTCTTTCAGCATGTCGCGCTTGGCGTCATACGAACTTTTCAACGACGCCAGCACCTGAGAATACTGGGTCAGCTGAGTCTGATGCTGTCGAAGCTGCTCACGGGCGCGGGCGCGTTCCCCTTCCGCCTGCTCCAGACGCTTGCGCAGTTTTTCATTCAGATCGCTGGTGCCGTTGAGCATCCCGGCAGAGTCGGTATAGCTGAAGTGGGTGCGGCGCTGAACGACTTCAGTCAGCGCAAAAGCCTGCTGGCGCGCATCACGTTGCTGCTGCTGTGCGTGCTGATAGTCCAGCTTCAGCTGTTCGTGCTGTTCAGGATCGCTTTGCAATACTGAAAGGATCGGCTCCAGCTTCGCCAGATGTGCAGCATGCTGCTGAATAAACCGCGAAGCTTCCTGCGCCTCGTCCAGACGCTCAAGCACTTCGTCGTAACGGTCCTGTAGCGTGTCATCCAGCAGCAGGCTGACGCGCGGCAGCAGGCGGTTCAGCTGCGCGACGCCCTCTTTGGCCAGATCGAACTGCTGGCGCTGCTGCTGATTTTCACTTTCGTGATTGCTCAGCGCCCGTTCAACTTCACTACGCCGGGCGTTAAGCTGGCGCATTTCCGCTTCCGGATCGGATTCAAACGCCACGCCAAGGTGGCTACCGACAAAGCGGCTGAAGGACTGGTGCAGACGCTGCGCTTTTTGCACGTCAAAGGAAAGCGTGGCGAACCGCTCGGCAAGGGTTTCACGCTCGGCGTGTAGCAGCTCAAGCTGATTTTCACGCGCGGCGCGGCCAAACAGCGGTACTTTCGGGAAGCGGGAATAACGCCACTGGCGATCGCCGGCTTTCACCACCACCGCTTTTTCCAGTTCCTCAACGTTAAATACGCTGTCATCGAACGACTGCGGATCGCCCTCGATCAGATAGAGGTCTTCCGGGCAATCTTCAAGCCCGTCCAGCAGATCGCGGACCAGCGAAAGATCGGGCACCACAATCGCATGACGAGACGGACCGTAAAGCGCCGAGAAGTAAGGCGCGTCGTCGATGGTCACATCATCATAAATTTCTGACAGCAGGACACCGCCAAAGCGCTCGGCCAGGGCATTAAGACGGTTATCTTCCGCCCCGCCCGGCTGGCTCAGCCGCTCAATCTGCTGTTCGAGTTCACGCTTACGGGCAGCAACTTCGTCACGCTCAACCGTGGTTTCTCGCTCGCTCTCCAGCAGCTGCTGCATGAACTCGGTTACCTGCTGGCTGCTTTCCAGCGGCTGGCCGGTTTGTTCACTGAGCTGGGTCAGGATCTCCTGCGCAGCCAGCCACTGCGGTGCCTGGCGGGTCAGGCGAGTAATGCGCTCGCGCAGCTGCTCCAGCTCCTGGCGCAGCGCCATACGGCGCTCACCGGCATCGGCAACGCTGTCGTTCAGCAGTTCGATCTGCGCTTCCAGTTCACCGTGAAGCGCCTCAAGTTCATCAGCTTCAACACGGTTGCCGTGGCGTTTACAGAACTCACTCAGCAGACGTTCTGCATCCTGCTGTTCGCGCAGACGCTGCTCCAGCTCGGAAAGACGGGAACGCAGCGGCTGAAGCTGCTCCGCATGATAACGCTGGTTGGCAGCATCACGCAGCATATCGCGCCCGGTCTGCCATGCATCGGCACGGCTAACCGGACCGGCAATACGCGTAACCAGCTCAAAAGCCTGCTCAAACTGGCTGTGGGCCGCCTGTGCCACGCTCATTTTCTGTTCCAGCTGCAGCAGTTTTTCGGTCGCTTCCTGCTCTTTAGCCTGGAAGGTTTCCTGCCACTCTTCAGCATTTTCCACGCTGAGATCGCCCAACTGACAAATCTCTTTTGCACGCTGCAACGCCTGGAGCGCCTGCTGATACTGAATAGCGCGGGTCTGCTGTACGTCCAGCGCCTGCTGATAGTCGGCAAGCTGACTTTTCAGCTCGTCCACTTCCAGCTCGGCCGCTTCGCTGCGCGCTTCGTTTTCTTCCTGAACTTCCCGCGCTTCCGCCACCACTTCGTTCTGCTCTTCCAGGCGGAAGGTCAGCTCTTCGAGGTCTGCATCATAGCGGTCGATTTTTTCCTGCTGGCGCAGCGCGGTCTGCACCAGATTGAGGTGATCGCTGGCACCCTGATAGTCGGTTTCGAGATCGCTCTCAGCCCCGTTTTGTTCGGCCAGTTCACGCGCCATTTCAACGTGGCGGAACTGCTCGGCGACCAGCTGTTTACGACTGGTAAACAGCTCGCTGCGCAGCTGAATAGCACCATCCAGATGAATACGCCGCTCGTTGGCGTGCCGCATATAATCTGCGGCAACGTAGCTGGTCGCTTCAGAAATCAGATGTTTAAAGAGATCGCGATCGGACTGGGTCACGCGGATCGCTTCCAGCGTCATGCGGTTTTCACGCAGCGCGGCTTCCATGTCCTGGAATGCCTTACGCACGCCGCTGTTTTCCGGCAGCAGGTAATCGCGCAGCGAGCGGGTGATGGCACTGGAGATACCGCCGTACAGCGAAGCTTCAATCAGGCGATAGTATTTGCTGCGGTCAGCGGCAGAGCGCAGGCGGCGAGCAACAATGCCCAGGTCAAACATCACCGAGTGATAATCGGTGATGGAGTTGTACTGTTTAAACTGCACGCTTTCCATCGCTTCGAACTTGTCTTTCAGTTCGCTGAGCGGCAGCACGCGTGCCTGGCGGGCATTAACCGTTTCGGTCAGGATTTCCGTCGGATTGATTGCCGTTGGCAGGCCATGAATGCTGAAAGGTTTGATATCTACCTTACGATCGCGCCCTGCCACCTGCTGCAGGCGCACCCCGACGATCACTCGCTGATGGCGAGAGTTCACCACGTCCAGCGCGGCGTAACACACGCCCGGGCGCAGTTTGCCGTGTAGCCCCTTGTCGCGGGAGCCCGACGTTGCACCGGCTTCCGTGGTGTTACGGAAATGCAGCAGCGTCAAATCGGGGATCAGCGCGGTAACGAAGGCCGCCATGGTGGTCGATTTACCGGCTCCGTTACCGCCGGAAAGCGTGGTGACCAGTTCATCAAGGTCAAAGGTACGCGCAAAAAAACCGTTCCAGTTAATCAGCGTCAGTGAGCGAAATTTGCCACGTTCAATCATTTATTCTTCCTCTCCGCTTTCCTGTGCGCTGTGGTCTGCTTCACCGTCATCATTCTCATCGTTGAGCGCCAGTCCGCCATCCAGCTGCATCGCCTCGCCGTCGCGGATCATCCGCAGCTGCGCATCGCGGGCGTCATCGCCGCTGCGCACATCGGCACCGAAGCGAAATACCGACTCGGTAATGCGGAACTTGCTGCTGTCATTGCCCATAAACCAGACCATGCCCAGACGGCGCAGGCGGTTCAGTGACGCACGCATTTTTTCCTGCAGCTTCTGCCGGTCAAGGTCAGAGCCCGTTGAGCGCTGGTTCACCAGCTTCAGCAGCTTGCCTTCATCCGCTAACGACATCAGCTCATCGTGCAGTTCCTGCTGGCTAAAGATCCCTTCATTCGCCAGGCGTTCCGGGCTGAGATAGAGGTAGCAGAGAATTTTTCCGACCATCATGTCCAGCTCGGACAGGACCGAGCGCGGGATAAGCGTTGTGGAGCGCGGACGAAGGTAGAAAAAACCTTCCGGTGCGCGAATCAGTTCAACGTTATAGCGCGAGTAAAACTCTTCCAGAAACTCCTGATAATCCATCAGGAAAGCGTGATTATCTAACTCTTCAATACCAATATGGCGGCCTGCGCGCAGCTGACTGTCCAGCGCTGGAAAAATCGGGTTAGCCAGTGCCTGCGCCAGTTTAACCGGCATCACTTGTTCAATATTTGTCGATGACATGTGCCTGCACCTTGGCTCCGTAATCATTAATGGCCTGCCACTCAGCGGACAGACCGGAGAAATCTGCTTCGGCCACGCCTAAGCGCACGGCCTGGTCGACAACAATACGCGCGACGTCAAAATGACGCACTCTCGGGTATTGTGCCAGGTAATCACGCATCACCGCGCCCAAATCCAGCGGCCGCTTCTGCGCTTTATAAATCGCCAGCGCCTCTTCAATCATCGCGGCAAGCTGCTCGCGAATTTCATTAAACTCTTCGTATTCCAGTTCGGACGGCAATTCACCGGTCACCTCTTCATTACGCAACGTCAGTTCTTCATCGCGCATGTCGTACAGGCGATCGGCATTGGCGTAGGTGAGTGCCCACGGCATATCGAAATAGTTCTGCACCGAGACGCGAAGTCGCTGTGCAAAGACGCGATTTTTATCCATATCGATCGCGGTACGAATAAATTTATGCACGTGGCGATCGTAGCCAATCCACAGGTCGATAGCCTGCTGGCCCCAGCTGATAATGCGGTCGAGTTTGTTTTGCAGATCGAAGACTAACTTGTCAATAAACCCGAGGTCCGGACTGTTCATAATTGAGTCCTGAATCCGCAACAGATTTGCCTGCAGCTTATCCCCCGCCGCTTCCAGCGTATCCTGCAGTTCGCGCAGCGTACCGGACGTTTCATTCAGCAGAAGCTCACAGCTGGAAATCGCCGCGCGCCAGTCTTTATTCAGCAGTTGAGAGATATCATCTTTTACCGCCTGCTGCTGCTCATCCATAATGCGCTGAGTAATATCGATACTGTCGAATATTTCAGCGACCGAATACTTTAACGGGGCGAAAACATTGCGGTGCCAGTGATACTCATCGCCGTCTTCCTCGGCGGCATCGGCAGCCTGCTTTAATTCACCCGCTACAATAGAGAGCTGCATAGACAGCCGCAGCGTTGAGAATTCACGCTGGCGAATATAGTAATCGGTGATGCCAATCGCCAACGGAGTCAGGCGATAAATAGCATTCCCTTCGGAAAATTCGCTGGTAAAGCGGTTGAGAAGGCGCTGACGAACCATGTCATTAATGGCATTGTTAGCACGCACCAGAACGGTTTCACTGGTCTGCTCAAATCCGTCGCTGACGTGGCGAAAAGCATCTATCAATTCGCCTTCGCTCATTTCGCCATCCATGCGCTCGCCGTTTAAAGCCGCAACGGCCAGCAAAAATGCCAGACGTTCGGTTGGCAAAGAGACGGAAAAATCATTTTTTCGCGCCCAGGCCACCAGTTCAGGTACAGTCTGGGAAAATTCACTCATAACTCGTCCTTTTGAATGGGTTTCCGCGCTGTGACGTGGATGTAACGCCCTAAACTTAAAAATGGCTCCTGGTGGCAGTACTGCTTCTCCAGCGCCAGAACCTCATCAAATCGTTCACTCTGCTTATTCTTGTCACGCAGATAGTCGTGGAATACCCGAATGCCGGTTTTGTTTTCAATTGTGAAACCGCACTCCTGCAACCAGCCATAAACCTGCTGCGGATCGCGCGGGTAGTCGGGGGACAGCGTCTTACGTTTGCGCTTCCCTAATCCCGCTTGTAAATAGCCAAAGTTCCCCAGCACCATGGTCTGCATAGTAAGACCATTGATGTTATAGAACATTAGCGACAATACGCCACCCGGTTTGAGTACATCATAAAGCGCGCGCAGCGCCTGCTGCGGTTCTGCCACCCATTCGAGTACAGCGTGAAACAATACCAGATCAACGGGCTTATCCAAATATTGGCCTGCCTGCTGAGCGCTGATTTGTTTAAATTGCATGTTGTCGCTCACACCTTTTTCTTCGGCGAGGCGACGTGCACGGCTGAGCATTTCCGCTGAAAGATCGCATAAAACAACGTTATGCCCCCGCGCGGCAATTCCGCAGCCCGTTTGCCCTTCTCCGCCACCCGCGTCCAAAACGGACAGTGGAGCAGCGGGTAACGTTGTCAGCAGCGCATCAAGCTCCTGCCAGAGAATGGCCTGGCGAATACGGCCTTTAGTCGTACCGTAAATATTTTTGGAGAATTTTTCTGCGATATCATCGAAGTTGCGATCCTGCATGCTGACGGCTCCGGCTTTCAGGGGTGATTCAGACGCTCATTTTCGCATACACTGGCAGATAATAAACCTTTCAGTCATCACGCGGCTTCCGGGTGATGTTTTTTCGGACAAAAGGAACCTGTTTTCATGCTTTTTACCTTAAAAAAAGTCATCGGCGGGCTGCTGCTTCCTTTGCCAGTGCTGTTGATACTCATGGCTGTGGGGATTTTGCTGCTCTGGTTCAGTCGCTGGCAGAAAAGTGGCAAAACGCTTATCTCCGCTGCATGGCTGCTGTTGCTGCTGCTGGGTCTGCAACCGGTGGCCGACAGCCTGCTGAGGCCGCTGGAAAACCGCTGGCCCACCTGGAAAAATCAGCACCCGGTGGATTATGTTGTCGTCCTCGGTGGCGGCTATACCTGGAACCCGGAGTGGGCCCCCAGCTCCAACATGATTAATAACAGTCTGCCGCGCCTGACGGAAGGCATCCGCATCTGGCAGGCCAATCCGGGATCAAAGATGATCTTCACCGGCGCGGCGGCCAGGACCAATCCGCTAAGCACGGCTGAGGTTGGTTCACGTGTGGCACAGTCGCTGGGTGTGCCTGCGGAAGCGATCATCACCCTCGATAAACCCCGTGATACCGAGGAAGAAGCACAGGAAGTGGCAAAAATTGTTGGCAAAAAGTCTTTCGCACTGGTGACTTCAGCCAGCCATCTGCCCCGGGCGATGGTTTTCTTCCAGCGTCAGGGGTTACAGCCATGGCCCGCACCGGCCAACCAGATGGCTATCGACTCTCCTATCAGCTACTGGGATAAATTTACCCCGTCGGCTTTATGGCTGGGGCACAGCGAACGCGCAGCATATGAGTGGATCGGGCGTCTCTGGCAGGCAATAAAGCCTGAAGAAGCCGCGTCAACGCAGCCAGGGAAGGAGTGATGTCGCTGCAATATCAAAGCGCAGGCGGTCAAACTGAGCGGTAAAAATCAGCCGCTGCATCTCCTCCCAGAGGATATACAGCCACCGACGTGCAACAAACTCTTCAGCTACCGGTGCCCGCTGCAGGTAGCAGGCCAGTAGTTCTTCACCCGTTGTACTACCGCACAGGGGGTGAAGATCGAACTCACGCGGGGCCCACAGCACGTTACCCGGGCTGACCAGCGCCAGTAGCTGGTCGCCCCGGGCATCTTTCAGGATACTGCTGAGCGCCAGATTACCGTGGACCAGTACGCAGGGGTCGTCAAAACCGTGAAACAGAGCGGCAAGGTTCTCACGGCTGCGGTACAGGATTTGCCGATCCTCCTGCGTCAGCTGCGGCGGTTTCAGATAGCTGAGTGTCGCCCATATTACTTCCACCCGCTGCTTATACCAGGCTGGCCACGTGTTTCTCTGGGTGCTGTCCACCGTGCCCACCAGCCCGTGGCTATCGGTTTTATGCCAGCTGAGCAGCCCTTCAACGATTTGCTGCTGTAGCTGCTGCCAGCGAGTATAGGTACGGGAGGGTGCCTCAACCGACACGCCGCCCATCCGCTCAATCAGCAAAACCTCATGCAGCGGCGTCTGCTGGCTGATCACCAAGCCATAGATTGCCGGAACGCGTACCTGACCTTCACGCGCCAGTAGCGACAGCTTGTGCGCTTCCTGTGCAGCGATGCCCTTAATGCGGAAATACTTGGCGACCATCGGCAGCGAATAGCCGTTATCGTCATAAAGCGTGTAGAGGCTGGCATCCGGCTGGCGTTTAATACATTCAACGCGGCTGACCGCTTCGCCCAGTACCAGTGCCAGTTCGTTTCGAAGTTGTTCCATCTCTCCTCCTGTCAGGTCAGAGGGCCATACCCTGTGGGCAATGCGGGTATCTATGATGGCGCTGAGGCGGGGAATTTACCCCGTGCGGGATCAATTTCAGCGAAGAATAAGGGGGCCAGATAACCGGCCCCGCAGACATTACTGCATCGCTTCGCGGACGCGAAGTAAATCCTCTGGCGTGTCAACACCTACGCTGGGAATCGCTTTTGCGACATCAACGTGGATTTTCTCGCCGTACCACAGCACGCGCAGCTGCTCCAGCAGCTCGATCTGCTCCAGCGGACTGGCTTCCCAGCTGACATAACGACGGATAAAACCGGCACGATAACCGTAGATACCAATATGGCGCAGGAAGGTATCGCCAATCTCATCACGTGAAGCGCTGAACCGCTCGCGATCCCACGGAATGGTGGCCCGCGAGAAATAGAGCGCGTAACCGTTTGCATCGCGCACCACTTTTACCGCGTTCGGGTTAAACGCCTCTTCAGCAGAGGTGATCGGGACGGCCAGCGTCGCCATGCCTGCTGTGCTTTGAGCCAGATTGTCCGCAACCTGGCGAATAATCACCGGTGGGATCATCGGCTCATCACCCTGCACGTTGACGATAACCGCATCGTCCGGGAAATTATACTTCTCAATCACTTCCGCCAGGCGCTCAGTACCGGACTGGTGATCGGGGCGCGTCATGCAGACTTCCCCCCCAGCAGCCTCAACCGCACGGGCCACATCCGCGTTATCGGTCGCCACAATAACCCGTTCGGCACCGGACTCAAGCGCGCGCTCCATGACGTGGACAACCATCGGCTTGCCGTGGATATCAACCAGCGGCTTACCCGGCAGACGAGTGGAAGCGAAACGGGCAGGAATAATGGCGATAAAACTCATGGATGAGTCTCTTCCAGCGTCAGCGAACGGGCTTCCACTTCCAGCAAAACGGGTATGCCGTCACGAACCGGATAGGCCAGACCGTCAGGCTTACAAATCAGCTCCTGCTGGTCTTTATTGAAGTACAGCTTGCCGTGGCAAACAGGGCAAGCGACGATTTCGAGTAAACGATGATCCATGGTTCCTCCGTAATGGACCCGGAATGACAGTAGGTAAAGAATACCATAGCTGCCGCCCGTGCTGTTGCTAACTTCGGGATTAATCGCTATCCGGCCCGGTGGACCAGACGGTGGGCAAGCGGTGCGCTAACTCCGGTGGTAACGCCTCCAGCCTGACAGATTCCGCGCCCTGCCAGCGGGCAAAGTTGGTCAGCGCACGCGGTAAATCATCCAGAAGCTGCTGGCTGATTCGCGTACCCGGTTCCAGCCACAGTCCCCGGACCTGCAAAACGCGCTCTTTACGCAGCATGCGGGCATCCAGCCGCCCCTTTAAGGCACCACGGTGCAAAATCGGCAGCACAAAATAGCCGAACTGGCGTTTGGCTTCGGGGGTATAGCATTCAAGGCGATAGTCGAAATTAAACAGTTCCGAAGCTCGCTTACGATGCCAGACCAGCGGATCAAACGGAGAGAGTATTGCAGTGTGCGTTGCTGTCTGCGGGTTTTCCAACTGCGAATAGCGAGTATGGTGAACGTACAGCTCACCGAGTTTTTCCACCTGTACCGCGCGAACCAGCCCCTGTTCCAGCCGCTGTGCCAGATACGTTGCTACCGGCGCACGCTTCAGTCGATAGTAATCGGCCAGCCATGAGGGATGGAAAATACCGAGACTGGCCGCACTGCGTTCCAGCATCTGCTGCACCGCGTCTTCTTCGCTCAGCGCGTGCAACCGATCATCCCACTGCGGCATTATTTTCTGGCGCAGATCGTACACCCGCTGGAAGTTGCGCCGTTCGGTCACCATTAATTCCCCGGCGCTGAACAGATTCTCCAGATGGCGTTTGTGCGGTTTCCACGACCACCAGCCCGGTTTCTGACCCGGCGGAGCATCGAAATCAGCGGATCGGACCGGTCCCCGTTCGCGGATATGCTCGAGCAGCCCGGTTATCTCCTGATGATGCTGATCCATCCAGGCCTGATTGTATTTCCAGCCGAGCGCCGCGGGGTTCAACATGCGGTGGCGCAGCAGAGGATAATCCTCAATGGGAATAAAACAGGCCTCATGTGCCCAGTATTCAAACAGCTGTTTCTGTGCCAGCGCCTGCTCCAGCCACTCAGGGGGATAGTCACCAAGGCGGCTGAACAACACCAGATAGGGGCTGCGAGCCACTACATGAATGGTATCGATTTGCAGTAAAGACATTTGCCGGATGCTGGCAAGCAGATCGTCGAAAAGGGCTTTCCGACGCAGTGGCCGTAATAATCCCTGTGCCGCCAACTGAAGCTGACGGGCATGGTTCAAAGAAAGATCTGAGGAGATCATGGCGCGCTCCGTCAACGAACAGGTTAGTTAAGCGCTGACCGGCAGAACAGAGATCGACCGTTAGCCGTTGCTCAGCGCCAGAATACGAGCCAGTAGCGCATCGGCATCTTGCACAACGGCGTCCACCGGTAAATACCACCAGTCTGGACAGGCAAATGCCCGGGCTTTCACCGCATCCTTTTCGGTCATCAGCAGCGTTTGCCCGGATTCAACTAAAGCGCCAAGCTCCTCGGCGCTATAATTCTGATGATCGGCAAAAGCGACCTCTTTTACCGGAGAAATACCCAGATTACGTAGCGTATTGAAGAATCGCGGGGGATGACCGATACCCGCCATCGCAATGACGTTATTCAGCGTTACCGCATCACGTTCAGCGCCCGAGGACAGGTTAATCGCCTTACCGGGCACCAGCTGCATCGCCAGTTCACCCGGCTGCGTCACGCCGCCGTTATTGATCACCGCAGACACGTGTTTTAGCCGACCGGCACGCTCACGCATCGGACCCGCCGGTAACCACCAGCCGTTGCCAAAACGCCGCTCGCCATCCACAACCACAATTTCAATATCACGTGCCAGCGCGTAATGCTGCAATCCGTCATCGGTAACGATAATGTCTATCGGTCCGGCTGCAAGCAGGGCCTCAACGGCTTCCCGCCGACTGGGTGATACTGCCACGGCAGCACCGGTACGCTGATAAATCAGCACCGGCTCATCACCCGCTTCAGCCGTACTGGTTTCCACATTCAACACCAGGGGATAGCGCGCAGCCTTGCCGCCATAGCCGCGTGAGACCACGCCAACCCGCAAACCCTGCTGCTGCAAGGCCTGTACCAGCCAGATAACCACCGGCGTTTTACCATTGCCACCGGCGGTGAGGTTACCCACCACCACCACAGGAACCGGAGCACGCCACGCTTTGCGCCAGCCCCAAACGTAGCTCAACCGCAACAAATTGCTGATGAGTCCGTAGAGCAGGCTTAGCGGCAACAGCAGCACGTACAGCGCAGAGCGGCCGCTCCAGATGCGATCAATCATTGACCAAACTGCATCTTATGTAGCTGGGCATAGGCACCACTTTCAGCCAGCAGCGTTTCATGGCTGCCCCGCTCAACAATCTGCCCATCTTCCACCACCACAATTTCATCAGCTTTTTCGATAGTCGACAGACGGTGAGCAATGACCAGTGAAGTGCGGTTTTTCTGCAGTTCATCCAGCGCAGCCTGAATCGCGCGCTCGGATTCCGTATCCAGCGCCGATGTGGCCTCGTCCAGTATCAGTACCGGGCAGTCCCGCAGCAGTGCGCGGGCAATGGCGATACGCTGACGCTGGCCGCCGGAAAGCAGCACGCCGTTTTCACCAATGACGGTGTCAAGACCATGTTCCATTTTGCCGATAAAGTCCATCGCATGGGCCATGATCGCCGCCTTCTCAATATCTTCACGGCTGTACTGCTCGCTGCGCGCATAGGCGATATTGTTGGCGATAGTGTCGTTAAACAGGTGCACATTCTGAGAAACCAGCCCCACCTGATTACGCAGCGACGACAGGGTATATTCGCGCAGCTCGTGGCCATCCATCAGAATTTCACCCTGCTGAATATCGTAGAAGCGCGTCAGCAGGCTGGCGATAGTGGACTTGCCTGAGCCTGATCGCCCGACCAGTGCAACCGTTTTTCCCGCCGGAATATTGAGGTTAATATTCTTCAGCGCAGGGATTTCACGGCCTGGATAAGCGAAGGTCACATTTCGGAACTCGATATCCCCCTTCACGCGATCGACGGTACGGGTGCCTTTATCATTTTCCTGCTCGCTGTCCAGAATCGAGAACAGCGTCTGGCAGGCAGCCATACCACGCTGGAACTGGGCGTTAACGTTGGTCAGTGATTTCAACGGACGCATCAGCGCAATCATCGATGAAAACACAACGGTAATCGTACCGGCGGTCAGCGTTTCCATCACGCTGGGGAAGCTTGCCGCATACAGTACAAATGCCAGCGCCAGCGAAGCAATCAGCTGAATAATGGGGTCAGAGATGGATGAGGCTGAGACCAGCTTCATTCCCTGCTGGCGCATACGGTTGCTGACGCGGTCGAAACGCTCGCTTTCGATCTGCTGCCCGCCAAAAATCAGGACTTCTTTGTGCCCTTTCAGCATCTGCTCGGCGCTGGTGGTCACCTGCCCCATGGTGTTCTGCATGTTCTTGCTGATATTACGGAAGCGTTTTGACACGCTGCGAATAGCAAAGGATACAATCGGTGCCAGAACAATCAGGATCAACGACAGCTGCCAGCTGTAGTAGAACATCATGATAAACAGGCCGATAATTGAGGCCCCTTCACGCACAACCGTCACCAGCGCGCTGGAAGAAGACGACGCGACCTGCTCGGAATCATATGTAATGCGGGAAAGCAGCGTTCCTGTCGATTGCTGATCGAAAAACGAGACCGGCATTCCCATCATATGGCTGAACAGCCTGCGGCGCATGCCCATGACCACGTTACCGGATACCCACGATATGCAGTAGCTTGAGGCATAGCTGGTAATGCCGCGAATCAGCATCAGACCGATAACGGCCAGCGGCATCCATATCAGAACAGAACTATCCGCCTTGCCAAAACCATCATCGAGTAAAGGCTTCAGCAGTGACAGCATAAGCGTATCGCCCGCCGCGTTAAGGATCAGCGCGATAGCGGCCACAATCAATCCCGCCTTGTAAGGCACAATCATTGGCCAGAGACGACGAAATGTCTGCCAGGTTGAGAGATCTTTATCCAGATGCATTATTTAACCAGCTTTAGTTGAAATAGCCGCTCATTCTACCTGGATTCCCTGGGTACGCCAAACCACTGATGGTACCAACGGTTCATTATTTGTTCTCTTAACCCCAAAAGATGCCAGTTATCAACGAAAAAACGCGCGCTAATCTGCCCGGAAAGTGCGGTGTCGCGCCAGATGATGCGATTTTTATCATAGCGCATCATTATTTTCGCGGCGGGTAGCCGCCAGGCGCTGTAACGTGCAGCAGAGGCAATGGCGGCCTTCGGCGCTACTGCTCGCAACAGCGGCGGGGTTGATGAGGTACGGCTGCCGTGATGCGGAACCTGCAACAGATCGGCACTCAGCGCGGCGCGCTGTTCGGCAACGAGCTGCTGCTCTGCCTCGCGCTCAATATCCCCTGTCAGCAGCACGCGCCATCGCCCGTCGCTTACCATCACCACGCAGGACTGATTATTGCCTTCACCGGGCATATTTTCTGGCGGCCACAACGCCTGAAACGTCAACCCCTGCCAGCGCCAGCCTACATCACGATAGCAGGGTAAATGACCCGGGCGCTTTAAAGCGCTTCGCACCCGGGCATCGGGATATGCAGACTGTATGCTCGGCAATCCGCCAATGTGGTCAAGATGCGCGTGGCTGATAACCACGTCGGTCAGCGTTAACCCCTGCCATTCCAGCCAGGGAATGATCTGACTGTGGGCGACATCCCCTCCCGGCCAGCGATTGCCGGTATCATATAAAACTGCCTTGCCATCTTGCGAAATCACCACGGCTAACCCGTGACCAACGTCCAGCATATCCACCCGCCACTCAGGTTTAGCGCTAAAATTGCGCCAGCTCAGCAGCAGCAACATGTACGCCACCAGAGTGAACGGAGAGCTACGCCACCAGCCAAAGCGAAACGCGAGCAGCAGAAGCCAACACGCCAGCGAACCGGCTGCGAATGTGCTTTCCAGAGGAAACCAGCCGTTCGGTAACTGCTGCAACGGGAAAAAAACCAGTGCCAGTGAGCGATCGGCCAGCCACCATATAAAAGGGCCGACCAACGGCAGGAAGTTAAGCAACAGCGATGTCAGTATCAGCGGTACGGTAACCAGAGATATCAACGGCACGGCCCACAGATTAGCCACTAGCGCACTCAGGCTAAAACCATGGAAAATAAATACCTGTAGCGGCATTAACAGCAGCAGCATGCCCAATTGCAAATGCAGCAGTCGGAGTGGCAGCCAACGCTTTCTCCTGCGGAAACGGATGGGAAGCGCGAAGCTTTGGTACCATATCAGCAGCCCCGCAACTGCCAGAGCGGACATCCACAAGCTGTCTGACAGAATACTGAGCGGTTCCAGAAACAGGATAAGTGCAATACAAAACAGCCATACCTGCCAGCTGCTACAGTTAATCCCCTTCAGCCTTAGCGCGCTCCACATCAGTAATGCCAGCATCGCGCGCATCGCGGGTGGATTACTGCCGGAGAGCCAGCAGTAGATCAGTGCCACCAGCAAACTGCTGTACAATGGAAAACGATAGTTAATCATCCATGCAGGAAAAAAGAACTGAATGAGTCTGGCAACCAGCCAGCCAAATCCTGCAGCCAGTCCAATCTGCATCCCGGCGATTGCCATCAGATGTGCCGTACCCGTTTCTCTGAGCAGTTGGGTAATTTCACGCTTCACCTCTGAACGGTCGCCAAAGGCCAGCGCGGAAATCAGTGCCTGCCAGGATAAATGACCATAGTTTTGCCGGGTAGAATTCATGATAGCCGCACGCCAGCTACACCGGGGTTGCCGAACTTCCGCACTAATCACTCGTCCTGTGAGCGGCATGCTGTTGGCCAGCGTAAATCGTTGCCGATCGAATCCCCCCTCATTTAGCTGGGCATGAAGAGGACGAAGTGCCAGGGCCATATCCCACCGCTGCCCCTGGCAGAAAGTCTGTTCGCCGCCTGGTAATCGCAAGGAAGCATAAATCGGAGGAAATAGTAGCCGACCATCCTGACGAAACAGACGCACTCTGGCGCGTTCAGCACCGGGCAGGACAGTGTCAATTTGCACCTCTGCCCGCACAATCCCCTGCGTCAGCCGATCAATCTGATCCTGAAGAGATCGGGCGGTATTCAACGGCCAGAGAGAGAACAGCAGAACCATTGCAGTGAAAATAGCAACGCGTTGTGAGCAGCGCATAAGGAAAAATGAAAGTACGATCGCAGCGATATCGTACCCATATCCGGGTAAACGGGGTATGACCGTGAGCGGCAAAGTTCCGATAATAAGACTGCCAGCCAGCTGTGTTGCCGTTATGCGCATGTTTCCTCCCTGATAGCAGGTCAAAGTGTGACATGCAGGTGAGAGACAGGCATTAGCGTCGGTTCAGAGCTAAGAGACGTGCCGAAAACTCTTTCTGTTTTGCAGCAACAAGAAGGGATTATTGTGTGCCGGGTTCAGATTCTACAATGCGGCCTGTTATCGTATCGCAGCCGAATTACCGTATTTAAGCAAAAAAAAACGACACCGGAGTGTCGTTTTTATCGTTTCGTCGCTATCAGCTGCCGTAGATATTGGCGCGATCGCGCAGTTCTTTACCTGGCTTGAAGTGTGGAACGTATTTACCTTCCAACTCCACTTTGTCGCCCGTTTTCGGGTTACGGCCGGTACGAGGTGCACGATAATGCAAAGAGAAGCTGCCAAATCCCCGGATTTCAATGCGCTCGCCCTGCGACAGGGTCGTCGCCATATGCTCAAGCATCTCTTTTACCGCATCCTCAACGACTTTCGCCGGTATATGAGAGTGCTGGCCAGCAAGTCTTTCAATAAGTTCTGACTTGGTCATAAAACCTCCGGTTAATCCCTTGTAGGAATAGCTCTGGCAGTTATCGACGATACAGGGCAGCTTGCGCTGCCCTTAAAGCGAAGATTACTCGCCTTTAGCTGCTTTGAAAGCTTCAGCCATAGCGTTAGAGAAGTTACCTTCTTCCTGTTTGGTGTTAACAGTATTGATGGCTTCTTTCTCGTCTGCCTGGTCTTTCGCACGTACAGACAGGCTAACAACGCGGTTTTTACGGTCAACGCCGGTGAATTTGGCTTCAACATCGTCGCCAACATTCAGAACCAGAGTTGCGTCTTCAACGCGGTCCAGCGAGGCTTCAGAAGCACGCAGGTAACCTTCAACGCCGTCAGCCAATTCAACTGTAGCACCTTTAGCGTCAACTGCAGTTACTTTACCGTTAACAATTGCACCTTTCTTGTTCAGAGAGATGTAGTTGTTGAACGGATCTTCTGCCAGCTGCTTAACGCCCAGGGAGATACGCTCGCGCTCTGCGTCAACCTGCAGAACCACAGCTGCGATTTCGTCGCCTTTCTTATATTCACGAACTGCTTCTTCTCCGGTAGCGTTCCAGGAGATGTCAGACAGGTGAACCAGGCCGTCGATGCCGCCGTCCAGGCCGATGAAGATACCGAAGTCAGTGATTGACTTGATTTTACCTTCAACACGGTCGCCCTTGTTGTGGGTTTCTGCGAACTGCTGCCATGGGTTAGATTTGCACTGCTTCAGACCCAGGGAGATACGACGACGTTCTTCGTCGATGTCCAGAACCATAACTTCAACAACGTCGCCCACGTTAACAACTTTAGATGGGTGAATGTTTTTGTTGGTCCAGTCCATTTCAGAAACGTGTACCAGGCCTTCAACGCCTTCTTCGATTTCAACGAAGCAGCCGTAGTCGGTCAGGTTGGTTACACGACCAGTCAGCTTGGTGCCTTCTGGGTAACGTTTAGCGATAGCAACCCATGGATCTTCGCCCAGCTGCTTCAGACCCAGAGAAACACGGGTACGCTCGCGGTCGAATTTCAGCACTTTCACGTTGATTTCATCGCCAACATTGACGATTTCGCTTGGATGCTTAACGCGTTTCCAGGCCATGTCAGTGATGTGCAGAAGGCCGTCAACGCCGCCCAGATCAACGAATGCACCGTAGTCAGTGAGGTTCTTAACGATACCTTTAACTTCCATGCCTTCCTGCAGGTTTTCCAGCAGCTGATCGCGCTCTGCGCTGTTCTCGGATTCGATAACCGCACGACGTGAAACAACCACGTTGTTGCGCTTCTGATCCAGCTTGATTACTTTGAACTCAAGCTCTTTGCCTTCCAGGTGCAGAGTATCACGCACTGGACGCACGTCTACCAGTGAACCTGGCAGGAACGCACGAATACCGTTCAGCTCAACTGTGAAGCCACCTTTAACTTTGCCGTTGATAATACCGGTAACAGTTTCAGCATCTTCGTAAGCTTTTTCCAGCGTGATCCAAGCTTCGTGACGTTTAGCTTTCTCACGGGACAGCAGGGTTTCACCGAAGCCGTCTTCCACTGCATCCAGAGCAACGTCAACTTCGTCGCCAACCTGGATTTCCAGTTCGCCGGCTGCGTTTTTGAACTGCTCTGCAGGAATTGCAGATTCAGATTTCAGGCCCGCATCAACCAGAACAACGTCTTTGTCGATAGCAACAACGACGCCACGAACGATGGAACCCGGGCGGGTTTCGATTTCTTTCAGGGATTCTTCAAATAGTTGAGCAAAAGATTCAGTCATATTGATAATCTTCAGGATTCTTCAATTTAACGTCCACCTGACATCCTGACGGGTGGGGTTGTTTCACATGCCCCATAACATCCATATCACAGGGTTAATTAAATTTTGCGAACAGGTGCACAGTATAGTGCACTGTCGTCGGAATTACCTATTACGCAATGGCAAGCTTTTCGCGCGCATATTTTAGCGCAACTTCGATGACCTGCTCAATAGACATTGTTGTCGAATCAAGCACTAAGGCATCATCCGCAGGCACCAAAGGTGCAATCGACCGGTTACGATCGCGCTCATCGCGTTCTTTTATCTCGGATAAAAGGCGTTCAAAGTTAACACTAAAGCCTTTTTCCTGCAACTGTAGCATACGGCGATGCGCACGTTCTTCCGAACTGGCATCAAGGAAAATTTTAACTGGCGCATCCGGGAATACAACGGTACCCATATCGCGCCCATCGGCGATCAGGCCCGGAAGTTCACGAAAACCGCGCTGACGGCGCAGCAGGGCTTCACGCACGCGTGGAAATGCGGCAACTTTTGACGCGGTGTTGCTGACATCCTGAGTACGGATCTCTGCGGAAACATCCTCACCTTCAAGGATGACTTCCATCTCGCCTTCACTGGACACAAAACGCACGTCAAGATGAGCAGCCAGCGGGACCAAAGCTTCTTCAGAAGTGATATCAACCTGATGATGCAGTGCTGCCAGCGCCAGCACGCGATAAATTGCGCCAGAATCCAACAGGTGCCACTGCAATGCTTCGGCCATCGCTTTACATAATGTGCCTTTACCCGCACCACTTGGGCCATCAATGGTGATCACTGGGGCTATTGCCGTCATGTCGTTCTCCTGTCGGTGGAATGTCTGCGGCTATCAGTGCCCGGACAAATATCGTCGCGCATTATACGCTGCAAAAACCGGGATAGTTACCCCTTAAACATAGTCAGCTACAAAATTTTAGGCGGGTTCAAACAACAGGCGGGTAATGCAGCAGAATAGAATGAGATAAACACAGCTTCCGCCGCACTGAGGTGCGGCGGAAGAGTTTGTTATGCCAGCTGGCTGATACGAGCAAGCTGTTCAAAGTAGTCCGGGAACGTTTTCGCAGTGCATTTTGGGTCAAGAATGGTGACCGGAGTGCTGGAGAGTGCGACCAGCGAGAAGCACATCGCCATACGGTGATCGTTATAAGTACCAATCTCGGCATACTGGATCGCTGCAGGTGGCGTTATACGAATGTAATCGTGCCCCTCTTCAACTTCAGCGCCAACTTTACGCAGTTCGGTGGCCATTGCTGCCAGGCGATCGGTTTCTTTAACACGCCAGTTGTAAATGTTGCGCATTACCGTGGTGCCTTTGGCGAACAGCGCGGCCGTCGCGATGGTCATTGCCGCATCGGGAATGTGGTTCATATCCAGATCGATGGCATTCAACTCGCCACGCGTACAGGCAATGAAATCATCGCCCCATTCAATGCTTGCACCCATTTTTTCCAGCACGTCGGCGAAACGAATATCGCCCTGCATGCTCTTACGACCGATGCCGGTGACTTTAACAGTGCCGCCCTTGATGGCCGCAGCAGCGAGGAAATAGGAAGCCGAGGAAGCATCGCCCTCAACCAGATAATTACCCGGTGCCTGATATTGCTGCTGCCCACGGATGTGGAACGCGCGATAGCTGTCGTTCTCAACCTCAATGCCAAAGGTTGCCATCAGATTGAGCGTGATATCAATGTACGGTTTCGATACCAGTTCGCCTTTGATGACGATATGCGTATCGTTTGCCGCCAGTGGAGCCGTCATCAGCAGCGCCGTCAGGAACTGGCTGGATACGCTGCCATCAACGGATACATCACCGCCGCTAAAACCGCCCTTAAGACGAAGCGGCGGGTAGTCTTCCTGTTCAAGGTATTCAATGACCGCACCACCCTGTCGCAGTGCATCAACCAGATGGCCAATCGGACGCTCTTTCATGCGCGGCTCACCGGTCAGCACAATATCATTGCTGCCGAGGCACAGGGCTGCTGCCAGCGGACGCATCGCCGTACCGGCATTGCCGAGGAACAGCTCCAGCGCACCGTCAGCCTTTAGCGCGCCCCCCTGACCCACCACTTCACACACCGTGCGGTCAGCAGACAGCGTGTAGTGAACGCCAAGCAGCTGCAAAGCGTTGAGCATGTGACGAACGTCATCGCTGTCCAGCAGGTTAGTCAAACGGGTGGTGCCATTAGCCAGTGCAGCCAGCAGAAGCGCACGGTTCGATACGCTCTTGGAACCAGGAAGGTTAACGGTACCGTTGACCAGGGCGATAGGTTGTAACGTCAGGGAATCCTGCATGTGAAACGTACTCTCCAAAAAAATTGCAATGAAACCCCGCAGCAAGGCGGGGTTTCAGATTAAAAACGTACTGCAGTTTCGGCAAAATCCTTAACCGTGACGACGCTCGAAGTCGATCATGAAATCAGTCAGCGTCTTAATGCCTTCCAGTGGCATCGCGTTATAAATTGAAGCACGCATGCCGCCGACCACACGATGGCCTTTCAGCGCATGCAGGCCGTGTGCGAAGGACTCTTCCAGGAACAGCTTATCCAGTGACGCATCGGCCAGCTGGAAAGGCACATTCATACGCGAGCGGTTTGCTACAGCGACATCATTACGATAGAAACTGCTGTTATCAATAGTGCCGTAAAGCAGATCGGCTTTGAGCTGGTTACGCTTGTCCATCTCAGCCACACCGCCCTGCTCTTTCAGCCACTTGAATACCAGGCCAGAAAGATACCAGGCAAAGGTCGGTGGCGTGTTGAACATCGAGTCGTTATCGGCCAGCACCTTATAGTCAAGAATAGAAGGCAGCTCTTTGCGGGCCTTGCCTAACAGGTCTTCACGCACAACAACCAGCGTCAACCCAGCCGGACCGATGTTTTTCTGAGCGCCGGCATACAGTACGCCGTAGCGGCTAACATCAATCGGCGAAGACAAAATGGTTGAAGAGAGATCGGCTACAACCAGCTTGTCGCCAAAATCAGGCGTTTCACTGATGGCAATACCATCAATAGTTTCATTCGGGCAGTAGTGAACATAGGCGGCGTCATCGGACAGCGCCCAACTGCTCATCGGGGTGATGCCACGCAGGCCATCAACCGTAGTTTTCGCGTCGATCACATTCGGCGTGCAGTACTTCTGCGCTTCTTTTACAGCGCTAGCCGCCCAGTAACCACCGTCAACATAGTCTGCGGTCGTATGGCTACCCAGCAGGTTCATCGGAACCGCTGCAAACTGCGCACGCGCGCCACCATGGCAGAATAAAACTTTGTAGTTGGAGGGGATTTTCAGCAGATCGCGAAAATCTTTTTCTGCCTCTTCCGCCACCTGAATAAATTCCTTACTGCGGTGGCTGATCTCCATTACGGAGGTGCCTAACCCCTGCCAGTTGCAGAGTTCCTGCTCAGCACGACGGAGCACTTCTACCGGCAGCATTGCCGGGCCAGAGCTAAAATTGAAAACCTGACTCATTTCCCCTCACCACTTTCAGATCAATCGGTTTTGATTCCTTTATCGGTTTTATCATTGCCTCCCCAATGCTGCAATGATTTATCCGGTCAACCGACCAGTTTTCAGGCCACAGCCGCAACAGCTTGTAGGGGAAATGAAACAGCAAACGATATTTTGTGAGGCGTTTTCCACCGTTGTAAACGTCTCTGTTACTGTTTCGGCGGAATATGGCATTCTTCAGCAGATGAATTTTAGGTTGCCGGATGGCGATTCCGGCGGAAAACCCGTATCATTGCGCGCTTTCCGCACAATCAATAACGAGTGGGCAAAATGACTCAAACTTATATTCCAGGCAAAGACGCCGCGTTGGAAGATTCCATCGCGCGCTTTCAGCAAAAACTACAGGATCTGGGCTTCAATATTGAAGAAGCGTCCTGGCTGAATCCGGTTCCCAATGTCTGGTCAGTGCATATTCGCGATCGCGACTGCCCACTGTGCTTCACCAACGGTAAAGGCGCCAGCAAGAAGGCAGCGCTGGCTTCCGCACTGGGTGAATACTTTGAACGCCTTTCTACCAACTATTTCTTTGCCGATTTCTGGCTGGGTAAACAGATTGCCAACGGCGATTTCGTTCATTATCCCAATGAAAAGTGGTTCCCGCTGCCTGAAGATGACCAGCTGCCGGAAGGTATTCTCGACGCGCGCCTGCGTAAGTTTTACGATCCGGAAAATGAGCTGAGCGCCAGCGATCTTATCGACCTTCAGTCCGGTAATGCCGATCGCGGTATTGTTGGTCTGCCGTTTACGCGCCAGTCAGACCAGCAGACGGTCTATATTCCGATGAATATCATCGGCAACCTGTATGTATCCAACGGTATGTCAGCGGGCAACACCGCTAACGAAGCCCGCGTACAGGGTCTGTCTGAAGTCTTTGAGCGCTATATTAAGAATCGTATTATTGCTGAGTCCATCAGCCTGCCGGCGATTCCACAGGATGTGCTGAACCGCTATCCTGGCGTGGTTGAAGCCATCGATCGTCTTGAAGCCGAAGGTTTCCCTATCTTCTCTTACGACGCTTCTCTGGGCGGAAAATACCCGGTGATCTGCGTGGTGCTGTTTAACCCGGAAAATGGCACCTGCTTCGCCTCATTCGGCGCGCATCCTGATTTTGGTGTAGCGTTGGAACGTACCGTTACCGAACTGCTCCAGGGCCGCGGCCTGAAGGACCTTGATGTCTTTACGCCACCGACCTTTGATGATGAAGAAGTTGCCGAACACGCTAACCTTGAAACCCACTTTATCGATTCCAGCGGTCTGATCTCATGGGATCTGTTTAAAGACGATGCCGACTATCCGTTCGCTGACTGGAGCTTCAAGGGTACAACGGAAGAAGAGTTCGCCACTCTGATGGCAATCTTCGATGCGGAAGGCCAGGAAGTTTATATTGCCGATTATCAGCATCTGGATGTTTATGCCTGCCGAATCATCGTTCCGGGCATGTCGGACATTTATCCGGCAGAAGACCTGCTGCTGGCCAATAACAGCATGGGTGCCTACCTGCGCGATACCCTGCTCAATCTGCCTGACAGCAGCTGGGAAAAAGAAGACTACCTGGCGCTGCTGGAACAGCTGGATGAAGACGGACACGACGACTTTACCCGCGTACGTGAGCTGCTGGGTCTGGCAACTGGTAAAGATAACGGCTGGTACACCCTGCGTATCGGTGAACTGAAGGCCATGCTGGCCATGGCTGGTGGCGACCTCGATCAGGCGCTGATCTGGACCGAGTGGACGATGGAATTCAACCAGTCTGTATTCAGCCCGGCGCGTGCAAACTACTACCGTTGCCTGCAGACCCTGCTGCTGTTGAGCCAGGAAGATGAACGCGATCCGCTGCAGTACCATACAGCATTCGTGCGCATGTACGGCCAGGAAGCCGTCGATAACGCTTCTGCAGCGATTAGCGGTGAAGCGCCATTCTACGGTTTGCAAAATGTAGATAGCGATCTGCTGGCATTCCCTGCACACCAGTCGCTGCTGGCAGCTTATGAGAAATTACAGGCGGCAAAACGCCGTTACTGGAAATAACTCAGCAACCTTACCTAATGACGTCAGATGCGGGTAATTTCTTTCTGAAAATGTAGCGCAGGCGATAAGTTAAAAAAAGGTAACAGTTAATAGCTGTTACCTTTTTATTTTTCACAAACTAGAATTAATCACCGCCATTTTTTTACCTTTCCATGGCGTCTGAAAATAATAATTAAATTATTTTTTTAAATATTAAAAAAGTTTTATTTCATACTTATCATCAACATACAGCGAAATCAATCCTCTGTTAACGATCGGAATGGCTGAATTGCCAGGCCACTATGATCCATGTCAATTTCCCTTCTATACTCGTTTGTTAGACTTTCCTTGCTGACTAATTTTTGGAGAACGTTAGTGTGAAAGCTGGCAACCTCTTTGATCTATTACTACCTGCTGAAATGGCCAAAGTTGCTGAAGACGCTGGCGTCTACAAAGCGACAAAAAAACCGTTCACCACCTTCTTTCTGGCAATTAACGCGGGCGTATTTATCTCTATCGCCTTCGCTTTTTACATCACGGCAACCACCGGTACCGGCACCATACCCTGGGGGCTGGCAAAACTGGTTGGAGGTATCTGCTTTTCACTGGGCTTGATGTTAGTTGTTGTTTGCGGTGCCGACCTTTTCACCTCTACCGTTCTCATCGTAGTGGCCAAAGCCAGCGGCAGGATCACCTGGGGCCAACTGGCACGTAACTGGATCAACGTTTACGTAGGTAATTTTATCGGTGCCGTTTTCTTCGTCGCCCTGATCTGGTTCGCAGGACAGTACATGACAGCCGATGGCGCATGGGGGTTGAACGTCCTTCAGACCGCTGACCATAAAATGCACCACACCTTTATAGAAGCAGTATGTCTGGGTATTTTGGCTAACCTGATGGTGTGTATGGCGGTATGGATGAGTTATTCCGGCCGCAGCCTGATGGATAAAATGTTTGCTATGGTTCTGCCAGTTGCCATGTTTGTTGCCAGCGGTTTCGAGCACAGCATCGCCAATATGTTTCTTATTCCCATGGCCATTGTCATCAAAGATTTCGCTTCGCCGGAGTTCTGGCAGGCAACCGGGGCAACAGCCCAACAGTTTTCACACCTTACCGTCAGCAACTTTGTTACTGACAACCTGATCCCCGTTACCCTCGGCAACATTATCGGTGGCGGCCTGCTGGTAGGGTTAACGTACTGGGTGATCTATCTGCGCGACGGCGATCACCACTGAGTCTCTGTAACAGAATCTTATACAGCCGCAGACCGATCACCGTCTGACGGTAACGTACAACGAACTTCACGTTATAAAGGTAGGTATCACATGACCGAGCTAAATAAAGACATGGCTAAAGCCTGGGACAGTTTTGCAGAAGGTGAATGGCAGAACAGCGTTAACGTTCGCGACTTCATCCAGAAAAACTACACTCCGTATGAAGGCGATGAGTCATTCCTTGCCGGTGCCACCCAGGCGACCACCACCCTGTGGGATAAGGTCATGGAAGGCATCAAGCTGGAAAATAAAACCCATGCGCCGGTTGATTTTGATACCGACCTTGCGGCAACCATTACCTCCCATGATGCTGGCTACATCGAAAAAGACCTTGAAAAGATTGTTGGTCTGCAAACCGAAGCCCCATTAAAACGTGCGCTGATCCCGTTCGGTGGCATAAAAATGGTGGAAGGCTCTTGTAAGGTTTACGGCCGTGAACTCGATCCATCACTGAAAAAAATCTTTACCGAGTATCGTAAAACCCACAACCAGGGCGTGTTTGATGTTTACACCCCGGATATTCTGCGTTGCCGTAAGTCAGGCGTGCTGACCGGCCTGCCGGATGCCTATGGCCGTGGCCGTATCATCGGTGACTACCGTCGCGTTGCGCTGTACGGCATCGATTTCCTGATGAAAGACAAGTTTGCCCAGTTCTCCTCTTTGCAGAGCGATATGGAAAATGGCGTCAATCTGGAAGCCACCATCCGTCTGCGTGAAGAAATTGCTGACCAGCATCGTGCGCTGCAGCAGATTAAAGAAATGGCGGCAAAACACGGCTTTGATATCTCTGGCCCGGCAACAACCGCTCAGGAAGCCGTGCAGTGGACCTATTTTGGTTACCTTGCTGCGGTGAAATCGCAGAACGGCGCAGCGATGTCCTTCGGTCGCGTGTCGACCTTCCTCGACATCTACATCAGCCGCGATCTGAAAGCCGGCAAAATTACCGAAGAAGAAGCGCAGGAGCTGATTGACCATCTGGTGATGAAACTGCGTATGGTACGCTTCCTGCGTACCCCTGAATACGATGAGCTGTTCTCCGGTGACCCAATCTGGGCAACGGAATCACTGGCCGGTATGGGTGTTGATGGCCGTACCCTGGTGACCAAAAACACCTTCCGCTTCCTGAATACGCTCTACACCATGGGCCCGTCACCTGAGCCTAACATGACCATTCTGTGGTCTGAAAAACTGCCTCTGAACTTTAAAAAATTCGCGGCGAAAGTCTCTATCGACACCTCTTCTCTGCAGTATGAGAATGACGATCTGATGCGCCCTGACTTTAACAACGATGACTACGCTATCGCCTGCTGCGTTAGCCCAATGATCGTTGGCAAACAGATGCAGTTCTTCGGCGCCCGTGCCAACCTGGCGAAAACCATGCTGTACGCAATTAACGGCGGCGTGGATGAAAAACTGAAAATGCAGGTAGGTCCGAAAGAAGCACCAATGATGGATGAGGTGCTGGATTACGAAAAAGTGATGGCGCGTATGGATCACTTTATGGACTGGCTGGCAAAACAGTATGTCACCGCGCTGAATGTCATCCACTATATGCATGACAAATACAGCTATGAAGCCTCACTGATGGCGCTGCACGATCGTGACGTTTATCGCACCATGGCATGCGGTATCGCAGGTCTGTCGGTTGCCGCTGACTCACTTTCAGCAATTAAGTATGCCAAAGTGTCCACCATTCGTGATGAAGATGGCCTGGCGGTTGACTTTAAAATTGAAGGTGAATATCCGCAGTTCGGTAACAATGACTCCCGCGTTGATGATATTGCCTGCGACCTGGTTGAGCGTTTCATGAAGAAAATTCAGAAACTGCACACCTACCGTAACGCCGTACCGACTCAGTCCGTACTGACCATTACCTCAAACGTGGTATATGGTAAGAAAACAGGTAATACCCCGGACGGACGCCGCGCCGGTGCACCATTCGGACCAGGTGCTAACCCAATGCACGGTCGCGACCAGAAAGGTGCCGTTGCTTCTCTGACCTCCGTTGCCAAACTGCCGTTTGCTTACGCTAAGGATGGTATTTCCTATACCTTCTCTATCGTGCCAAACGCGCTGGGTAAAAACGATGACGTGCGTAAAACCAACCTTGCGGGCCTGATGGATGGATACTTCCACCACGAAGCCAGCATCGAAGGTGGTCAGCACCTTAACGTCAACGTGATGAACCGTGAGATGCTGCTGGAAGCGATGGAAGATCCGGAAAAATATCCGCAGTTGACCATCCGTGTTTCTGGTTATGCCGTTCGCTTTAACTCGCTGACCAAAGAACAGCAGCAGGACGTGATTACCCGTACCTTCACGCAGACCATGTAATAACCCTGCGGCCCTCTTCGGGGGGCCGCCGTGAGAAGTCGGTTTCGCCAGTGGCCTGTTATTCATCTTGCAGGGCACTGTCAAAACAGACTTAACGCAGCTTAAGACTGCGTCAACGTGGAGAATTCATCGCAATGTCAGTAATCGGACGTATTCACTCATTTGAATCTTGCGGAACCGTTGATGGTCCCGGCATTCGTTTTATCACCTTCTTCCAGGGCTGCCTGATGCGCTGCCTCTACTGCCATAACCGGGATACATGGGATACTCACGGCGGTAAAGAAATTACGGTCGAGGAACTGATGAAGGACGTAGTGTCCTATCGTCACTTTATGAATGCATCCGGCGGCGGCGTTACCGCTTCCGGCGGCGAGGCTATCCTGCAGGCTGAATTCGTCCGCGACTGGTTCCGCGCCTGTAAGGAAGAAGGGATTAATACCTGCCTCGACACCAATGGTTTCGTGCGGCGCTACGACCCGGTCATTGATGAACTTCTGGACGTTACAGACCTGGTGATGCTCGATTTGAAGCAGATTAATGATGATATCCATCAGGTGCTGGTTGGCGTTTCAAACCACCGCACGCTGGATTTTGCCCGCTATCTGGCTAAGCGGAAAATTCGCACCTGGATACGTTATGTGGTGGTGCCCGGCTATACGGATGATGATGATTCTGCCCACCGCCTCGGTGAGTTTACCCGCGATATGGGCAACGTAGAGAAAATTGAAATGCTGCCCTATCACGAATTAGGCAAGCACAAATGGGTTGCGATGGGTGAGGAATACAAGCTGGACGGTGTTCACCCGCCGAAAGCGGAAACCATGGAGCGGATTAAACATATCCTGGAAAGCTACGGTCACTACGTGATGTACTGAGCCAAAATAAAAGGACGATCCGCAGGATCGCCCTTTTACCGTAAACCATTCAACACTACACACATCTTCAATAACGCCTGAGCACACCCAACGATGAAAACGGTCGCTAAAGACTCAGCTCACTACACCCGTTCTTCTCAGGCATGAGCCACCGGATTGATATGGTGGTCTGCCTTGCGCAGCAGCATAGCGAGATAAATCAACGCAACCACGGCAATCATCACAAACAGCAGACGGTCTGAATAATTCTGCATCAGCATTGAAGTCATGGTCGGACCGGCAAGGCTGCCAACGGTATAGCTGAGCAGTAGCGCCTGGTTCATCGCGACCAGTTCATGATGAGCGACCTTTTCGCAGGCCCAGGACATCGCGACCGGATACAGGGTAAAACCCGCACAGCCAAGAACAAATAGCGCCGGGCCCATCGCCGCATTACCCAACATGGCCAACGCACCGAGGATCACACCAAAGACCTGCACTCTCAGCACCAGCAGACGCCCATAGCGATCCGCCAGGCGACCGATCGGCCACTGTCCGATAATACCGGCGCTGACCAGCAGTGCCATCCAGTAGCCTACGCTGGAATCGGTCATTCCCTGATGCGATAGATACAGCGGCATCAGACCATACAATGAGCCCAGCACAATACCGGAAATAATACAGCCGTTGATACCTAAGCGAGCATTGCGACGGCGCAGCATCGGCCACAGACGGCCAGAAGCACCTTCCTCACCCTCTTCTGAGGCAGAAGCCGTAATTCGGGTAAATACCAGCGGCAGAATGGCCGCCAGAATCAGACCGCTTACCCATGGCAGTACCTGCATCAGCTCGGTGGATACGCGGCTGACCATCAGCTGTCCGGCAACGGTCGCAACATAATAAACGATCATGTAGGCCGCCAGCAGTCGGCCACGATTGCGTAAAGTGCCGTTACACAGCAGCGCACTCTCCACAATCACCCAAATCAGCGCACAGCCAACGCCAGCCACAAACCGCCAGAAGGTCCACATCCAGAAACCGCTTTGCAGACCCAGCGCAACGGTAGCAAGGGCAAAGACCAGCGAAGCCAGATAATAGCTGCGGTTAAAACCCAGGCGCTTAATCAGCCAGCCTGCAATCAGCGTGCCCAACAGGTTACCGCAATAGTAGGAGGAACTGACAACACCAATCTGCCAGGTCGGTAACGCGTCGTGTGTCAGCCACAGCGGAACCAGAGTATTCAGCGCGGCAATAGAAATCGTCAGCAACAGCAAACCGCAAAGCAGCACTATTACAGGACGCGACCAGATGGACATAGTAGTGAGAAACCAGAATAAGGAAGGATTTTGTGCGCATCATGCCACTGCGGGAAGGTTTGTAAAAGCACCAAAAAATAGTCGCAGCACGATTTGCTGCTAAATGATTTAATTTTTTTATCTACAAGGAGTTAGCAGAATTAAAACCGGCACAGCAGCTAAAAATATCTCATTGAATTTGCATCAAATTAAGCAGCAGAGAACGAAAATATCCATAACAAATTTTGCTTGATAACAATGAAAAAAAACCGCCTGAGACGTAATGTCACAGGCGGCCTTTTCAGCATGAATATCGATCGCTATTAGCCGATGTATTTAAGGCCTTTCATATATGGACGCAGCACTTCCGGCACTTCAATACGACCGTCGGCCTGCTGGTAGTTTTCCAGCACCGCAACCAGAGTACGCCCCACTGCCAGACCAGAACCGTTCAGAGTGTGGACCAGACGTGGTTTTTTCTCAGTTTTGGTACGGCAGCGTGCCTGCATACGACGCGCCTGGAAATCACCCATGTTAGAACAGGAAGAGATTTCACGGTACGTATCCTGCGCCGGCAGCCAGACTTCCAGATCGTAAGTCTTGGTTGAACCAAAGCCCATATCACCGGTACACAGCAGCACCTTACGGTACGGCAGATTAAGCAACTGCAGCACTTTCTCCGCGTGGCCGACCAGTTCTTCCAGCGCATCCATGGAATCTTCAGGACGAGTAATATGTACCATTTCGACTTTATCGAACTGGTGCATACGAATCAGGCCACGGGTATCACGCCCATAGGCTCCGGCTTCGGAGCGGAAGCATGGCGTATGCGCGGTCATTTTCAGCGGCAGCGACTCTTCTTCCAGAATCTCATCGCGAACCAGGTTGGTCAGCGGGACTTCTGAAGTTGGGATCAGCGCATAATTGCTGCTGGACGCTTCTTCTTCCAGCGGACGGGTATGGAACAGATCTTCACCAAACTTAGGCAGCTGGCCCGTACCGTACAGGCTGGCGTGGTTCACCAGATAAGGAACGTAGGTTTCCTGATAGCCGTGCTGTTCGGTATGCAGATCGAGCATAAACTGGCTCAGCGCACGATGCATCAGCGCAATTTGCCCTTTCATCACGATAAAACGTGAACCGGTCAGCTTAACCGCCGCGGCAAAATCCAGGCCTGCGGCCATTTCACCCAGCTCTACGTGGTCGCGCACCGCAAAATCAAACTTACGCGGTTCACCCCAGCGGCTGATTTCCAGGTTTTCAGTGTCGTCTTTACCCAGCGGAACCACATCATCAGGCAGATTAGGAATAGCCAGTGAGAAGTCACGAATATCGTTTTGCAGTGCGTCCAGCTCTGCTTTAGCTGCATCCAGGCGTTCGCCCAGGTCATTCACTTCCTGACGCAACGGTTCGATGTCTTCCCCACGTGCTTTGGCCTGCCCGATGGATTTGGATCGCGAGTTACGCTCTGCCTGCAGATTTTCAGTTTCTACCTGCAACACTTTGCGACGCTCTTCGTGAGCGCGCAGCGTGTCAACGTCCAGTTTATAACCCCGGCGTGCCAGTTTTTCAGCGACTGCGTCTGGCTCATTACGCAGCAGATTGGGATCGAGCATGCTTGTCCTGTGCTTGTTGTGATGGAATTAAAGAAAAGGCGCATTCACCATAGTGAATGCGTTGAATTCGCAGGTAACCTTACCGCAACGCCCCGGTCAGCGGTAGCGTTTTGTCGGGCTATTTTGATCCTGAGCGGCAAGCCAGGTGAGCTTTTCACCGATTTTGCCCTCCAGCCCGCGAGATGTTGGCTGATAGTAGCGCGTCTGCGCCATCTGCGGGGGGAAATAGTCCTCACCGGCCGCGTAGGCGTTCGGTTCATCATGGGCGTAGCGATACTCTGCTCCCAGCCCCATTTCCTTCATCAGCTTCGTTGGTGCATTGCGCAAATGTTCAGGCACGTCGTAATCCGGATTCTCGCGCGCATCGCGCATGGCCGCTTTGAACGCGGTGTAAACGGCATTGCTTTTAGGTGCGCAGGCCAGATAGACAATCGCCTGGGCAATCGCACGTTCACCCTCAGCCGGGCCAACCCGGGTAAAGCAGTCCCAGGCGGCAATAGCCACCTGCATTCCGCGCGGGTCAGCATTGCCGACGTCCTCAGAAGCAATTGCCAGCAGCCGGCGAGCAACATACAGCGGATCGCCACCCGCGGTGATAATTCTTGCATACCAGTACAGCGCCGCATCCGGTGCGGAACCGCGCACGGACTTATGCAGTGCAGAGATCAGATCGTAAAAACGGTCGCCCTTGTTATCGAAGCGGGCGCTGCGTTCCCCTGAAACTTCGTTAAGCAGCTGCGGCGTCAGTTCACGCTTGCCTTCTGCGTTAACCTCGGCCATATCCGCCATCATTTCCAGCGTGTTCAACGCACGACGCGCATCGCCGTTAACCAGCTCGGCAATCATACTGCGGGTATTATCCGGCAAAATGACGTTGTCTTTGCCGAAGCCACGTTCAGCATCATGCATCGCCTGATCGAGCACAGCGGCGATATCATCGCTGGTTAACGATTTAAGCAGATAGACGCGGGCACGCGAAAGCAGCGCGGAATTGAGTTCAAACGAGGGGTTCTCAGTTGTCGCACCGATAAAAGTAATGGTGCCGTCCTCAATATGCGGCAGGAAGGCATCCTGCTGGCTTTTATTGAAGCGATGCACCTCATCGACAAACAGGATGGTACGGCGACCCGCATTGCGGCTCTGTCTGGCGCGTTCGATAGCTTCACGTATCTCTTTCACGCCGGATGTCACGGCGGAAATACGTTCAACGTCCGCCTGGCCGTAGTGGCCGATAATCTCAGCCAGCGTGGTTTTTCCTGTCCCCGGCGGTCCCCATAAAATCATCGAATGAAGATGACCGGCCTCAATGGCACGCGGAAGTGGTTTACCCACCGCCAGCAAATGCTGTTGACCAATATATTCATTCAGATTGCGTGGCCGCATGCGCGCGGCCAGAGGCTGAAATTCGTTACGGGAAAAATCAAGAGACAGGTTACTCACGCGAACCTCACTGACGCTGATCGTCCAGGGTTACGCCTTTTGGTGGCGTGAACGTGAACTTATCAGCGGAGATAGCCCCGTTCTGCTGGCTTTTCAGCGCATAGCTACTGCGCTGGCCGTCCTGTTCTACTGCGCTGAACTGGTTGATCGTACCGTTGGTTGATACGTTGATATCAAACTGCTTCAGATTGCCGTCAATAGATTTCGGCGTCAGTGAGAAGTTGTCTCCTTTCTGCGCGATATTATACTGCTTCCAGTCGCTGGCCTGATTGCGGGCGATCAGCATAAACGGCGTGTTGCCGGTAGCGTCTTTCAGCCAGCTGGCACTAACCTGTTCAACAAAAGGATTGTAGAACCACAGCGTTTTACCATCGGAAATCAGGGTGCTCTCATCGGGGGCCGTCATATGCCAGTTAAACAGATTTGGCCGCTGCACCCACATTTCCCCCTCGCCGTCCTGAACGGATGCGCCGCTGCCGTCAGTCACTTTCTGACTGAACGTGGCGTGGAAGCTTTTTACCTTATCCAGGCGCTGCTTCAGCTCGCTGGAGGCATCTGCCAGCACGCTGGCCGAAGTAAAGGCCGCCAGCAGACAGCATGAGATTACAACTTTTTTCATTACGGCATCCTTAATAACGCTTTGATATCACGCTTAAAATAAAGCATTGATTAACTAAACAACCATCACATTTCATGCGGTGGCGGTGCCAGTACTTCACGATTCCCGTTGTGACCTGGCGATGACACAATGCCCTGCGCTTCCATCTGTTCGATGATGCGCGCGGCGCGGTTATAGCCGATACGGAACTGACGCTGCACCCCGGAAATTGAGGCCCGGCGTTTATCCACCACGAAGGCAACGGCCTGGTCAAACAGCTGGTCGAGTTCTTCATCCCCTTCCATGCCGCCGCCTGCGGATTCACCATCATCGCCGCCGCTGAGAATACCTTCTTTATATTTTGGCCGCTCGCGCGCTTTCCAGTCTTTCACCACCGCGTGAACTTCCTGATCGCGAACAAAGGCACCGTGTACGCGGACAGGGATTGATGAGTTCGGGGCCAGATAAAGCATATCACCCATACCCAGCAACGACTCTGCGCCGCCCTGATCGAGGATCGTGCGCGAGTCAATTTTACTCGATACGGTAAAGGCGATACGGGTTGGAATATTCGCCTTGATCAGACCAGTGATCACATCCACCGAGGGACGCTGAGTCGCCAGCACCAGGTGAATACCGGCGGCACGGGCTTTCTGCGCCAGGCGAGCAATCAACTCCTCCACCTTTTTACCTACGGTCATAATCAGGTCGGCAAATTCATCGACCATCACCACGATGTAAGGCTCTTTCTCCAGCACCGGTGGCGTCGTGTCCATACTGTCGGTTGGCTTCCAGAACGGATCGGGAATAGGACGCCCCATCTCTTCTGCCAAATCGACTTTTTCGTTGTAGCCAGCAATGTTACGCACGCCCAGCGCCGACATCAGCTTGTAACGACGTTCCATCTCAACCACACACCAGCGCAGGGCATTTGCCGCATCTTTCATATCCGTAACCACATCGGTTAGCAGATGCGGGATACCTTCGTAGACCGACAGCTCAAGCATTTTCGGGTCGATCATGATAAAGCGCACTTCTTTCGGCGTCGCTTTATACAGGATGCTGAGGATCATCGCGTTAACGCCCACAGACTTACCGGAACCGGTCGTACCGGCAACCAGCAGGTGAGGCATTTTACCCAGATCGGCCACCACCGGCTCGCCGGAAATATCCTTACCGAGAACGATAGACAGCGGCGACGGGTTATCCAGGAACGCCGGGCAGTTCAGCACTTCTCGCAGATAAACCGTCTGGCGTTTCTGGTTAGGCAACTCCAGGCCAACGTAAGGCCGCCCCGGGATCACTTCCACCACGCGCACGGCGACGGCAGAAAGGGAACGGGCCAGATCGCGGGAAAGGTTAGAAATTCGCGCCGCTTTCACGCCAGGTGCCAGATCCAGCTCAAAGCGCGTGATTACCGGCCCTGGCGAGTTACCCACGACTTCAGCTTTAACACGATAATCGGCCAGTCGTGCTTCGATCAAACGCGAGGTCTGCTCAAGCGCAAAGTGATCGACTGGCTCGGTTTCCGTTGGCGGAGAGGTCAACAGATCGAGGCTAGGCAGTGGCGTCGTCGGCTTATACGTCGGCTGCTCGTGACGAACCAGGAACGGATGGATCAGGCTATCCATATCCGGTTCGGCTGCGACAGGCTCAACGCTCGCCGACGGCTGAACGGCCTGCGCGGCGGGCACCGGTCGCCAGGCTGAAGCAGGTGCAGGATCGGCCGCTTGCTCCCGTGCGGGCTGCCAGCTATCTGGCTCCGGCTGCCGCTGTGATTCAGGCTCCGCTTTCTGCCACTGGGACGCAGGCTCTTCACGCCACTGTTGCTGTGGCGCAGTAACCAAAGCCTGGGGCTGCTGAGCGCTGACTGAAGGCTGCAGTTGTTGATATGTACTTACCGGTGGCTGTTGCCACTGAGGTGCAACGTGCTCTGGTTCTGTGACTGCCGATGGCATAAACAGAGGCTCAACAGGACCGTCATCCACCAGATCGTCCATTGGTGAGAAGTCGAATGCAGAAGAGGTATCCAGAGTGAACGTTGGCGCTACAGGTTCTGATGCAGACTGTGCGGACGATACAGCTGGCGCCGTCGGTGCGCTCTCAGCCGCGTAACGCTGTTGCTGCTGCGCAGCAAACTGGCTGGCCAGCGCGGCCTGCTGCACCAGATCCTCTTCCTCAGGAGAAAGAGCTTCACCATAGCGCTGTTGCTGCTGAGCAAGGAATGCTGCGCGCAGGCTTGCCTCTTCGGCTTCAGTATCCTGCTCATCACTCAGTTCTGGCACGGCATGACGGGCTGCGGCCTGCTGCTGTTCCTGCTGCTGACGCAGTTCTTCTTCTTTGGCTTTTTCTTCGGCCATCCGCTGCGAAGGCAGCTTAATACCATAGGAAGCCAGTTCGCGCCGCGTCGGGAGCTTAACCGGTTTCGGTCGTGGCAGTTCAGGACCAATCCCCTGCTTCACCTGCGGATTATCGTCATCATCGCTGGTCGCGCTGAAGCCAGGCATAAACGGCATCGCGTTATCAGAGGCCTGCACAACGGCAGCGCCGGCACCTGCCGCTGTCGCTATCGTCGCAGCAGCATGTGAGGTCGACTGCGGTGAGAATTCAAATGGTGAGGAAGAAGCTTCACGCCAGTTCCCCATTTGTGGGCCGTCATCCTCATCCTGATAAGACGGAGCAACCGGCGGCGGGGTCTGCACTTCCTGTGGAACTTCGAAGCGATAGACCGGCGGAGCAGCCTGTTGTGTAACGGGCTGTGCTGACGGCGTAGTCGGCTGCGACAGAGCAGATGCCTGCGGCTGCGCGACAACAGGTTCATGATGCGCCGAAGGGGTTTGCCGCAAAGCATCGGTATTCGTCGCTTCTGCAGCAAAGGCGTTCGTCGATGCAGCAGCGCTGACTGCCGCAGCCTGACCTGCGGAAGCTACTTCCGCCACCGAAACCACAGGAGCTGCGGATTCGTCGGATGCGGCCTTCAGCGGTTTAGCCAACAGCGGATCGTGTTCGTCGTCTTCAACATCCGTCAAAGCGTGTTTTGTCAGCAGAACGTCATCACTTTCGTCTTTACGCGTCGCACGTGAAGAGATGACCGGTGCATCCTCTTCCTCGTCATCATCGTCTTCCTGCCACTTTTCATCCGCACGGGAGCGATTACTGGCAAACGTCAACACGCCCATCACCACCGCGCCAATTTTCTCAGCGATGGTCAACCAGGACCAGCCGGTATATAGCGTCAGGCCTGCCGCCCAAACGCAAAGCAGGATTAAAGTCCCGGCAGGGCCGTTCACCCACGGAGCCATGGCATTGCTTAACAGACTGCCAATCACGCCACCGGAGGCGAAGTAACCCATATCATCAGCATTTAACGCAGCCAGGCCACAGGAGGTCACCACCAGCGCAAGTACGCCGATAAGCCGTAAAGCAACGGCAAAATAGTCGATGTATTCCTGGGAGCTACGCTGACGGAAGGTGATCCAGCACAGGCCTAAAATAACGGGAGGAATTGCATACGCCATCACGCCAAAGATGAAAAACAGCGTATCGGCAAGCCACGCACCCACTCCACCACCGAGGTTATGGATAGGCTCGTGCCAGGCGGTTTGCGACCAGCTCGGATCGGAGGCATTGAAGCTCACCAGTGCGACCATCAGATAAATGGCGAAAAGAGCAACAATAATCAATAACGCTTCCAGTAGACGGCGTCCACTGCTTAGCGGTTGTAACGAAACTTCTTTATCTTCTGTATATTCCTGGCTCAAGAGTACTCTCCAGGTGCCTGTAAACTATGAAGGCAACAGCGTCGGGGTTAACCCGACGCTGAACCTGTATGAATTCACAGGAGTGTATCGAAACCTACCAGGTTTTGCACCTGTCCTGTGTTACCGGGTCTTAATCACTAAACGGTTACTTTGTTTCACTTCTTCCATGACCACATAGGTACGCGTATCGTTCACTCCCGGCAGGCGCAGCAGCGTTTCGCCGAGTAATTTACGGTAGGCGGACATGTCAGGTACGCGCGTTTTCAACAGATAGTCGAAATCACCGGAAACGAGGTGACACTCTTGAGTTTCCTCAAGTTTTTGCACGGCGGCGTTAAATTGTTCAAACACGTCTGGCGCGCCACGATTCAGAGTAATCTCAACGAAAACCAGCAGAGAAGCGTCGAGATAGTGTGGATTCAGCTGCGCGGTATAGCCAAGAATGAAGCCCTGGCGTTCCAGGCGACGGACACGCTCCAGACACGGCGTTGGGGATAGTCCCACGCGTTTGGATAGTTCAACGTTAGAAATACGCCCATCCTTCTGTAATTCATTCAGGATGTTGCGGTCGATTCTGTCAAGGTCTTTACCCGGTCGTTTTTTATTGTCTACCATTATTATTGTCTCTCTTAAATCCTTCCCTTTACCTGCCTACCCTGCACGCTGAGTCGTTTACAGAGTCGTTCTAAGTGAAGACATAGAGCCTGCTGCGATATTGCACGCCTCATCTGCATGACGCATGTTGTCTGTCCACACCATGCGTCATTCCAAATGACAGACTGAGTTTATTTGACGATGAACGCAAAACAGGCAAAAACGCCGCTGCGCTCTCTTAAATATTCTCCGCTTCCAATAATGTTTTCGCAAAACAGCAGCCGATTGTCAAAGTAAAACAATCAAAACCAGTACAACATTCCAGATAAGAGGCTGGCTCTCTGTTTTTCAATGACAATTTTTTTCCCTTTACGCCATGACAAGATAACAACTGCTGAATTTTCACCCAGATTTCCCGCTTCAGATAAGGATGATTGGTTTAGCCTTTTTCATTAATCGTTAACAAAATCGCAGAATGCTTTTTTTGCCCCGCTAAATTCCCTACAATCCGCAATCATGCTCGTCAGTTAATTAATGAGGATCTCATGGGTACGGCTAAACACAGTAAGTTACTGATTCTTGGTTCGGGTCCGGCTGGTTACACTGCCGCCGTTTATGCGGCCAGGGCCAACCTGAATCCGGTGCTGATTACCGGTCTGGAAAAAGGCGGTCAGCTCACTACCACGACCGACGTTGAAAACTGGCCGGGAGATGCTAACGAGCTGACCGGCCCGCTGCTGATGGAACGCATGCACGAACATGCGGTGAAATTTAACACCGAGATCATTTTCGACCATATCCACAGCGTAGATCTGCAGAATCGCCCGTTCCGTCTTACCGGTGATGAAGGCGAATACACCGCTGACGCATTGATTATCGCTACCGGTGCCTCCGCGCGTTATCTGGGCCTGCCTTCTGAAGATGAGTTTAAGGGCCGTGGCGTTTCTGCCTGCGCAACCTGCGACGGCTTTTTCTATCGCAATCAGAAAGTCGCCGTTATCGGTGGCGGTAATACAGCCGTTGAAGAAGCGCTTTACCTGGCAAACATCGCCGCTGAGGTACATCTGATCCACCGTCGTGACAGCTTCCGTGCGGAAAAGATCCTGATTGACCGGCTGATGGAAAAAGTGAAGAACGGCAACATTGTGCTGCACACCGACCGCACGCTGGATGAAGTGCTTGGCGATCAGATGGGCGTCAGCTCACTGCGCCTGCGTTCAACTCATGATGAAACGCAAACCGAAACTCTGGAAGTGGCTGGCCTGTTTGTTGCTATCGGTCACAGCCCGAACACCGGCATTTTCAACGGTCAGCTTGAGCTGGAAAACGGCTATATCAAAGTCCGGTCCGGTATCCACGGTAACGCCACGCAAACCAGCATTCCCGGCGTATTCGCTGCCGGTGACGTGATGGACCATATTTATCGTCAGGCGATTACTTCTGCGGGCACCGGCTGTATGGCTGCGCTTGATGCCGAGCGTTACCTGGACGGTTTGGTTAAAAATAATCAGTAAGTTGTTAAAACTCTGAGCTTATCTTGCTTAAGGCGACGAGCAATTGTCGCCTTTTTACCCTCCGCATTGTAACATTGCCGCGCTTGACACCGATCTTCCTGGGGGCTTCCGCCTCACTACCGTTTACGTCAGGGCAACTCGGCAAAACATGAATAAAACTCGACAACAACAACTCACCCGCTGGCTGAAAAGTCAGAGCGTTCACGGCCATCGCTGGCTGCGGCTCTCATCCCTGCTCGGTACGCTGAGCGCGCTGCTTATCCTGGCTCAGGCGTGGTTCCTTGCCTCGCTGCTGCAGGCGCTGATCATCGATCACCTCCCTCGCGAAACGCAGCGGGTTGATTTTATCCTGTTACTGGCCTGTTTCGCTGCACGCGCCCTGCTGGCATGGCTGCGGGAAAAGGCGGGTTTTAAAGCCGGACAGGCGATCCGTCTGGCACTGCGCAAGCGCGTACTGGACCGACTGACCGAGCTGGGTCCGGCGTGGATTCAGGGCAAACCAGCCGGAAGCTGGGCCACCCTGTTGCTGGAACAGATTGAAGAGATGCAGGATTACTACGCACGCTATCTGCCACAGATGATGCTGGCCGGCGTGATCCCCTGCATGGTGCTGATCCTGCTGTTCCCGGTTAACTGGGCAGCATCGCTTATCCTGCTGGCCACGGCTCCTCTCATTCCGTTGTTTATGGCGATGGTCGGGATGGGCGCGGCGGATGCAAACCGCCGTAATTTCCTCGCGCTGGGTCGCCTGAGCGGTCAGTTTCTCGATCGCCTGCGCGGGCTGGAAACGCTGCGTTTGTTTAATCGCGCCAAAGCTGAAACCGAAACAATTCGAGATGCCTCCGAGCAGTTCCGCCAGCGCACGATGGAAGTATTGCGCATGGCCTTTCTTTCCTCAGCAGTGCTGGAATTCTTTGCTTCTATTTCTATCGCGCTGATCGCCGTCTATTTCGGTTTCTCCTACCTCGGCGTGTTCGACTTCGGCCACTACAGCGGCCCGGTCACGCTGTTTGCAGGCTTCCTGGTGCTGATTCTGGCTCCGGAATTTTACCAGCCGCTGCGCGATCTGGGCGCTTTCTATCATGCCAAAGCCCAGGCTGTCGGCGGTGCCGATGCACTGCAAACCTTCCTGGAAGAGAGCGAGGATGCTGCTATTAAGCGCGGGGAACTGAAACCAGACCTCAGCGCCGGCTTCAGCCTGATTGCGCGCGATATGACCGTGACCACCACCGATGGCACGGTGCTGGCCGGCCCGCTGAACTTCGAATTGCAACCGGGACAGCGAATTGCAGTCGTGGGGCAAAGCGGTGCCGGTAAAACCTCGCTGATGAATGCCCTGCTCGGTTATCTGCCGTATACGGGTTCGCTGTTGGTGAACGATACGGAGCTACGCGATATCGATCAGGACCACTGGCAGGCGCAGCTGGCCTGGGTCGGGCAAAACCCTCATCTCCCGGCGAACACGCTGCGTGAAAATATTCAGCTGAGCGGCAACCACGACGAAACGCGCCTGCAGCAGGTTCTGGAGCTGGCCGGCGTGAATGAATTTCTCCCCCGGCTGCCTGCGGGTCTGGACAGTGAGACGGGCGATCAGGCCGCGCGCCTGTCTGTAGGGCAGGCGCAGCGCGTTGCCGTTGCGCGTGCGCTGATGAAACCCTGCCGCCTGATGCTGCTGGATGAACCCGATGCCAGCCTGGATGCACAAAGTGAGCAGCACGTAAATCATGCGCTGCTGCAGGCTTCACACGATCAGAGCACCCTGCTGATCACCCACCAGCTGGACCGTCTGGCGCAGTGGGACGAAATCTGGCTGATGCGCAACGGTACTCTTGTGCAACAGGGAGACTGGGCAACGCTGGCTGATACCCCGGGACCGTTTGCTGAACTACTGGCACAGCGAGGAGGCTCGTTGGAATGAAAACTCTGCTGCCCTTTCTGAAGCTTTATCGTCGCCACATCTGGCGGCTGTTGTTTGGCATGCTGCTGGCCGCAGTCACGCTGTTAGCCAGCATTGGCTTACTGACGTTGTCGGGCTGGTTCCTTGCGGCCACCTCGCTGGCAGGCGTGGCGGGTATCTACAGCTTTAACTACATGCTGCCAGCGGCGGGCGTGCGGGGTGCAGCCATCAGCCGTACCGTTGCGCGTTACGTAGAGCGCCTGGTCAGCCACGACGGCACCTTCCGCGTACTGCAACATCTTCGGGTGTTTACCTTCAGCAAACTGCTGCCGCTCTCCCCTGCCGGTATTGCCCGCTTCCGTCAGGGTGAGTTGCTTAACCGTCTGGTCGCCGATGTCGATACTCTGGACCACCTTTACCTGCGGGTCATTTCGCCGCTGGTCGGCGCGCTGGTGGTGGTTGCCGTGGTAACAGTTGGTCTGAGCTGGCTCGACGTCGGCCTGGCGCTGACCCTCGCCGCACTGATGCTGTTAACCCTGCTGCTGCTTCCCCCGGTATTTTATCGTGCCGGATTGCCCGTTGGGCAAGACCTCACCCGTTTACGCGGGCAGTATCGCAGCGGCCTCACACGATGGTTACAGGGGCAGGCCGAGCTGAGACTGTATGGTGCCGCCGCTCAGTTCCGCAACGCGCTGGACGGTACGGAACAACAGTGGCTGAATGTGCAGCTTCGCCAGGCCAGCCTGACCGGGCTGTCGCAGGCGCTGGTGATGCTGATGGGAGGCATTGCCGTCACCCTGATGCTGTGGCTGAGTGCCGCAGGCATTGGCGGCGATCCTCATCCCGGCGCGTATATTGCACTGTTTGTATTCTGTGCACTGGCCGCTTTTGAAGCACTGGGGCCGGTGGGCACCGCTTTCCAGCATCTGGGGCATGTTATTGCCTCAGCGCAGCGGGTAACGCAAATCATCGAGCAAGAACCGGCGGTAACCTTTGCGGCAACGTCACCGCAGAACGCAGGCGGCGCAGCGGTAACGCTACGTGACGTCAGTTTCCGCTATGCCAGTAGCGATCCGCTGGCGCTGGACAGCGTTTCTCTGGATATTGCATCCGGTGAGCACATCGCACTGCTGGGACGAACCGGCTGCGGAAAATCCACGCTGCTGCAGCTGTTAACCCGCGCATGGGACCCGCAACAGGGTGAGATCGTGCTGAATGGTATCCCACTCACTAGCTGGAGTGAGGCCGACTTGCGGAGCCGCACCAGCGTGGTGACTCAGCGCGTTCACCTGTTTACCAGCACGCTGCGCGACAACCTGCTGCTTGCTGCACCGAATGCCAGCGATGAAGAACTCAGCACCGCTCTGCATCAGGTCGGGCTGGATAAGCTCCTGGATAATGAACAGGGGCTAAATGCATGGCTGGGTGAAGGCGGTCGCCAGCTGTCAGGCGGTGAGCTGCGGCGTCTTGGTCTTGCCCGGGCGCTGCTGCACAACGGTGACCTGCTGCTCCTGGATGAACCGACCGAGGGGCTAGATGCCGAGACCGAGCAGCAAATACTGTCACTGCTACGTAAAGTGTCGAAGGGTAAAACCCTGATCATGGTAACGCACCGACTGCGTGGCCTGGCAAACTTTGATCGGATCTGCGTGATGGATAGCGGCAGGATCATCGAACAGGGCGATCATCAGAAATTAGTGGCGGATCGTGGCCGCTACTGGACATTTTTACAACGCTTTGCGCTATAGTCTTTAGCTCAGAAAACCTGCGGATATCACGATGCGTTTGATCCAGCTATCACGCGATTCGTTAAACTTCCCGCCGCCAGAAATGGCGCTGCGGGAACCTAACGGACTGTTGGCAATGGGAGGCGATCTCAGCTCCGCCCGCCTGCTTAATGCCTACCATCACGGTATTTTCCCCTGGTTTTCCCCGGGCGATCCGATTCTTTGGTGGTCACCTGACCCCCGTGCTGTACTGCTGCCGGAGGAATTTCACCTCAGCCGCAGTATGAAGCGTTTTCATCATAAATCCCCCTACACCGTTACGCTTAATCAGCGATTTTCCGACGTTGTAGCAGGCTGTGCAGCCGAACGTGATGAAGGCACCTGGATTACCCCGGAGGTCAGGCAGGCCTGGCAATTATTACATTCTCAGGGCTATGCACACTCGGTTGAAGTCTGGTTCGGGGACGAGCTGGTCGGCGGTATGTACGGCCTGGCGCTGGGGCAGATTTTTTGCGGAGAATCGATGTTCAGCCGCAGCGAGAATGCGTCTAAAACAGCTCTGCTGATATTCAGCCGCTGGTTTCAGCAGCAGGGTGGGCAATTAATTGACTGCCAGATACTTAATCCTCATACCGCCTCGCTGGGTGCCAAGGAAATATCCCGCGCCAGCTATTTGCAACACGTAGAAAATTACGCCAGGCAGGCACTTTTACCCGACTGCTGGCGGCCAAAGCGGCTTTTTTAGACCCTGACGCTGATGTTTTCCAGCACCCGACGAATAAAAGTGATATAATCCCCGGCGTTTGGTATGTCGTCCGCTTTTCACCGGTACAAGATGGTGATGCGGAATCCCAGGCTGGGAATCTCAACGCACCTGTCAGAACTGTTTCTCATCGTGCGATAAAGCAGATTTAAACAGATTCTTAGCCCGCTGTTCCCCCACGCAGACGCTATTCAATACGACTTATTCGTAACTTTTCCGTGCTTAAATGGCATGAGAGGAGTTGATGTGGGTGATCAAATCATCTGCAATTCTTTACTTAATACGTGAAATTCGGCATTATCTTGCCGGTTCAAAACTAAGGTAGTCCACCTAGAGGATTCGATGGCCAAAGAAGACAATATTGAAATGCAGGGTACCGTACTTGATACGTTACCTAACACCATGTTCCGCGTTGAATTGGAAAACGGTCACGTGGTTACCGCTCATATCTCCGGTAAAATGCGCAAAAACTATATCCGCATCCTGACGGGTGACAAAGTCACTGTAGAGCTGACCCCGTACGACCTGAGCAAAGGCCGCATTGTCTTCCGTAGTCGCTGATTAGCCCCATTCCGTTTCTGCCCGCAGAATTTTGCCTGGCAGCAACCATTAAAAAGGCCGGATAATTATCCGGCCTTTATTTTATCTGCTGAACTGAACTGAACCGTTAGTGTACGGTCCCTTCCGCTTTACGCTTCTCAGCGCTGAGGAAGTGATAGGTCAGCTGATTCTTCTCTTTGTCCAGTCCAACGGATACCGAACCACCGTCAACCAGCGAGCCGAACAGCAACTCGTTCGCCAGCGGTTTTTTCAGGTTCTCCTGAACGGCACGGGCCATCGGACGGGCACCCATCGCTTTGTCATAGCCTTTATCCGCCAGCCATTCCCTTGCATCATCGCTGACTTCCAGCGATACGCCTTTCGGGTCCAGCTGGGCCTGCAGCTCAACGATAAACTTATCGACAACCTGATGGATCACCACGCGATCGAGGTGTTTGAACCAGATAATGTTATCGAGACGGTTACGGAACTCCGGCGTAAAGATCTTTTTGATCTCTTCCATCGCATCGGTGCTGTTATCCTGCTGGATCAGGCCGATCGATTTACGTTCGGTTTCCCGCACTCCGGCGTTGGTCGTCATCACCAGCACGACGTTACGGAAGTCCGCCTTACGGCCGTTGTTATCGGTCAACATGCCGTTGTCCATCACCTGCAACAGCAGGTTAAAGACATCCGGGTGGGCCTTCTCGATTTCATCCAGCAGCACTACAGCATGCGGATGCTTAATCACCGCATCGGTCAGCAATCCACCCTGATCGAAGCCAACGTAGCCCGGAGGCGCACCGATAAGGCGGCTGACGGTGTGGCGTTCCATATACTCGGACATATCAAAGCGCAACAGTTCAATACCCAGCGCACGCGCCAGCTGTACCGTAACTTCAGTTTTACCAACCCCGGTAGGCCCGGCAAACAGGAATGAACCGACCGGTTTGCGATCCTGGCCCAGACCCGCGCGGCTCATCTTGATCGCCTCGGTCAATGCTTCAATAGCGTTATCCTGACCGAACACCAGCATTTTCAGGCGGTCGCCGAGCGTTTTCAGCGTATCGCGATCGCTGGCAGAAACGCTTTTTTCCGGAATACGCGCAATGCGTGCCACAACGCTTTCGATATCCGCCACGTTAACGGTTTTCTTGCGTTTGCTGGCCGGCATCAAACGTGCACGCGCACCGGCTTCATCAATCACGTCAATCGCCTTATCGGGCAGATGACGATCGTTGATGTACTTCACCGCCAGCTCCACGGCTGCACGCACGGCTTTCGCCGTATAGCGAACATCGTGGTGCGCTTCATACTTCGGCTTCAGCCCGTTAAGGATCTGCACCGTTTCTTCAACCGTCGGTTCGGTAATATCAATTTTCTGGAAGCGACGCGCCAGCGCACGATCCTTCTCAAAGATATTGCTGAACTCCTGATAGGTGGTTGAGCCCATTACCCGGATCTTGCCGCTTGAAAGCAGCGGTTTGATCAGATTAGCCGCATCAACCTGGCCACCGGAAGCCGCACCTGCACCGATGATGGTATGGATCTCATCGATAAACAGAATGCTGCTGGTGTCCTGCTCAAGCTGCTTCAGCAACGCTTTAAAACGCTTCTCGAAATCGCCACGGTATTTGGTGCCCGCCAGCAGTGAACCGATATCCAGAGAATAAATGGTGCACTCTTTCATGACTTCCGGCACATCACCCTGCACGATACGCCATGCCAGACCTTCGGCAATCGCGGTTTTACCTACACCGGACTCACCCACCAGCAGCGGGTTATTTTTCCGGCGACGGCACAGTACCTGGATGGCACGCTCCAGCTCTTTATCGCGGCCGATCAGGGGATCGATCCCCCCGACACGGGCAAGCTGGTTAAGGTTGGTGGTGAAGTTTTCCATACGTTCCTCCCCGCCTGCTTGCTCTTCGTTAACCGGATTTTCTGCGCTGGATGACGGGCCTGGCTCATCTTTACGCGTGCCATGAGAAATAAAGTTCACCACATCAAGGCGGCTGACTTCATGTTTGCGCAGCAGATAAGCTGCCTGCGACTCCTGCTCGCTAAAAATAGCGACCAGTACGTTTGCGCCAGCCACTTCACTACGGCCTGATGACTGGACATGGAATACTGCACGCTGCAGTACGCGCTGGAAGCTGAGCGTAGGTTGTGTATCACGCTCTTCTTCGCTGACCGGCAGAACCGGGGTGGTTTGTTCGATAAACGCTTCAAGCTCCTGACGGAGCGCCACGATATCGACACTGCAGGCTTCCAGTGCCTCTCTGGCCGACGGGTTACTGAGCAGCGCCAGTAACAAATGCTCGACGGTCATAAACTCATGTCGGTGCTCGCGCGCTCTGGCGAAAGCCATATTTAAACTGAGTTCCAGTTCTTGATTGAGCATAGGCACCTCCCCCAATAGATCGCCTTATTCAGGCTTTTTCCAGCGTACATAGCAACGGATGCTCATTTTCCCTGGCATACTTGTTCACGTGTGCCACTTTGGTTTCTGCAACTTCGGCGGTAAATACGCCACAGATCGCCTTCCCCTGGTAATGCACCGTAAGCATCAGTTGCGTTGCACGTTCAACATCATAAGAAAAGAACTTTTGCAGTACGTCAATAACAAATTCCATAGGCGTATAGTCATCGTTGTGCAGAATGACCTTATACATGGAGGGCGGCTTAAGTTCCTCGCGAACTTTGTCATCCGCAAGCTGTTCAAAATTAAGCCAATCGTTAGTCTTTCCCATACATATCCAGTGTGATCAACATTACTTACTTCTGCCAGATTAACATCATTCAGGTTATGTTTTACACGACCAAAATGTTGTGCAATATCGTTGATATTGTGAACAAAAGGTAACATTCGCGACCTTCATCACAAAATTCGCAATAGCGTTAACTACCTCAAATTTTGATGATTTTGTCCCTGAGTGCACCGCTCGTTTGCTTGACCGGCCCTGCTAATTCTCTACAGTACTCAAACAGGCTGAATGTGTTTTAAACAGCCATCGGGCGCATTGCCTGATATTTCCCCACCAATTTTGAATGTCTTGCGAGGGATGTAGAAGCATGGAGACGGGTACTGTTAAATGGTTTAATAACGCCAAAGGCTTCGGTTTCATCTGCCCGGTAGGGGGTGGCGACGATATCTTCGCGCACTACTCAACGATTCAGATGGATGGATACAGAACGCTGAAAGCCGGGCAACAAGTCCAGTTTGATGTGCATCAGGGGCCAAAAGGCAATCATGCCAGCCTGATCGTCCCTGTGGAAACGGCAGTCGCGGTAAGCGCCTGACCTTTCTAACTCATTCTGTACAACCCTGCGACAAAATGCCAGCCAGCGATGCTGGCATTTTTATGCGATAACTGCACAACGGTATTAATATTGGGTTAAACCGTCGCTTTTCAACCCGCCATCGCGCCCGTTTTCCCTCAGTCCGCCTTCCCTCTTGCCAGCCACTGCACGCGGGCAAACATCTTACGTAACAACGGAGGGATGGCGTCAGTACCGCGAACGGCAGCCTCTTCCGCCACCGCAATCGCCAGATCAGGCTTTGACGAATGGGAGATGGCTTTGGCGATAACCCGCCGCAGGTTCATCGGCACGCCCTCGGGTAAACGCGCTACACGATGATATACCGCCGAGAATCCCTGCCTGTACAGGAAATGCTCCATATCCAGTGCGGGTAATTGCGTCAGATAATTCGCTTCATGTTCTTCTGCAGATATCTGACTACGCGCCGTGGCCGCATATTTTTTCCCGGCTTCGTCGCCATCGGTCAGCACGTGCCACTCAATCCCCATACGCCGGGCAAACTTCAGCAGCGGTTTCAGCCCCGACTGCGCAAATTCGATGACTTTGATCCCTTCAGCGGCAAAATGATAATTGCACTGCCGCGCCAGCTCATTCATCACCCAGACTTCCGTTTCCCCCTCCACCAGCAGCCAGCAGCGGGCAAACAGCGCAGAGGGCCGGTTCAGGCGAATATGGAAGGCAATTCGCCGTGCGTCTTCACTGCTCAGTCCGCTCTCACCCAGCCGCCAGGCGGCAACCCGTCCGCTGTCGCGCACCAGACGGCAAACATGTTCAACCGGCACCTGCGCCAGCAGCTCACCGGAGTTGGTGGTGGCAATCTGCTGCAGCGGCAGTACCGCCAGCAGCTCCTGTGCTACCGCCAGCATAATAGGATGAAGCCGCGTTTCAGGATCTTCCAACAGCAGCAGCGGCCGCGCCTGCGGTGCAAGCTGCTGAACGCCGCGAACCTGCACCAGCTGTGCAAACATCTGTAGCAGGATCAGCCGCCGGCTGCGGCTGTCGGCGGCCACAATCAGCTGATTGATTTCGGCCAGATGCCGCCAGCCAAGTCGGGAAGCACGATGATGATGAGGCGCCCGTTTTTGCGGCACATCATCCACGGACTGCTGCCAGGAGAAATAGTGCTCCAGCAGCTGTTGCAGCGTGCCCAGCCCCTGCTGTAGCGCGCTGTCAGTAAGATTTTGCGGTCGGGAAACCACGTCGCGCGTCAGATTGCTTATCTGGCTGACCAGCTCACCAAACTGCCGCTCTCCTGCCTCGGCAATCGCTTCACGCGGCAGACGTCGGCTAAAGCGCGCATCCCGTAACCTAAGTACCGGATGCAGCTGTATCAGCAATTTCACCCGCTCATTGCAAGCGCTGCCTTCCAGCAGCGGCAGCCCTTCGCTATCGATAAACTGGCGTCGGGTCGTCACACGATCGTCGGCCTGTAAACGCCCTTCAAAGCGTAATCTGATCCGCTGAAGACGATCGTCTCCTTTACGCCACAACGACGAATAACGCTGATAGCGATCGGACTGCACATCGCCCTGCTCCTCACACCAGGTAAAGGTTGCATACAGACGTTGCTCGCGGCTTTGTTGCTCCCCTGGCGGATAATAGAAATCATGCGGGGTAAACTGATACAGCTCCTGCTGCGGCGCTAACAGCAGCGACAGTACATCCAGCAGGCTGGATTTACCCCAGGCATTCTCACCAATCAGTACATTGTGCTGTTCCAGCGGCAGCACCAGTCGACTCAGGCCACGAAAACCCATGACGTCAATTTGTTCCAGAATCATATCCGCCTCAACTCGTCCGTTTTAATGAGAATGGTCGGCGGACAGCGTCAGGTCAAGGCTCGTAATGCAGATTACTATTATTTCCATTTGCGCATGAATTTGAGCCAGATCAAGTCGATACCTGATTAACCCGGCTGGAGCTTGCAATCATCAGCTGCACGATCTTTTATAAGGTGCATTTAAAATGCATCTTATAAGGATGAGATCATGTTTTGTATTCAATGTGAGCAAACAATGCGTACGCCAGCCGGTGACGGCTGCGCCTATGCACAGGGCATGTGTGGTAAAACTGCGGAAACGTCCGATCTTCAGGATCTGCTGGTCGCCGTACTACAGGGTCTGTCAGCATGGGCGCTGGAAGCACGCAGCCTGGGCATCATCGATCACCAGGTCGACAGCTTTTCACCCCGCGCCTTCTTCTCCACGCTGACCAACGTCAACTTTGATTCCCATCGTATTATCGATTACGCCTTCGAAGCGATTCGCCTGCGTGAGGATTTGCGCCAGCGCTGCGAGCTGATGGCCGGAAACGCGGCACCGCATCATCCGCTGGCAAATCTGCGGCTGGAAAGCCACGACATCAGCGTTCTGCAACAGCAGGCGGCGCAGTTTGCCCTGCGGGATGCGAACACCCACCCCGATATCCTCGGCTTACGCCTGCTGAATCTGTACGGTCTGAAAGGCGCGGCGGCTTATATGGAGCATGCTCACGTACACGGTCGTTTCGACAATGACGTCTACGCCCAATATCACCAGATCATGGCCTGGCTCGGCACCCAGCCGAACGACAGCGCGAAACTGGTCGACTGCGCGATGCAAATCGGCAAAATGAACTTCACCATTATGGGCATGCTGGATGAAGCACAAACCAGCGTTTACGGCGACCCGCAGCCGACAACGGTGAACGTCCGCCCGGTTGCCGGTAAAGCGATTTTGATTTCCGGCCACGATCTGAAAGACCTCCAGCTGCTACTGGAACAAACCGCAGGCAAGGGCATCAACATCTATACTCACGGCGAGATGCTGCCCGCTCACGGCTACCCGGAACTGAAAAAACATCCGCATCTGGTCGGTAACTACGGCAGCGGCTGGCAAAATCAGCAGACCGAGTTTGCCCGTTTCCCCGGCCCGATCATCATGACTTCCAACTGCATCATCGATCCCACCGTCGGTGATTATCAGCAGCGCATCTGGACCCGCAGCATCGTTGGCTGGCCGGGCGTGAACCACATTACAGGCGATGATTTCACTGCCGTTATCCATCAGGCGCTGTCGATGGCCGGATTCCCTTACAGTGAAATTCCCCATGAGATCACCGTTGGATTTGGCCGAAAAGTGTTACAGGATGCATGCGACAGCGTTATCGACCTGGTCAGCCGTAAAAAACTGCGTCACGTCTTTGTGATTGGCGGCTGTGACGGCAGCCGCGACCAGCGCAGCTATTACACCGAACTGGCGCTGGCAGCCCCGAAAGACGCGCTGATTATGACACTCGGCTGCGGCAAGTATCGCTTTAACAAGCTCGACTTCGGCACCATCGAAGGGCTACCCCGCCTGCTGGACGTCGGCCAGTGCAATGACAGCTACTCGGCCATTATGCTGGCGGTGAAGCTGGCCGAAAAACTTAACTGCGGGGTTAACGATCTGCCGCTGTCGCTGATGCTCTCCTGGTTTGAGCAGAAGGCCATCGTGGTGCTGCTGACGCTGCTGGCGCTGGGGGTTAAGAATGTGCGTACCGGCCCAACCGTTCCGGCATTCCTGACAGAAAACCTGCTGACCATCCTCAACGAACAGTTTGGCCTGATGCCGGTCAACACTGCCGAACAGGATATGGCTATCGCGCTGGGCGAAGAGGTATAAATCATGGACATGCATCCCCTGTGTCAGTGGCGGATGCAGGTTCATCACCTGCATCAGGAAACGCCGGATGTCTGGACCATTGCGCTGATTAACCACGATTTTTATCGCTGGCAGGCAGGACAGTATGCACTGGTCAGTATTGCGGGCAGCGATGAACTGCGCGCCTATACCCTCTCCTCCACGCCCGGACAAAGCGCGCTGATTACGCTGACCGTACGCCATATTGCCGAGGGCAAAGGCTCAGGCTGGCTGACGCAGCAGCTGAAACCGGGCGATCACCTCTGGCTGTCCGATCCGCAGGGCGAATTCAGCTGTGAAAAGCATCCGGCCGCAAACTATCTGTTTCTGGCCGCGGGCTGCGGCATCACGCCGGTGATGTCAATGTGCCGCTGGCTGCGGCAGCATCGGCCGGAATGCAGCGTGCGGTTGATTTACAGTGTGCGTTCAGCCAGCGATGTGATTTTTGCCGGTGAACTGGCCGCCATGCAGCCCTGGCTGAAACTGACCGTAGTAGCGGAAAATCAGCCCGCAGCGAACATGCTGGCAGATCGCCTGGACCGCGAACGCCTTGCCGCAATCGCGCCGGATATTGCTGACGCAACGGTGATGATCTGCGGACCTCAACCCTATATGGATCTGATGGAGAGCGATGCCGCCGCGCTGGGTGCCAGGCAAATACTGACAGAACGATTCACGCCCGTTGCCGCTACTGCACATGTTGAACCAGCCTCCGAAGCAGGTGCTACTCTGACCATCAGCGGCCCGCCGCTCGCTGCTGCGGCACCGTTCCCCGCTGGCTGGTCACTGCTGGCCGCCATGGAAGCCCATCATCTGCCGGTCACCGCCGTATGCCGGGCGGGCGTTTGCGGCTGCTGTAAAACGCGCGTTGCCAGCGGCAACTACACAACCAGCAGCACGCTGACGCTCAGCGATGCCGAGATCGCCCAGGGTTATGTGCTGGCATGCAGCTGCCAGCCAAACAGCGATATTGTTATTGGCTAACACACCGCGTGTGAAACAGCTTGTTGCACACGCTTTCCCGATCCTGTTCGTCTTCAACTATGCTTTTGCCAGGAATTAATCACGGTATTTTAATTCGATCGTGCTGAACGAGGAGGAAAGCATGAAGCAAACTGTTGCGGCACTGGTCGCGAAAACCCTTGAAAGTGCAGGAGTAAAGCGCATCTGGGGCGTGACCGGTGACTCGCTTAATGGACTGAGTGACAGCCTTAATAAGATGGGAACCATTCGCTGGATGCCCACCCGCCATGAAGAGGTCGCGGCTTTTGCTGCCGGGGCAGAAGCACATCTTACCGGTGAACTGGCGGTCTGTGCCGGTTCCTGCGGACCGGGTAACCTGCATCTGATCAATGGCCTGTTTGACTGTCATCGCAACCATGTTCCGGTGCTGGCCATTGCCGCACATATCCCCTCAAGCGAAATCGGCAGCAACTATTTCCAGGAAACACATCCGCAGGAGCTGTTCCGCGAATGCAGCCACTACTGTGAGCTGGTCTCCAATCCCGAGCAGCTGCCGCAGGTACTCGGTATCGCGATGCGTAAAGCGATACTCAACCGGGGCGTCTCGGTGGTGGTTCTGCCGGGTGACGTCGCCCTTCAGCTCGCCCCGGAGGGTGCCAGCGATGCCTGGTATCCTCCGCAGCAGCCGCTGGTGCGCCCTACGGCCGGACAGCTCTCCGCGCTGGCTGAAAAACTTAACGCCGCCAGCAACATTACCCTGCTGTGCGGCAGCGGCTGCGCCGGAGCCCATGCAGAGGTGGTGAAACTGGCCGAAACCCTGAAAGCGCCGATTGTTCACGCCCTGCGCGGGAAAGAACACATTGAGTATGACAACCCCTATGATGTCGGTATGACCGGGCTGATCGGTTTTTCATCGGGATATCACGCGATGATGAATGCCGATACGCTGGTGGTACTCGGTAGCCAGTTCCCCTATCGCGCGTTTTATCCGCCTGAAGCACAGATTATTCAGATTGATATCAATCCCGGCAGCCTTGGCAGCCACAGCCATGTGAATATGGCGCTGGTGGGTGATATCAAAGCCACACTGAGCGAGCTTCTGCCTCAGCTCAGCGTAAAAAGCGAGCGACGGTTCCTGGACAAAGCCCTGGAGCACTATGCGAGGACCCGCAAAGATCTCGACGATCTGGCCACTGCCAACGATAAACAGGCGATCCACCCGCAGTATCTGGCACAGCAGGTCAGTCGGTTCGCCGCAGAAGATGCCATATTCAGCTGCGACGTCGGCACGCCAACCGTGTGGGCGGCCCGTTATCTGAAAATGAACGGCAAGCGTCGCCTGCTGGGATCGTTCAGCCACGGTTCCATGGCTAACGCCATGCCGCAGGCGCTGGGCGCGCAGGCCATCGATCCACAGCGGCAGGTTATCGCCCTGTGCGGCGACGGCGGCTTCAGTATGCTGATGGGCGATTTTCTTTCGCTGGCCCAGCTCAAACTACCGGTGAAAATCGTGGTGTTTAATAACAGCGTGCTGGGCTTTGTGGCGATGGAAATGAAAGCCGGAGGCTATATGACCGACGGCACCGAACTGCATAATCCTAACTTTGCGGCAATCGCCGAAGCCTGCGGCGTTAAGGGAATTCGTGTGGAGCGCGCCTCCGACCTTGATGATGCACTGCAGCAGGCATTTGCACACGATGGCCCGGCCCTGGTGGATGTGGTGACCGCGAAAGAAGAACTGGCTATGCCGCCGGAGATTAAACTGGAACAGGCCAAAGGATTCAGCCTGTATATGCTGCGGGCGATTATCAACGGTCGTGGCGATGAAGTGGTCGAACTGGCAAAAACTAACTGGCTGAGGTAAAAAAGGATTGTCTTTTTTTCGGGCGCTGCGGCGCCCGTTTTCATGAGTAGAGGAGAGCAAATGTGATCGATCTGCGTAGTGATACCGTAACACGCCCGAGCCAGGCAATGCTGGCAGCAATGATGACCGCTGAAACCGGTGATGATGTCTATGGTGATGACCCGACGGTAAATCTGCTGGAGGCGGAAGCCGCAGCGCTCAGCGGCAAAGAGGCGGCGCTGTTTCTGCCCACCGGCACTCAGGCAAATCTGGTGGCGCTGCTCTGCCACTGCCAGCGCGGCGAGGAATACATCGTCGGCCAGCTGGCCCATAACTACAAATATGAAGCGGGCGGAGCTGCAGTGCTTGGCAGCATCCAGCCGCAGCCGATTTTAGCCGCCGGTGACGGCACGCTGCCGCTGGATGTGGTCGCACAGTTTATTAAACCAGACGATCTGCATTTCGCCATCACCCGCCTGCTCAGCCTGGAGAATACCCATAACGGCAAAGTGCTGCCGCTGAGCTATCTGCAACAGGCATGGGAATTTACCCGCCAGCGCGGGCTGGCACTGCATATTGACGGTGCGCGCATCTTTAATGCTGCGGTGGCGCTGAACGTGCCGCTGGAAGAAATCAGCCGCTACTGCGACACCTTAACCATCTGCCTGTCTAAAGGACTGGGTGCGCCGGTCGGTTCCCTGCTGTGCGGCAGTGCGGAATTTATCCAGCGCGCACGCCGCTGGCGGAAAATGACCGGCGGCGGACTGCGCCAGGCGGGTATCCTCGCCGCAGCCGGGCGCTATGCGCTGCAAAACAACGTTGAACGCCTGCGGGAAGATCATGATAACGCGGCCTGGCTGGCCGGTGCGCTGCGTGAAATCGGCGTGGACGTCACACGTCACGACACCAATATGCTGTTCCTGCGCCTGCCGGAAGATCAGATTGCCGCGCTGGGGCCGTGGATGCGCGAACGTGGCATTCTGCTCAGCCCGGGCGCTGTAACACGGTTGGTGACCCATCTGGATGTCAATCGCGATGCGCTGCAAACCCTCGTCAAAGCATGGCAGGCATTTTTGGCACAATATTGATTAACCCCAGGCCAGGCGATATTGCTGCCGGTATGAGGGACGCTGAACGGGCCAGTACAAGCCCGTCCAGTATCCGGGCGATTAACCCGAACCCGTCCCATATTTTTCAATCAGCGCCGAAGCAATAGCTTCCGTTTCCGCATCGGCAAAGCCGCGATAGTCGCTCTGGCGAAAGTGCATCTGGAACGCCGCGATCAGCACCTGCTGCTGGTACGGTGTCATCTGCGGAGTGACCTCATAACCGTAGCTTGCCAGCAGGCCAAGCAGCTTACTTTTATCTACCCGCTGGGCGGGTGAGCGGTTGCCGAGATAAAACGCGACCCGGTCAGCATCGGGCCAGGCGCCCACACCCTGCTCCGCCAGCCACTGCCAGGGAAACATCGGGCCGGGGTCCTGCTTACGCATCGGCGCAATATCGCTGTGCGCCACCACATCCTGCGGACGAATACCGTAGCGCTGCACAATATCGCGAGCCAGCGGCAGTAGTGCAGCCATTTGTGAAGGGGGAAACGGAGCGAAAACCATCTCTTTGCCCACCCGCCGCCAGCCGGGGTTTTCCAGTTCAATACCAATTGAGGTGTCGTTAAGCCGCGTGGCTCCCTGCCAGTAGCTGATTCCCGCATGCCACGCCAGCATCGATTCCGGCACCAGCCGCCAGACCAGTGGTTGCCCATCATATTTCGGGGGGGATGCCGGCAGCAGATAGTGCGCACTCACCGAGTGGTTAGTCAGCGTATTGAGTGAAGGGGAAAAATCACCTGCGGTATAGTGGATAACCAGCACTTTAATACGCGGACGCGCCCCCCAGGCCTCCTGGCGGGTATCCACCGTATATCCCTTCTGTTCATGCAGCCCCTGTGGCGTAACAGATGTCAGCAAATAGATTGCCAGCAGTACCAGCAGTGGGCGAATAAAGGACAGCGGAGTCATGGGCGGCTCAGCTTCACCGCGGTGCCGCTTATCAATATCATCAGCATATTGTCCTTACCGACGCTCTCATAACCAATATGGACGCCAACCACGGCATCAGCCCCCATTGCTTTTGCCTGTTTTTCCAGGTCTTCAAAAGCAATTTTACGTCCTTTAGCCAGCTCTTTCTCATAAGAGCCCACTCGACCACCCACGATGTCGCGTATTCCCGCAAAAAAATCACGGAAGATGTTCACGCCCAGGATCACCTCTGAGGTAACAACGCCACAATAGTCAGCGATCGGGCTCCCTTCCAGCGTTGGGGTAGTGGAAAATTTCATGTATCTCTCCTTGTAACAATTACAACGCTCTTACTGTGAAGCAGAGCAAATGCCGTCGGTGGTAAAAGCATTCAAGCAGAACAATAAGGAAATCAAGATGAAATACCAAGTCTTTGCTGCTGTTATTCCCCTGACTATACTACTCAGCGCCTGTACCACTGTCGAACCCGCTTATAAGGATATCGGTTCACGTGATGCTCCCTGCATTAGTGGCGGGCCGGACCAGGTCGCCCAGCAGTTCTACGATATGCGCCTGGAACAGCCTTCCTTCGGCGTTCCCGATAAGCAACAGCTGGCTAAATATCGTCCCTGGCTTAGCGGGCCGCTTTATCAGGATTTACTGAAAGCCACCCAAGAGCAATCTTCTAAAACTCCACTGCGGGGAGACTTGTTCAGCAGCCGCTCTGCGGGTGCGAGCAGCGCCAGCGTGGCCGACTCATCCACGATCCCGAATACCGACGCGCGTAATATTGCCCTGCGGGTGAATCTCAGTCATACCGGAAAGCCGGAAGTTCTATGGCAGGATGAAATCCTGATGGCGCGGGAAGGCACCTGCTGGACCGTAGACGACATCCGCTACCTCGGCCCCGTTCCCCATATTACCGGCGGTTCACTTCGCCAGCGGTTCGAAGAGTGACCAATCCTTCCGTGCCGTCAGACCCGACGGCACGATCTCACTCACACATTTGCATAACAACAGCAAAGCTTTTCATGGTAAACGGCAACATTGCCCTATCTTGTGCTACTCTTTAATCACCTCGCCAACAATTATAAATTTTAACGCACGATGATTGCATAACTATTCTGTCGACGTTAAGATTTGCGGCATCAATTGCTATTCACTTTTTGCGCATGAGTATTCAACTAAACGGTATTAACTGCTATTACGGTGCCCACCAGGCGCTATTTGACATACAGCTGGCGTGCCCGCAGGGCGAAACGCTGGTTCTGCTGGGGCCAAGCGGTGCCGGGAAAAGCTCACTTCTGCGCGTGCTGAATCTGCTCGAAATGCCGCGTTCCGGAACGCTTGAGATCGCCGGTAATCACTTCGACTTCAGCAAGCCGCCAACCGAAAGTGCCATTCGTGAACTACGGCAGAACGTCGGTATGGTCTTCCAGCAGTATAATCTCTGGCCGCATCTGACCGTCACGCAGAATCTGATTGAAGCGCCTTGCCGCGTGCTGGGTCTGAGTAAAGAACAGGCCCATGAACGGGCCAGTAAACTGCTCGATCGCCTGCGCCTGACGCCCTTTGCCGATCGCTTTCCACTGCATCTTTCCGGTGGTCAACAGCAGCGCGTGGCCATTGCTCGCGCGCTGATGATGGAGCCGGCGGTATTGCTGTTCGATGAACCCACCGCGGCACTGGATCCGGAAATTACCGCGCAGATTGTCAGCATTATTCGCGAACTGGCGGAAACCAATATCACTCAGGTAATCGTCACCCACGAGGTGGAAGTCGCGCGTAAAACCGCCAGCCGCGTGGTGTACATGGAAAATGGGTACATCGTCGAACAGGGCGATGCCAGCCGCTTTACACAGCCGCAAACCGAGGCGTTTGCAAATTACCTTTCGCACTAACGCAGGACATAATGATGAAAAAAGTTGTACTTGCCGCACTTTTAGCCACCATCAGCCTGGGAGCCAGCGCTGCCCAGACCATTCGTTTTGCGACAGAAGCGTCCTACCCTCCGTTTGAGTTTGTTGACGCCGACAACAAGATCCAGGGATTTGATGTCGATCTGGCTAACGCACTGTGCCGCGAAATTGGTGCAGAATGTACCTTCAGCAACCAGGCTTTTGACAGCCTGATCCCCAGCCTGAAATTCCGTCGCTTCGATGCGGTAATGGCCGGTATGGACATCACGCCAGAGCGTGAAAAACAGGTCCTGTTCACAAATGCCTACTACGACAACTCCGCGCTGTTCGTGGTGCAGAAAGGCAAAGTCGCCAGTATTGATGCCCTGAAAGGCAAACGCGTTGGCGTGCAGAACGGCACCACTCACCAGAAATACCTCAGCGAAAAACAGGCTGATATTCAACTGGTCCCTTACGACAGCTATCAAAACGCCATCCTCGATCTGAAAAATGGCCGCATCGACGCGGTATTTGGTGATACCGCGGTGGTGAACGAGTGGCTGAAACAGAACCCGAACCTGGCCGCGCTGGGTGAGAAAGTGACCGATAAGTCTTACTTCGGTACCGGCCTGGGCATCGCCGTTCGTCAGGGCAATACCGATCTGCAGGGCAAATTCAATGCGGCGCTGGACAAGGTGAAAGCCGACGGCACCTATAAAACTATCTACAGCAAGTGGTTTCAGCAGTAATTAATGAGCGAATTTTATTCTCTTGCCAGCGCCGCCGGGATGACCGTCGGCCTTGCCGTTTGTGCTTTGGTGGTCGGGTTAGCTCTCGCGATGGTTTTCGCCGTATGGGAATCCGCACGCTGGCGGCCGCTGGCGTGGCTGGGCACGCTGCTGGTTACCCTGTTTCGCGGGCTGCCGGAAATTCTTGTGGTGCTGTTTATCTACTTTGGCGCCTCGCAGCTGCTGCTGACGCTCTCGGATGGCTTCACCCTGAATCTCGGCGTGGTGCAGATCCCGATTCAGGTCACCATTGAAAACTTTGACGTCAGCCCGTTCCTGTGCGGCGTGATTGCGCTGGCTATCCTCTACTCTGCCTATGCTTCACAAACCCTGCGCGGCGCGCTGAAAGCGGTGCCTGCTGGCCAGTGGGAATCGGGCCAGGCGCTGGGAATGAAAAAAGCGGCGATATTCTTCCGGTTAATCATGCCGCAGATGTGGCGACACGCCCTGCCCGGTTTAGGCAACCAGTGGCTGGTGCTGCTCAAGGATACCGCACTGGTTTCACTGATTAGCGTGAACGATATTATGCTGCAGACCAAAAGCATTGCCACCCGTACCCAGGAGCCGTTTACCTGGTACGTCATTGCGGCGGCGATTTATCTGCTAATCACCCTGTTCAGTCAGCAGGTGCTGAAGCGTATTGAACTGCGCACGACGCGCTTCGAGCGCGGAGATTCCTGATGCTGAGTTACTTCCCCGAACTGCTTAAAGGGCTGCAAACCAGCCTGACGCTGACCGTGGCATCGCTGCTGCTGGCACTCCTGCTGGCGCTGATCTTCACGGTGATTCTGGCATTGAAGGTGCCGGTCCTCAGCCTGATTACCCGTGGCTATATCACACTGTTTACCGGTACGCCGCTGCTGGTGCAAATATTCCTGATTTACTACGGCCCGGGCCAGTTTCCTTCCATACAAAATATTCCCTGGCTATGGCATTTACTGTCACAGCCGTGGCTGTGTGCCCTGCTGGCGCTGTCGTTAAACAGTGCCGCCTACACCACGCTGCTGTTCCACGGTGCCGTACGGGCAATCCCTGCCGGGCAGTGGCAATCCTGTGCGGCTCTGGGCATGAACCGCAAGGATACGCTGCGCATTTTACTGCCGTATGCCTTTAAGCGCGCCCTCTCCTCGTATTCGAACGAGGTGGTGCTGGTGTTTAAAAGCACCTCGCTGGCTTACACCATTACGCTGATGGAAGTGATGGGCCACGGGCAGCTGCTGTACGGCCGAACCTATGACGTGACGGTGTTTGCCGCCGCCGGGGTAATTTATCTCATCGTCAATGGCTTGCTAACCTTGCTGATGCGACTGATTGAACGCCGGGCATTAGCCTTTGAGCAGCGCAGCTGAGCGAACGATTTCTAAAAAAGGAACTGATAACATGAAAAAAATTATTCTGGCCACGGTTCTGGCCAGCATGACCTTTGGGGCTGTAGCCGCAGATAAAATTCGTTTTGCTTCCTCTGCTACCTATCCACCGTTTGAATCGTTGGACAGTGAGAATCAGATTGTTGGATTTGATATCGATCTGGCCAAAGCGCTGTGCGAAGAGATGAAAGCAGAGTGTACCTTCACCAATAACCCGTTTGACAGCCTGGTTCCTGCCCTGAAGTTTCGCCGTTACGACGCCGTGATTTCCGGCATGGATATCACCCCGGAGCGCAGTCAGCAGGTCAGCTTCACCAAGCCTTACTACGCGAACTCCGCGATTCTGATTGCGCCAAAGGGTAAATTTACCGACCTTTCGCAGCTGAAAGGCAAACGCGTGGGTATGGAAAACGGCACCACACATCAGAAGTATCTACAGGAGCAGCATCCTGAGATTACCGCCGTGGCCTATGACAGCTATCAGAACGCTATTCTGGACCTGAAAAATAACCGCCTGGACGGTATTTTCGGCGACAGCGCAGTGGTCAATCAGTGGCTGAAAACCAGTCCGAATCTTGGCACCGTAGGCAAGCACGTTACCGACAGCAGCTATTTTGGTACGGGCTTAGGGATTGCCGTGCGTAAGGATAACGCGGAGCTGCTGGCAAAACTGAATACCGCGCTGGATACGCTGCGCGCAAACGGCACGATTGAGAAAATTAATCAGCGCTGGTTCCCGGAGTAATGCACAAACGGCAGGCGAATATCTCGCCTGCCCGCTTTATGCTTTCCGCTGTAACAGCGTCAGCACTTCGTAGTGCGCCGTATGCGGGAACATATCAAACAGTTGCACCTGCACAATACGATAGTCACTTAGCCGGGCAAGATCCGTTGCCATCGTCAGCGCATTACAGCTGGAATAAAGTATCCACGGCGGTGCCATTCGGGTGAGATAGTCGCACAGCTCCGCACCGATACCGCGTCGTGGCGGATTCACCAGTACCAGCTCCGGCACGCTGCCCTCTCCGGTGGCAAATTCCGTTGAGTCCAGCGCCGCAAAATTCACCCGCGTTAATCCCATCAGTTCGGCGGAACGTTTCGCGCAGGCAATCGCTTCTTTACTGATCTCAATCCCGGTTAGCTGCATGTCCGGCGTGGCGCAGTGCAGGCCAAAGCCCCCGACGCCGCAGAACAGATCCCACATGCTGTTAACGCCTAATTCCGCTACCCAGCGGCGCGCGGTGGCATACAGCGATGCCGCCACTTCCGGGTTGGTCTGGAAAAAGCTCTGCGGCCGTATCCACAGCGGCACGTCATTGAGCTGCTCGGCCAGAGCCTGATTATCGGTAAGCGGGATCTCTTCATCCCCTTCGAGAATCGCCATCGGCACCGGCTGGATATTGGCGGAAATCGCCGCCAGCTGCGGTAGCGTGCGCTGTAGTTCCGGCAGTGCAGCCTTAAGCTGCGCCAGCTTAGTGGTGGAGCGCAGCACAAAGCGCAGCATCAGCTCACCGCTGTAGCGGCTTTCCGTCAGTAGAATAAACTTCAGCTCGCCGCGGCGGCGCGCAACGTTATAGGGCGTCAGCCCGGCGCGGGCAATAAACGGGCGCAGCGCGGCAAACACATCGGTAAAGCTGTCGGGATAAAGCGGGCAGTCACAGAGATCGACCGGCGTGCCGTCGCGATGCAGCATACCGAGCAGCGGGCGCTCAACGCTGCCGCTGACCACCATTTTCGCCTTGTTACGGAATTTTTCCGGCGGAGAAATCACCGGCTCCAGCCAGTTTGCCACCGGCAGAGAAGCCATCAGCTGCTGCAGATGAGCCTGTTTTTGCGAAAGTTGCTGGGTGTACGGCGTTTCCAGCCACTGGCAGGATCGGCAACGACCGGCGTCGTAGAGCGCGCAATGCATGTTAAAGCCTGTTGATTGGGAGTGCGAAATGCAGGGCGACAGTATATACCCAAATTCGCGCCGGGTGCAGTCTCAGACGAAATGCGGCTCAGCGATAATAGTGTCGGCTGCTCACCGGCACAAACACTAAAAGCAACACCAGCAAATCCGGGAGTTTCTGCGCGATAAGCGAGCTGATAATACGGACGTTATCTTCGCCGCTGATGCTGAAAATCTCCGGGTAGATCCCGGTCAGCGTTGCGACCATCATATACAGCAGCACAACCACCTGAGTGGCAAGGAACGTCCAGCGCCCCCAGTTCCGCCCACGGATCATTGCAATCGCGCAGCGCAGCTCAAGGAAGAAGATCAGCTGGCTGGCAATAAAAATTAAAGTGGAATCCCAGGATTGTGCGCTGCGGTGAATAAAATTCATCACCTCTTCATATCCCAGTTCATTGGCCAGAAGCAGCACGCTAAGCACACGGGTCGCGATCACCGCGCTGCCAGCAATCAGCACCGGTACAGGGATAGCCATCCGGTCGCCGGACAATGTACCACCACCTCTGAACACCTCTGACATATCCCTCTCCTGCCCTGTGCTAAATATCGTCAATCCGCACTGCTACTGTCTGGTTATTAACCTACAACACGCATTCAGACAGATTAATTCAACTATTTTTAGCCTATACGCGCCAATAATTCCACTCCACGAAATAAAATTATTTTCGGTCATTAATTATACCAAAATAAAACCAGACAAAACGTATATTTCTGCATCTGAATATATTTTAATCTCTCAGGAAAACGGCGTACCCGTTGGCTGAGGATGGCCAGATGCATGATTACCGTAAGGTAACCGCCCACTGGTAAGCGTATTACTTTAATTATTTCTGAATGGAGTGGAAAACGTGTTAAGGGTTCTGGAGCACTATAACTACCTGCATGAAATCCCGGAGCTGGGATTCCAGGAATTTAAAACGTCGGCCTATATCAGCCAGCAGTTAAAAAACGCGGGCTTTGTCGTACAGGATAATTTCAATGGGACTACCGGTATTGTGGCGATCCTTGACAGCGGTATTCCAGGCCCAACTCTGGCGCTGCGGGCGGATATGGATGCACTTGGGCACATTATTGACGGAGTACACTGCGCGCGGCACACCTGCGGCCACGATGGCCACTCTTCCGTCGTGCTGAGCGCCGCCGAGGAGCTGATCGCCGGGCATGAAGTAAAACGCGGTCGGCTGAAGCTGATTTTCCAACCGGCGGAAGAGCTGGGGGCTGGCGCGCTGGCGATGATCGCCGGAGGCGCAATTGACGATGTGGATATGATTTTAGGCTTCCATGTACGCCCGGCCCAGGAATGCGCCGTGGGTACAGCCATTCCGGCGGTACACTATTCGGCATGCGTCACACTGGAAGCCATTATTTATGGGCAGGCGGCACACGGTGCACGACCGCATTTGGGTGTCAACGCGCTGGATGCCGCCGTCAGCGCGGTACAGGCGGTAAATGCGGTACATCTGGCCCCGGACAGTGGGTGGAGTGTAAAAGCCACTCGCTTTATCTGCGATGCCGGCGTAACCAATTCCATCCCGGATGAAGCCCGAGTGGTATTCGATCTGCGTGCAGCCAAAAATGAAGATATGGTTGAGCTACAGGCGCGCGTTCAGCGGGCCGTTGAGCACAGCGTGGCGGCCTACGGTGCCAAAGCCAATGTGACGGTGGTGAAAAGCATGCCTGCGGCAGTGATTGATGACGAGATGACCGCACTGATAGCGCAGGCGATTGTTGATGTACTGGGTGAAGCTGCGCTGATGCCGGTACGTTCAACGCCAGGCAGCGAAGATTTCTTCCAGTATCCGGTACAGCGGCCGGAAGTGAAGGCGGGTTTCTGGGGGCTGGGCACGGATCTGCTGCCGGGGCTGCATCACCCTGATATGCATTTCGATCTGGCTTCGCTACCGGTCGGGGTGAAAATATTTAAAGCCTGCGTTCGAAGGGTGCTGGGGTAACTGCTGCCAGGCCTTTGCGAGAGCTGCCGGATTCCGCAGCACGGTAGCGAAAAGGAGAGAACAGCACGGATGCGGCCATCAGATCGGGCGCGGGCAGGAAGCCCGCGCCCTGGTGGTTCGTCGACCGGATGCTGAAAACGAACGCACCCGCCTGACAACTCAATGCCCGGAACGGGCCTTCTGAATATCCTTGATTCGCTGCTTCTCTTCGTGTGCCATCAGACGCCAGGCGATAAAGCCCACCAGCCCAACCACAAACAGAATTAACGAAGCCAGCGCGTTGATTTCCGGATTCACACCGCGACGAACGGTAGCAAAGATCTGCATCGGCAGCGTTGTAGCCCCCGGTCCGGTAACAAAGCTGGAAATCACTAAATCATCCAGAGACAGCGTAAAGGCCAGCAGCCAGCCGGTGACGATGGCCGGCGCGATCATCGGCACGGTGATCACAAAGAACACCTTCAGCGGTGTCGCACCCAGATCCATTGCCGCTTCTTCGATTGACCGATCCAGCTCCCGCAGGCGCGAGTTGATCACTACCGCCACATACGCGGTACAGAAGGTCACGTGCGCCAGCCAGATGGTCAACATCCCGCGATCGGCAGGCCAGCCAAAGGCGTTCGCCATTGCCACAAACAGCAGCAGCAGCGAAAGACCGGTAATCACGTCGGGCATCACCAACGGTGCCGTCAGCATAAAAGCAAAACCGGTCGATCCTTTGAAGCGACCAAAGCGCACAATGATCACGGCGGCAATGGTGCCGAGCATCACCGCCGCCGTTGCCGACAGTGCGGCAATCGACAGGCTGAGCGTGACGGCGCTAATCATCGCATCATCGTGGAACAGCACGTTATACCAGTGGAACGAGAAGCTTTCCCACGCGGCCAGCTGCGACGAGTTAAACGAATAGATCACCAGCAGCAGCATCGGCGCATAGAGGAAGAAGAAACAAACAGCGAGGATCGCCGTACGCCACTTCGAGCGAATGGTCGGCAAACTGTTCATGCCTTATCCCCCATTTCTTTGTTCTGATGCTTGTGGAACCAGACGATCGGCATGATCAGGATCAGCAGAATAATCACCGCCAGCGCAGAAGCCACAGGCCAGTCTCGGTTATTGAAGAACTCCTGCCACAGCACGCGGCCAATCATAATACTGTCCGGTCCGCCCAGCAGTTCCGGGATCACGTACTCGCCCACCGCCGGGATAAATACCAGCATTGAACCGGCAATAATGCCGCCTTTCGTCAGCGGCACAATCACGCTGAAGAAGGTCTTCAGCGGACGCGCGCCGAGGTCGAGAGACGCTTCCACCAGCGAATAATCGATGCGGGTCAGTGCGGTATAGATTGGCAGCACCATAAACGGCAGATAGCAGTAAACAATCCCGATATACACCGCCATATTGGTGTACAGAATGGCGATCGGGTGATCGATCACGCCGGTCCACATCAGGAAGCGGTTCAAAATACCGTTATCGTTCAGGATACCCATCCACGCATATACCCTGACCAGGAAGGAGGTCCAGGATGGCAGGATCACCAGCAGCAGCAGGATATTGCGCGTTGAGGGTGAGGCATGCGCCACCGCCCAGGCCAGCGGATAGCCGATCAGCAGGCAGATGCCCGTTGAAATGGCCGCAACCTGGAGCGAATGCAGATAGGCATCGACGTATAGCGGATCGTCGGTCAGCGTGAAATAGTTGCCGAGATTCAATACCATACTCAGCTGGCCATCGGCCCAGGTCAGCAGCTCAGTGTACGGTGGAATGGCACGCGCAATGTCAGCAAAACTGATTTTTAGTACGATAAGGAACGGCAGTAAAAACAGCAGCGACAGCCAGATGTAAGGCAGTGCTATTACCAGCTTGCGGCCGTGGGCCATCTGTAGCCGGGTCAGCAGCGAAACGCCGATGCGCCGCACGCTCGGTGGTTTGGTGGTACGTTCAGAAAATTGGCTCATTATTCCCCCCGCTTATACCGTCAGAACCACACAGCTATCGGCATCCCAACACAGGCGAACTTCATCACCCCATGTCGGCGTACCGTTGCGGAAACGCTGGCCGTTTTGCAACTGAGCGCTGATCATCTGTCCGCTACGCAGGCGCACGTGATAGATAGACAGGTCGCCCAGATAGGCAATATGCACCACCTCACCCACGGCAAAATTGAAGCCGTCGGCCGGAACATCGTCGCACAGCAGCACTTTTTCAGGGCGTAGCGCCACGTACACCGGCACACCGTCCAGAACCGACACATCGCTCGCCACTTTCAGCGGATGCACCAGTCCGGGGCTGTCAATAATCAGCCCGTCTTCCTGGCGCTCGCGCAGCAGGCCTTCGAAGACGTTAACCGATCCAATAAACTCAGCGCTGAAGCGGGTGGTCGGATGCTCGTAAATCTCCTCCGGCTCGCCGATCTGCACAAACTTGCCGCGGTTCATAATGGCAATACGGCCCGCCATGGTCATCGCTTCTTCCTGATCGTGAGTCACCATCACGCAGGTGGCGCCCACGCGCTCCAGAATATCGACCACTTCCAGCTGCATACGGTCGCGCAGCTTTTTATCCAGTGCGCCCATTGGCTCATCCAGCAGCAGCAGTTTAGGCCGCTTCGCCAGGCTACGTGCCAGCGCCACGCGCTGACGCTGACCGCCAGAAAGCTGGTGCGGTTTACGTTTAGCATATTCCTGCATGTGTACCAGGGTCAGCATTTCGGCCACGCGGCTGGCGATTTCCGCTTTGGGCAGGCGGTCCTGCTTCAGACCAAAAGCAATATTCTGCTCCACCGTCATATGGGGGAACAGCGCATAGGACTGAAACATCATGTTAATTGGGCGCTGATAAGGCGGCACGTGGGAGAGATCCTGGCCATCCAGCAGGATTTGTCCCTGCGTCGGGCTTTCAAACCCGGCCAGCATACGCAGCAGCGTAGACTTACCGCAGCCAGAAGCACCCAGCAGGGCGAAGATTTCGCCTTTGTAGATGGTCAGGTTGACATCATCTACCGCGTGCTGACCATCAAACGATTTCGTCAGATTGCGGATTTCCAGCAGCGGCGTTAACGCCCTGCCAGCCTTGCTTTGAGGACGGGGGATCGCGTCGTTCACTACCATTACTCTCCGGCGCTAAAGAGCCTTCCCGCTGTGGGACAGGCCCAAAAATAACAAACAGAGGCCGATAACCGGCCTCTGCTGCTTAGCAAGAGTGAGTCAGACTCACTACTCAGTTATTTACCACTTTTAACTTTAGTCCATGCACGGGTGCGCACACGATCAAGTTTCGGGTCCTGCAACTTAAGCGTAAACAGTTTTGCCATGGTTTCTGGAGTTGGGTAGATACCCGGGTTGTTGCGGATAGCTTCATCAACAAACGGAATCGATGCTTTCACGCCGCTGGCATAGAAGACAGTATTAGAGATCTGCGCCATCACTTTCGGTTCCATCAGATAGTTGATGAACTGATAGGCCGCATCGGTATTTTTCGCATCTTTAGGGATCGCCAGCATATCGAAGAACGCCAGCGCACCCTCTTTAGGAATGCTGTAGGCAATGTTCACGCCGTTTTTCGCATCTTCCGCACGTTTCTTCGCCTGCAGGACGTCACCCGCCCAGCCAATGGCCACGCAGGTGTTACCGTTCGCCAGGTCGTTAATGTACTGAGAAGAGTGGAAGTAACGAATGCTTGGACGCAGTTTCAACAGCAGATCGGTTGCCGCACCCGAGTAATCTTTTGCATCGCTACTGTTCGGATCTTTACCCAGGTAGTTCAGCACGGTAGCAAAGATCTCTTCCGGGGCATCCAGGAACGACACGCCACAGCTTTTCAGTTTCTCAAGGTTTTCCGGCTTCAGTACCAGATCCCAGCTGTCAACCGGCGCATCTTTACCCAGCGCGGCCTTCACTTTATCAACGTTATAGCCGATGCCGGTGGTAGCCCACAGGTAAGGAATAGCATATTTGTTGCCCGGATCGTGCTGTTCCAGCTTTTTCATCAGATCCGGATCGAGGTTTTTATAGTTTGGCAGCTTGCTGCGATCCAGCGGCTGAAACACACCGGACTGTAGCTGACGCGCCAGGAAGCTGGAAGATGGCACCACCACGTCATAACCGGTGCTGCCCGCCATCAGTTTGCCTTCCAGCACTTCATTAGAGTCAAACACGTCGTAAACGACTTTGATGCCGGTTTGCTTTTCAAAATCGGCTACGGTGTTTGGCGCAATATAATCAGACCAGTTATAAACGTGCAGCGTTTTATCTTCCGCCAGAGAGCCAGCGGAGATCGCCATCAGCGCACCCGCAACCACACCTGACAACCATTTTTTGCGTTGGTTGAACATCTTCCATTCTCCTGAACAGGGATAATCACAGCAGTACCCAGAGGTACATTTCTCAGCAAGCGAACCGGTGAGCGCCTGCCGCAAAATACAGGTCCACAATGAATCATTATTCACTGCGCCGTTAATAGAAAAAACCTATATTTGTAGCGACGTTGCACGCATGAATACGGCAACGCAAGAATAGCCCCACTCACTGGTCCAGACCAGACCTTAGCGTAAAAAACGCCTTTTATCGATTTTCTATGCATGTTTCCTCTACGTGATATGCCATTCGCGGCATAAACAGCGATAGATATCTGGCAATTAAGGGCAAAATGCAGAATAAAAAGTGGTGGCGTCCGGACGGTTAGAGGCAGGAAAAATACAGCTCGCGCAAATAATTAAGCAGAATGCTGAAAAGTCGGAAACCGGGATATTGGCTGTCGGGCTGTCGGGCTGTCGGGCTGTCGGGCTGTCGGGCTGTCGGGCAGTATGCTCCACTGCCCGGCGAGGAGAGAATAGAATCAGTGCAGCATAGAGTGCCCGGTAATAACCGGTGCCCGATCTTCGTCTTCTCCGATCATCAATAGATGATTGGCAAAAGCTTCCATCACAATCATCGAAATCTGCTCTTCACTCTGCTTCATAAAGTGAACGAACTGCGCGTAAGTCACACCGGCACTCACGCTGAGCGACTGGCAGACAATCAGTTTTGGCAGATTATCATCCTGAATATCGAGGAACGCCTTCACCGTCAGTGAACTGGCGTTAATTTGCGACAAATCGCCGACCAGCGGAATCAGCGCAGTAGGCTTCACTTCGGCCAGCGCCGAAAACAGGATCACGTTATCAACCAGATCCAGTTTGGCATCAAACACACCGTCAAAATTCTGCATATGCGGCAGATGAAGGGCCTGGCAGGAATCACACTCAAACCAGGTGATGCTTTGCTGATCCAGCCAACGCCGTAATACGTCGAGATCCGGGACGATGAGTGAATCCATATGCTTTATCTCTTGCCACCATAAAATTGCGCACTAGCTTACGGAAAATCGTTAACAAAAACTACGTTTACGACAGAAATAAGACGTCAGCCACCGGTTTTGAGGCAGAAACCTGGACGAGCCTGTTCTTCGATCCAGCCGATCATCATTGCAGCAATATTAAGACCGGTCGTTTTTTCAATGCCTTCCAGTCCGGGAGAGGCGTTGACCTCCATGACCAGCGGGCCGCGTTCAGCACGAAGAATATCCACCCCGGCCACATCCAGACCGAGCGTTGCGGCCGCACGAACCGCAATTTCCCGCTCGCGATCGTCAATGACCACGCGTCGGGCGCTGCCGCCACGATGCAGATTGGACCGGAATTCCCCCTCTTTCGCCACCCGTTCAATAGCGGCAACGACTTCGCCACCGATCACGAGGCAGCGAATATCCCGCCCCTGCGCCTCTTTAATAAACTCCTGAACCAGAATATGCGCATTCAGCCCGCGAAAGGCGTCAATCACACTTTCCGCCGCCTGCCGTGTTTCCGCCAGCACTACGCCAATACCCTGGGTTCCTTCCAGCAGCTTCACCACCAGCGGCGCGCCGCCGACCATCTTTATCAGGTCGCTGGTATCGTCCGGCGAGTGCGCAAAGCCGGTAATGGGCATGGCAATCCCGGCGCGGGCCAGCAGCTGTAGCGAACGCAGCTTATCGCGCGCACGGGCAATCGCCAGCGACTCATTAAGAGGATAACTCCCGCACATCTCGAACTGGCGCAGCACCGCCGTTCCATAAAAAGTGGTTGAAGGACCAATACGCGGGATCACGGCATCAAAATGTTCCAGCTGGCGGCCGCGATAATGAATCGCCGAGGAGCCAGGGTTGATATTCATATAGCAGGAGAGCGGATCGATGACCTCTACACTGTGGCCGCGCGCGCGCGCAGCCTCAACCAGACGCTTACAGGAATAAAGCGAACCATCGCGAGAAAGTACGGCAATTTTCAACAGTTACCTCCGAAAGCGGGAAGATCAGCGCGTCGCCCAACCCTGCTGGTGCAGATAATCAAGAATAAACGGTCGGCTTTCTTTCACCAGCGTTTTACGAATATGGTCGCTCCAGCTTTCCACCCGGCGATTGCTGTCACGGCTCAGGTAGTAATTTTCCAGCTGGCGGTCATACGCTTCCAGCTCGGCCGGTTCCAGAGCCCGATACTGGTTTTCATGCACCAGCATTGTTGCAGGCATGCGCGGCTTGAAAACCGGGTCCTGCGCGGGTTCCCCCAGGCACAACCCAAACAGCGGCAGCACATATTTCGGCAGTTTAAGCTGTTGGGTCACCTCGGCGATATTATTGCGAATACCGCCGATAAACACGCCGCCAAAACCCAGCGATTCCGCAGCGGTCATTGCGTTCTGTGCCATCAGTGCGGTATCAACACAGCCCAGCAACAGCTGCTCTGCCAGCCCCAGTTGCGCATTCGGGCAAATCTGCTGCAGGCGATTAAAATCGGCGCAAAACACCCAGAACTCGGCGGCCTGGGCAACATATTTTTGCCCACCGCTCAGGGTGACCAGTGCCTCACGCAGTGCGGGATCGCTGATGCGTACTATTGAAGTGCACTGTAAAAAACTGGAACTGGAAGCCGACTGCGCAGCGGCAAGAATGGCAGCGCGCTGCTCCCCGGTCATCTTCCGCTCGGTAAAAGCGCGAATGGAACGATGGGCGCAGAGCAAATCAATGGTCGGCGTCATGAGAATCTCCTTTTTTCCTGGTATGCGAACGGCGCGTGTTAAATAAGTCCGGGGCCATAGCTTTAGCGGTGCGCCACATCATCACGATGGCGGCGGGCAGCATCAGGACAATCCCGGCGAAAATCATGACGGTTAGGGCCAGTTTACCGGTGAAAGGGGATGGCAAAGGAAGCAGTTCATGCAGCGTCAGCAGGGCAATAAGCAACACGATTCCACCCAGGGCTTCGAGAATAAGAACCGATCGGGGTAACTGAGTAAAAGCACGCATTCTGACTCTCCTTACGCTCTGTTAATCAACCCAAAAGTCCCGGCCTCGCGCCGCCACACTCTGCCTTAAAAGAGCAGAAAAACGCAAGGGGTATAGCCTGTACGAATCATACCAACAGGTAATTCCTTCTTTCATTCAACAGGGGTTGCGGGCATCATAGGCGGCATTGAGCAATAAGTTGTGACTTAAGTCACATAAAAGAATCCAACCCTTGAGGAGACATCTATGTTTGCTGTGATTTTCGGACGCCCGGGCTGCCCTTACTGCGTGCGTGCTAAAGAACTGGCTGAGAAACTGACTGAAGAGCGTGATGATTTTAACTTCCGCTATGTGGACATTCACGCGGAGGGTATCACCAAAGCAGATCTGGAGAAGACCGTGGGTAAACCTGTTGAAACCGTGCCGCAGATCTTCCTCGATCAGACTCACATCGGTGGCTGCACTGATTTTGAAGCCTACGCTAAAGCTAATCTGGGACTGTTCCAGTTTTAACAGCTTTGTTCCTCAGGGGAGGCGATATCGCACCCCCTGATGCTGTACTTCCCTCTTCGCCCCCCTTACCCTCTGCTCTGCCGCTGATGAATCTCCACCAGCGTTCGGCAAAGCATCACCGCCAATGCTCCTGAGCCACACCAGAAAACCGCGCTGGTGATAATTGCGATCTCCTGACCCAGCCCCACGCTATGAAAAGTGCTTAGCTGCATTAGCGCCAGGCAGGGCGGCGACGCCAACAGCACCGCCAGCAGTAAAACGGTAAACGGAGCCTCTTTCGACATCAGCGCCGCCAGCGCGCCGGGGATCATAAACAGCAGCAGGCCAAACTGGACGTGGTTAGCCCCACCGATAGCGATCAGATAACGCACGGCAAGAAAGAGCAACCCATAAAGAGAGCTGCAGGCAATAACACCAGACCAGCTGAAGGCTTTAACCCACATCAGAATCTTCTCCAGGTTATTTTTAACCCAACATCAATTCAAAAAAGAATGAGTGTGTGATTGTTATACAACAACAAATTTAATTATCTTGATATTGCTAAAAATAACCAGGCGGATGCTGGCTGTAAGGCAGTATAACGATTAAAATAGTCGTCGCTTTATCCGTAAACATCATTGCTAAAAATTAGCCCACAGCTCTCATGCTGTGACTGAACGGCAACGGGGCCTGGCGGATAAAATTTAGCGCATAAATGCCCTTTCATCAATAGGTTAATGGTAAACAAGAAGTTAAACCGTGAATATAAACGTCGCAGACTTGTTAAGTAGAAATTACATACTGTTATTGTTTGTTGTTTTATCATTGGGCTTGTGTTTAGGAAAATTACGACTGGGCTCGGTACAACTGGGTAATTCCATTGGCGTTTTAGTGGTTTCTTTGCTGCTCGGTCAACAGCATTTTTCAATTAATACCGAAGCCCTGAATCTTGGCTTTATGTTATTTATTTTTTGTGTCGGAGTTGAAGCCGGCCCGAACTTTTTTTCTATATTCTTCCGGGATGGAAAAAATTATCTGATGCTGGCGGTGGTCATGGTCACCAGCGCAATGATTCTCGCATTGGGATTGGGCAAACTTTTCGGCTGGGACATCGGTTTGACTGCCGGGATGCTGGCGGGGTCGATGACCTCTACGCCGGTTCTGGTGGGTGCAGGTGATACCCTGCGGCAAACAATGACAGAAAGCGATAGCCTCAGCCACGCGCAGGATCATCTCAGCCTCGGCTATGCCCTGACCTATCTGATTGGCCTCGTCAGCCTGATTGTTGCCGCCCGTTATCTTCCCAAACTGCAGCACCAGGATCTGCCGACCAGCGCCCAGCAAATCGCCCGCGAACGCGGCCTCGACCCGGACAGCAAGCGGAAAGTCTACCTTCCGGTGATCCGCGCCTATCGCGTTGGCCCCGAATTAGTTGAATGGAGCGACGGCAAAAATCTGCGCGAACTGGGCATTTACCGGCAGACCGGCTGCTATATCGAACGTATTCGCCGCAATGGTATTCTGGCAAATCCCGACGGCGATGCGGTACTCCAACCCGGCGACGAGATTTCACTGGTGGGTTACCCGGATGCCCATTCGCGCCTCGATCCCAGCTTCCGTAACGGCAAAGAGGTGTTCGACCGCGATCTGCTGGACATGCGCATCGTTAATGAAGAAATCGTGGTGAAAAATAACAATGCGGTTAACAAGCGGCTCAGCCAGCTCAAGCTGACCGATCACGGCTGCTTCCTCAACCGGGTTATCCGCAGCCAGATTGAAATGCCGATCGACGACAGCATCATCCTGAATAAAGGTGATGTGCTGCACATCAGCGGTGAAGCAAAGCGCGTGAAGTCCGTTGCTGACCGCATCGGCTTTATTTCGATCCACAGCCAGGTAACCGACCTGCTGGCCTTCTGCTCCTTCTTTATTATCGGTCTGATGATCGGCATGATTAACTTCCAGTTCAGCAGCTTCAACTTTGGCATTGGTAATGCCGCCGGGCTGCTGTTTTCCGGGATCATGCTCGGTTTCCTGCGGGCTAACCACCCTACGTTTGGCTATATCCCACAGGGTGCACTCACGATGGTGAAAGAGTTTGGCCTGATGGTGTTTATGGCCGGTGTCGGGCTTAGCGCGGGCAGCGGAATTAATCAGGGGCTGGGTGAAACCGGTCTGCTGATGCTGGCTGCCGGCCTGATAGTCAGCCTGCTGCCGGTCGTGATCTGTTTCCTGTTTGGCGCGCTGATACTGAAGATGAACCGCGCCCTGCTGTTTGGTGCCATTATGGGAGCACGTACCTGCGCCCCGGCGATGGAGATTATCAGCGATACCGCGCGCAGCAACATCCCGGCACTGGGATATGCAGGAACTTATGCGATTGCTAACGTTTTGCTTACGCTCGCCGGTACGCTGATCGTGGTAATCTGGCCGATTTTCGGCTGACAAAAAATATTTAGGGACTTCAGAGAACTTTTATAGCGGGGTGCAGTCTGAATTAATGCCACTGCTTTTCTTTGAAATCCCCAAATTGAGGAGCCCGTTAAACATTATGTTTAGCGGGTTTTTTTCTTTTCTGCTCCGTAACTTCCACAGCCTCCTTTCCTTCCGCTCTTAATGTTGCCTTAAGCGCTTTCAGGCATCGTAGACTCCCTGTACTTATCGTCGAAACGTCATGAAAATGTCATCAATTCTCAACAAACCCGAAACGAAGCGCGTAATTAGGAGGGAAGCTCTTTACCCTCTTCCGGCTGACTTTTATTTTAAGCAATCCGTGCTGTTAGTGCTGAGCGCGATGTTTCTGATTTGGCTGTCGCGCAGTGAAAGCTGGGACATGGCCATCAGCCAGATGGGGTATGACCCGTTGACTCAGCAGTTTCCATGGAAAGATAACGTCTGGCTGGATGTGATTAACCACCGCCTGTTAAAAGACCTGGTCATCGGCGGCGGTGTACTGCTGCTGATTGCCGGGATCGTACGCCGTCAGTGGCGTTGGGTACTGGTGGCACTGCTGATGGGTATCGGACCGCTGGTGGTTGGTGTGCTGAAAAGCAGCAGTGCGCACTCCTGCCCATGGGACCTGGTGCAGTTTGGTGGTCATGCCGTTTCCTATCCGCTATTTGGATCTATTCCCGAAAATAGCGGGCCGGGCCGCTGCTTCCCTGGGGGGCATGCCTCCAGCGGATTCAGTGCGATGGCGCTGTTTTTCCTGTTCTGGCCCCGTCGCCCGCGCCTCGCCTGGTGCTGCTGGTGGGCGGCGCTGGTACTGGGGACGGCCATGGGCTTTGGTCAGATTATGCGAGGCGCACACTTCATGTCCCACAACCTCTGGGCCGCGTGGTGGGTATGGCTGACGCAGTGTGTAATTTTCGGGTGCGTGACGCATCTGTTTAAAATGAAGAGGAAATAAATACAATGATGGAAGAGATTAACCGCTCGCTGTTTCTCTGGATTAACGCCAACGGCGACTCGCCGGGATGGCTGATCGCACTGGCAACGTTTATCGCCCGCGACGTGATTGCCATCGTCCCGCTGATGATCGTCGTACTGTGGCTGTGGGGGCCACGCAGCCAGCTGACCTCGCAGCGCGTGCTGGTGGTGAAAACCGGTGTGGCGCTGCTGTATGCGCTGGCAATATCCTGGAGCCTCGGCCATCTTTTCCCGCATCCTCGCCCCTTCGCAATCGGGCTCGGCCACCAGTATCTTGCCCATGCCCCTGATGACTCCTACCCCAGCGATCACGGCACGGTGATCTTTACCTTTGCACTGGCGTTTATTGCCTGGCATCGCATCTGGTCCGGTGCCGTACTGCTGGCTACCGGTGCGGCTATCGCCTGGTCACGCATCTACCTTGGCGTCCACTGGCCAATGGATATGCTGGGCGGGCTGCTGGTCGGCGTATTGTCCTGCCTGTTTGCACAAATTTTCTGGCTGATGTTCGGTAGTCGCCTGTTACCGCTGCTCTCTTCTCTTTATCGCACGGTATTTGCTTTTCCAATCAGTAAAGGCTGGGTACGCCACTAATTATTTGATGGGCCGGAATCCTCCGGCCCGCAACGCCAGGATAAACCTCTTCCTCTCCCTCCACTTTTCTTATTGCGCAATAAATCCGAATTAAATGCTGCCTGCTCACTGCCGTTGCGCAATTGATTAAACCAGCAACACTTCAATCCATAAAATTAAAATAACTCATTGTTTTTAATAAAATATAAAAACAGGCACTAACAAAAAACAGCCAACAAGACTACTATTTAACCATTTAAAAAACCTTAAATTCAGTTTAAATGCCTGTTAATAAAGCAGTTACCTGGTAGATAATCCCTGCAAAACCCCCTACGACAGATGTTCGCACCAAAAAAGGTAATAGAATTGTGACTGCGATCACCGGTAATAGATCATCCAGTGCTTTCATCTATTTTTTCTGATGGTAGAGTGTGCGCCATAAAAATCAGAGTGATTAATTAAATCCGTTATCGGTAATTAAAAATTGCTGTGCGGATGTTAAGCGATTTAATTAATTGTTTTTAAACACTGGAGAAAGTGATGGACTCATCCCAAACAGCGGTGCTCAATCCCGTAGCCCCTCAGGATGCCAGTACGTGGCGTAAAACCGACACCATGTGGATGCTGGGCCTGTACGGCACGGCCATTGGCGCAGGTGTGCTGTTCCTGCCGATTAACGCCGGAATTGGTGGCCTGATCCCACTGATCATTATGGCGCTGCTGGCCTTCCCGATGACGTTCTTTGCCCACCGGGGACTGTGCCGCTTCGTGCTTTCAGGCAGCAAACCTGACGGCGATATTACCGAAGTGGTGGAAGAGCACTTTGGAGTTGGTGCCGGTAAGCTGATCACCCTGCTCTATTTCTTCGCCATCTACCCTATCCTGCTGGTTTACAGCGTAGCGATTACCAACACCGTCGAAAGCTTTATGACCCATCAGCTGCAAATGCAGGCACCGCCGCGTGCGCTGCTGTCGCTGATCCTGATCGTCGGTCTGATGACCATCGTGCGTTTTGGTAAAGACATTATCGTCAGAACCATGAGCATGCTGGTGTATCCGTTTGTTCTGGTGCTGATGGCGCTGGCGCTCTATCTGATCCCACACTGGAACAGCTCGATTTTCAACAACATCAGTCTGAGCGGCAGCGGCAGTGGCCTGCTCATGACACTGTGGCTGGCGATCCCGGTAATGGTCTTCTCCTTCAACCATTCACCGATTATTTCCGCCTTTGCCGTAGCCAAACGCGGTGAGTACGGCGAAATGGCCGAGAATAAATGCTCCCGCATACTGGCTCGCAGCCATATCATGATGGTGATTACAGTGATGTTCTTTGTGTTCAGCTGCGTGCTGAGCCTGTCACCGGAAAACCTGGCGGAAGCCAAAGCGCAGAACATCTCTATCCTGTCCTACCTGGCAAACCACTTCAGTACCCCGCTGATGGCGTGGCTGGCACCGATGATTGCCATCGTGGCGATCACCAAATCTTTCCTCGGCCACTATCTTGGCGCGCGTGAAGGTTTCAACGGTACGGTGAATAAGATGCTGCGCAGCCGCGGTAAAACCATTGCTGAACATAAACTGAACCGCTTTACCGCGCTGTTTATGCTGGTAACAACCTGGATTGTTGCCACGCTGAACCCGAGCATTCTCGGCCTGATCGAAAGCCTGGGCGGCCCGATTATCGCCGTGCTGCTGTTCCTGATGCCGATGTACGCCATCAACAAAGTTCCGGCAATGCGTAAATACAGCGGCAAGCTGAGCAACGTATTTGTGGTGCTGGTAGGCCTGGTGGCGATTTCCGCCGTGGTTTACGATTTAATCTGATGTTCCTCAGCGGGCGGACCGATCGGTCCGCCCCTGCTTCACGAGCGCAAGTCAACAACAATTAGCGTTAGCTAAACAGCCCGGTGATTTTCATCACGATAAAGTCCCAGATACGGCCAAAGAATCCCGCCTCTTTCACTTCATCCAATACCACCAGAGGACGCTGATCGATGGATTTGCCATCCAGCTGGAAATCAATGGTGCCGACCACCTGATTTTTTGCCAGCGGCGCAGTGAGCTGCGGCTGAGTCAGCGTAAAGCTGGCTTTCAGATTCTTCATCTGTCCCTTCGGCACGGTGATCGCCGCATCCTTAGCAACACCAAGATTGACCTCGCTTTGCTCACCGTACCAGACGCGCTGCGTGGCAAACGGTTTACCGGCCTTTATCGGGGTCACCGTTTCATAAAAGCGGAACCCCCAGGTCAACAGCTTCTCGCTTTCACGCATGCGAATCGCATCGGTTGCCGTCCCCAGCACCACAGAAATCAGCCGCTGATCGCCGTCAACCGCCGATGCGACAAGGTTATTTCCCGCGCCGGAAGTATGACCGGTCTTGATACCGTCCACCTGCAAATTGGTGCTCCACAGCAGGCGATTGCGGTTGTACTGGCGGATTTTATTGAAAGTAAACTCTTTCTCTTTGTGAATCGCATACTCATCGGGCACATCGCGGATTAGGGCCTGACCAATCAGCGCCATATCACGAGCGGTACTGTACTGCCCGTCGGAATCCAACCCGTGTACGGTCTTAAAATGGGTATTCTGTAAACCCAGCGCCTTCACGTAGTTGTTCATCAGGCCAACGAAAGAATCCTGACTGCCCGCAACATAATCCGCCAGGGCGATACTGGCGTCATTGCCGGACTGAATGATAATGCCCTTGTTCAGCTCTGAAACCGGGATGCGATCCCCCGGCTTCAGGAACATCAGCGATGACCCCTGCAATACTGGATTGCCGGTCGCCCAGGCATCTTTACCCACGGTGACCATATCATCTTTGTTAATCTTGCCGGATTTCAACGCCTGACCAATCACATAGCTGGCCATCATTTTGGTCAGGCTGGCCGGATCGAGGCGGTCGTCCGCCTTGTATTCCGTCAGCACTTTACCGCTGTTGTAATCCATCAATATCCAGGCTTTGGCATCAATCTGAGGCGCAGCAGGAGCCTGTTCAGCGTAGGCCGCTGGCAGTGTTAATAACACCGTTGTGGCAGTGACCAGCGTAAAAACGCTGGCAGAAAGGAGTTTTTTCTTCATGGCGTGACCGGATATCCATTTGAAAGACGTGTATTCGAAGCGCAATCGGGTACAGAGCCACCCTACACTAAGACGTTACATCACTTAAAAGAACCTTCGAACCGTAAAGTTTCTTAGAGTTTATTAGATAAATCTTAACCTTGCCTGTCATGATGGGTAAATAATCGCCAACCCCGACACGATTACACCAGGACAAATTCTGAATTAGGGTTAAACGGTTAAGCCTGTCACAATAATTCGCTACTCTGAGAGCAATCTGCTGAGGAGGAATGACCATGGATCTCGCACTGTTTGACCTGGATGAAACTATTATTTGTGAAGACAGCACAGGATTATGGCTGCACTGGCTGGTTTCTCAGGGCTTCGCCCCTCCCGCAATCCTTCAACAGGAGCAGGCGCTGATGGATCGGTACTATCAGGGTACCCTTTCAATGGAAGAATATATGGATACCACGCTTGCACCGCTGGCGGGCCTGGCGACCTCGACGGTTAGCGGCTGGATACGTCGATTTATCCAGCGTGACATTGTGCCGCGCGTCTATCCGGCGGCACGCGAGCGTATGCGCTGGCATCAGCAGCGCGGCGATACGGTAATGGTGATTTCCGCCAGCGGGGAGCATCTGGTGGCCCCCATTGCGCAACGCCTGGGTGCCGATTGCGCACTGGCGATTGGCGTTGAGGTGGTCGACAGCCGCTACAGTGGCAAAATCTTCGGACCGCTGACCTATAAAGAAGGCAAGGTGGAGTGCGTTAATCGCTGGCTGTCGCAGAGCAGCGCCCGCCAGTTTGAGAAAACCTGGGCCTACAGCGACTCAATAAACGATCTGCCGATGCTGGAAAATGCCGATCGCCCGCACGTGGTGAATCCGGCCGATACGCTACTCTCCCTGGCGCAGCAGCGCGGCTGGGAAGTGTGTAACTGGGTACGCTAGAGCGCTATTTCAGGGAGCCAGCCCCACCCGCAGCAGCTTGCCGTCGGACTCATCGGTGAGCAGATACAGCCAGCCGTCCGGCCCCACGCGGACATCGCGAATGCGCTCGCCGCGATCCTCAAGCAGGCGCTGCTGATCGACTACCCGCTCGCCGTTCAGGCTGAGCCGAATCAGATTCTTTTCCTTCAGCGCGCCGATAAACAACGAGTTTTTCCACTGCGAAAAGCGGTCGCTGTCATAAAATGCCATACCGCTGATAGCGGGTGAAACCTTCCAGTACCAGATCGGCTGCAGCGTTCCCTCAACCTCGCCGGCTTTTGAGCCGGGAACTTTCGCACCGCTGTAATCGATACCCCAGGTCGCCAGCGGCCAGCCGTAGTTGGCCCCTTTGCGTAAAATATTCACTTCATCACCACCGCGCGGACCGTGTTCGCTCTCCCACATCTGCCGGGTCCAGGGATTGAGCGCCAGCCCGTGCGGGTTGCGCATTCCCCACGTCCAGATTTCCGGGCGCGCCCCTGCTTTACCCACTAGCGGATTATCCGGCGGTATTGCACCATCCGCCTTCAGCCGCACAATTTTTCCCTGTAGCGCATTCAGATCCTGCGCTTTTTCAGCCTGAAAGTTATCCCCGAAAGCGATAAACAGATTTCCACTGTCGTCGAACGCCATGCGGGTACCCAGATTAGCTCCACCGGAAAGGCCCGGCTGCTGGCGGATGACTTCGCGGAAATCGCTGAGCTGCTGATAATCCTCACTGAGCCGCCCATAACCTACGACAGCCCCACCGCGTCCATCCGACTCGCCCCGCGTATAGCTCAGCCAGACGCGGCGGCTCTCGGCAAAGTCGGGGGCCAGCACCACGTCAAGCAGGCCTCCCTGGCTGCGGGTCCAGACTTCCGGTACGCCTTTAAGCGGCGCAGATAGCCCTTTTCCGGCCTGCCAGCGCCGGAGCTCGCCGGATCGTTCAGTGATTAACATCCCCTGATTATCAGGTAAGAACGCCAGTGCCCAGGGATGATTAAGACCATCCTGTAGTTCTTCAACCGTTACGTTTTCCGCCATAGCCGTCGGGCTGAACAGCAGTGCGAGCAGGCTAACAGCGGCCAGAGGTTTGAACATTGTTTTCTCTCCGTAACGGGATGTATCAGATAACCGTAGCGAATCGGGGCTAAAGAGGCGGGCTTTTTACAAAACCTTAATGAGGAATGGGAAATCCGCAGCGCTGAACGGAATCCATCACTATTAATTCGTGTAGGGTATGAGTTCATTCACATGCCGCTGAGGAATGGGTGCATGAGGTTCAGCCTCTGCTGCTGCTCCGGGCGGTCCTCGCGCCGCGTTGCGGTGCCTTCGGTTACGCCATTTCGCCGACGGATCGGCCAGGATTGAACATCCCTGTTCAAACCCGGCCTGATGGCAGCGTCCCTGCTGCCTTCTCCTGGCGTAATGCCTCCACCTCAGCGCTGCGGATGCCCTTACGCAGCAGCAGAGGCTTTCTCCTTTGAGCATTTTATCGCTGCATGAACGTCGCTTTAGCATCGGATGTAAGCATGAACCTACAGAGTTATTTAAATATCAGGCAACGCAAAAGTCAGAAAGCAGGCTGGCCGTGCCCCCGCTCGGGCAATCCGCAGCGCTGAATGCAGAGAGGAAGCCAGGATTCGCCTGCATGGACGCAGGCGAAAGGCCCAGCCGCGCAGGACGCGCGTCTGGGCCGGTCCGTGAGGCTGACGAACGGAGTGAAGGAACCGCAACGCGGCGCGAGGACCGCACGAGCGGGGGCACGGCCAGCCAGCGCAAACTACCAAATCTGCAAACAACTTCACGGTAGATCGCACATCTTTGCCGGTCCGTGAGGCTGACGAACGAAGTGAAGGAACCGCAACGCGGCGCGAGGACCGCCCAAGCGGGGGCACGGCCAGCCAGCGCCAACTTCAGAATCTGCAATCAACATAACGGCAGAATGCCCGACCGGGACAACAACCAGCATAGCATTCAGATACTGACCGATAACGCGGCCAAGCTGTACCTGTTCTGCCTGCTGCCGCCCGCAGCGAACATTATCGTGCTGGAAACCCACTACCTCGGCACCGGCCGTTCGGCGAAAGCGATTTCCTGCGGAACCTGTATCAGCATTGTTGCCATCGCAATTTACGCTGCCGCGATCGTGCTCAGCCGCATGATGTAAGTTGGATGATGTGCCGTGAGAAGGACGATGTAAGTTAAATGCTCTGAGCTGGATAATGTGAACCGCACGGTGTGCGTTGGGTAATATCAACCGGGTGGTTTGAGCGCGCAACTGTCCCTGCGCGCTCAACGTGCTATCAGTGCTATCAGTGCTATCAGTGCTATCAGTGCTTCAGTTTAGGGTCCAGCGCATCGCGCAGACCATCCCCCAGCAGATTGAAGGCCAGCACCGTCAGGAAAATGGCCAGACTCGGAAAGATCGCCACGTGCGGCGCCATCACCATATCCGCCTGCGCCGCATTGAGCATTGCGCCCCACTCCGGCGTTGGCGGCTGAGCACCCAGCCCCAGAAACGACAGGCTGGCGGCAGAGATAATTGAGGTGCCGATACGCATCGTGAAATACACCACGATGGAAGAGAGCGTTCCCGGCAGAATATGGCGCAGAATAATCACCCAGTCCGGCGCACCGATGCTGCGAGCGGATTCAATATAGGTCAGGTGCTTCAATACCAGGGTATTACCGCGCACCAGCCGGGCAAAGGCTGGAATGCTGAAAATCGCCACCGCGAGGATCACGTTAGACATGCCGTTACCGAGTACCGCCACCACCGCTATCGCCAGCAGGATACCGGGAAAGGCGAACAGCACGTCGCAGATGCGCATAATAATGCGGTCCCACCAGCCTTCGTAATAGCCGGCCAGCAAACCCAGCAGCGTGCCGATAGCGGCCCCCACCGCCACCGAAAAGACCCCGGCAACCAGCGACAAACGCGCACCGAGCAGCACGCGGCTGAAGATATCGCGGCCCAGCGCATCCACGCCGAACCAGTGCAGCATCGACGGCCCTTCATTAAGCCTGTCGTAGTCAAAATAGTTTTCCGCATCGAACGGTGCCAGTACGGGGGCAAATGCAGCCACCACGACCAGCAGCACGATAAATATGGCTGCCGCCATCGCCAGATGCTGACGACGAAAACGCCGCCAGAACTCACGCCACGGGGTACGCAGACGATCGGGGCTGATTGTCGGCAGTGCGGATAGCGCAGCTTTGCGTCGCCAGTTAAGCATCAACCATCCTTATTTGTAGCGAATTGCCGGATTGATCGCCGCGTAGAGCATATCGACCATCAAATTAATCAGGATAAACTCCAGTGAGAACAGCAGCACCTCGGCCTGAATCACCGGGTAATCACGCATCTCAACGGAATCCACGAGCAGCCGTCCCAGTCCAGGCCAGTTGAACACCACCTCCACGACGATCGACCCGCCAAGCAGGAAGCCAAACTGCAGCCCCATCATGGTGACCACCGGAATCATCGCATTGCGCAGGCCGTGTTTGACCACCACCAGCGATTCACGCACGCCTTTGGCACGCGCGGTACGCATGTAATCTTCCTGCATCACCTCGACAAACGATGCGCGGGTAAAGCGGGCCATCACTGCCGCGACGGCGGCACCAAGGGTAATCGAGGGTAAAATATAGTGCTGCCAGCTGTCGGCGCCAACGGTCGGCAACCAGCCCAGCTCAACGGAAAACACCTGCATCAGCAGGATACCCAGGGCAAAAGCCGGGAAGGAAATGCCGGACACCGCCAGCGTCATCCCCAGACGGTCGGGCCAGCGGTTGCGCCACACGGCGGAAACAATGCCAATCGCCATGCCGAAAACAACCGACCACGCCATGCTGCTCAGCGTCAGCCAGAAAGTGGGCATAAAGCGCAGCGCAATCTCTTCAGACACCGGGCGTTTTGACACCATCGACAGGCCAAAATCCCCCTGCAACGCATTGGTGATATAGCGCCAGAACTGCTGCGGCAGCGGCAAATCCAGCCCCAGCTGTTCGCGTACCATCGCCACCACTTCGGCATCCGCTTCGCGGCCGGCAATCAATCGCGCCGGGTCTCCCGGCAAAAGATGAACAAACAGAAACACCAGCACCGCCACAATCAGCAGCGTCGGGATCAGGCCCAGCAGGCGTTTAATAAAATAGTTAAGCATCGATGTTCCTACGCCCCCTTAACAGGGGGCGTTTTTGCTGTCGGGCGTTACTTCAGGTCAGCATCGTCGAAGCTGAACGAGGTATCCGGCATCACGTAGAAACCGGTCAGGTTTTTAGTGTTGGCGGAAACCAGCTTCTCTACCACCAGCGGCACCCACGGCTGATCTTTCCAGATGCGATCCTGGGCATCTTTATACAGGGCGGATTTTTTCTCGCCGTCGGTAGTGTTCAGCGCATCGGTCAGATCTTTATCCACCTGCGGGTTGCTGTAGAAGGCGGTATTAAAGATGGTTGGCGGCCAGGACTGAGTGGCAAACAGCGGCGTCAGCGCCCAGTTGGCTTCACCGGTCGATGCCGACCAGCCGGTGTAGAACATTCGCACGCCGCTCTCTTTCTGGCCCTTATCTTCAACCTGCGCCGCACGCTGGCCGGCATCCATTGCCGTCAGCTGTACCTTGATCCCCACCTGCGCCAGCTGCTGCTGGGTAAACTGCAGCACCTTCTGCGCGGTGCTGTGGTTATGGGAGGACCACAGCGTGGTGCTGAAACCGTCAGGATAGCCCGCCTCTTTCAGCAGCTCACGCGCCTTCGCCGGGTTGTACTCCGGTGCCGGATAGCTTTGTGCGTACTGAATAGACGGCGGAACAATACCGGTTGCCGGAGTGGCATAACCGGCAAAGGCCACTTTTGCCAGCGCATCACGATTAATCGCGTAGTTAACCGCCTCGCGCACTTTCGGGTTATCAAACGGCTTCTGGGTCACGTTCAGGCTGATATAGCGCTGCATAATGGATGGTGAGGTGACCAGATCGAGCTTGCTGTTTTTCTCCAGCAGTTTGGCCTGCTCGAAGGGGATCGGGAAAGCAAAGTTCGCCTCACCGGTTTGCAGCATTGCCGAGCGGGTATTGTTGTCGACCACCGGACGCCAGGTAATGGAGTCCAGCTTCGGATAGCCCGGCTTCCAGTAGCCGTCAAACTTCTTCACTTTAACGAAGTCGGTTTGATTCCAGGTGACAAATTCATACGGACCGGTTCCCACCGGGTGGAAGCCGATATCCTTACCGTACTTCTTCAACGCGTCCGGGGAAATCATCGCGGCCACCGGGCTGGCCAGCGTATTGATAAAGGCAGAGAACGGCTGCGAAAGCGTAATCTTCACCGTGGTCGGGTCGATAACTTCAGTGCCGGACACCACTTTAAACAGGTTAAAGCGCTTGAGGTGATTGTCAGGATTGCTGGCGCGATCGAGGTTGGCCTTCACCGCCGCCGCATTGAACTCCGTACCGTCCTGGAACTTCACGCCGCTGCGCAGTTTGATGGTGTAGTTCAGACCGTCGGGACTGACCTGATAGCTCTCGGCCAGCACGTTCTGCAGCTTCATGTCCTTATCAAAACCGAACAGGCCCTGATAGAAGGATTTTGCTACCGCCTGCGACAGCGTATCGTTCGCATCATACGGGTCGAGGGTGGTAAAATTAGAGGCGACGGCGATCGTCACATCCTTCGCCGCCCAGGCAGGCAGAGCGGCAAAACTGCCCAGCAGCCCGGCGGTTAACAACAGCTTATGCGTTTTCAGAACCATCATCTCAATCTCCTGTCTCTTATTTTCATTATCAAATAATCAGGCGCGGTTAATCGCATGGCGGGCAACATAATGCCCGGCACTGACCTCAACCAGCGGGGCCACCAGCGGTTCATCGCCAAGGGCACGGATCGGGCTGGGAATTTCATCAACAAGCAGCGCTCGTTCGCGGCGGCGATGGCCGGGCTGGGCGACCGGCACGGCCGCCATCAGCTTGCGGGTATACGGATGCTGCGGATTTTCGAAGACGGCCTGGCGCGGGCCGATCTCTACGATCTGCCCCAGATACATTACCGCCACCCGGTGGCTGATGCGCTCAACCACCGCCATATCATGGGAAATAAACAGAAACGCAATGCCGTAGTCGCGCTGGAGGTCAAGCATCAGGTTAATAATCTGCGCCTGAATCGACACATCCAGCGCGGACACCGATTCATCGGCAATCACCACCTTCGGATTCAGCGCCAGCGCCCGGGCGATACAGATACGCTGCCGTTGGCCGCCGGAAAATTCGTGCGGATAGCGCTGCGCATGTTCCGGCAGGAGACCGACCCGCTCCAGCAGGCTGGCCACTCGCTGCTCGGCCTCCTGCCCGCGGGCGATGCCGTGGACCAGCAGCGGCTCCATAATCGAGTAGCCCACCGTCAGACGCGGATCGAGAGAGGCGTAAGGGTCCTGAAAAATAAACTGAATATCGCGGCGCAGATGCGACAGCGCACTGCCTTTGAGCAGATCGATGCGCTTACCGTCAAAGGTAATCGAGCCGCCCTGGCTCTCTACCAATCGCAGCAGCGATCGCCCGGTGGTGGATTTGCCGCAGCCGGATTCACCGACCAGCGCCAGCGTTTCGCCGTGATGAAGATCGAAGCTGACTTTTTCCACCGCATGCACTCGCCGTGTAACGCGGTTAAAGATACCGCTGCGAATATCAAAACGTGTCACCAGATCGCGAACCTGCAACAGCGGCGGGCCGTCTTTACGCACGGTATCCTGCGGCGGCTCGTTCGCTGCAACCTCGTCACCCACCAGTGGAAACTTCTGCGGAAAGGGGCGACCGGTCATTGCACCGAGTTTTGGCACCGCCGCCAACAGCGCACGGGTGTAAGGCTCTTTCGGTGCGGAAAACAGCGCATCTACTTCGCCGGTTTCCACTACGTTGCCGCGATACATCACCTGTACCCTATCGGCCATTTCCGCCACCACGCCCATATCGTGCGTGATAAATATCACTCCCATCTGCATTTCCTTTTGCAGTACGCGGATCAGCTGCAGGATCTGCGCCTGAATGGTCACATCCAGCGCGGTGGTCGGCTCGTCGGCAATCAGCAACGCCGGGCGACAGGAGAGCGCCATGGCGATCATCACCCGCTGACGCATGCCGCCGGAGAGCTGATGCGGATAGCGGGACATAATATTTTTAGCTTCCGGAATGCGGACCAGATCCAGCATGCGCTTCGCTTCCTCCAGCGCCTGCTGGTGATCTTTCCCCTGATGCAGGCGAATAGACTCGGCGATTTGCTCACCGACAGGAAACACCGGGTTCAGCGAGGTCATCGGCTCCTGGAAGATCATCGCGATATCGGCACCGCGAATCTCACGCAGTTTCCGGGGGGAGAGCGTCGCCAGATCGACCTGCTGCTGATTGCGGCGGCGTAGCAGAATGCTGCCGCTATCAATGCTGCCACCGCCCTGCTCTACCAGCCGCATCAATGCCAGTGAAGTCACCGACTTACCGGAACCGGACTCGCCGACAATCGCCAGCGTTTCGCCTTCGCGAACCGTTAACGAGAGATTATTTACCGCCTGAATGCGCTGACCTTCCTGCTGAAAACTCACGCTGAGGTCGTTGACCGTCAGCACCCGTTCGTTGTGCTGGTGAAGCGCGCTCATCAATACTCCTCGCGAAAAATAGCCGCCACCGGCGCTTCGCCGACCACGCCGTAACCGCGATACATCCCTTCACTGTTAAACGGCAACAGCACATTTCCCTGGCGATCGATGGCGATCAGCCCACCGCTGCCGCCGAGCTGAGGGATTTTTTCCATAACGACCCGTTCGGTCGCCTGCTGAAGCGACAGGCCGCCGTAGTTCATCAGCGCGGCAACATCATAGGCCGCAAGAGTACGAATAAAGACTTCGCCGGTGCCGGTACAGGAAACCGCCACCGTATCGCTGGCATAGCAGCCCGCACCCGGCAGCGGGGAGTCACCCACCCGGCCAACCTGTTTATTGGTCATGCCACCGGTGGAGGTGGCGGCAGCAAGATTTCCCGCTGAATCCAGCGCGACGGCACCGACGGTGCCCATTTTACGATCCGGGTCGAGCGGCTCGCCCGAACGGGCTTCGTCGTGATCCAGCACCACTTTCTGCTGGTTCTGCGCCCGTTCAAGCTGCTTGCGGCGGCCCGGCGTAGAGAAAAAGTCAGCGGCAACCATTTCCTGCCCCTGGGCAGCCGCAAACGATTCCGCACCGGCGCCAGTGAACAGCACGTGGGGACTGTGTTCCAGCACCGCGCGCGCTGCCAGCACCGGATTGCGAATATGGGATACGCCCGCGACGGCACCAGCTTCAAGCGTACGGCCATCCATCACGCAGGCATCAAGTTCATGGGTCGCCTGATGGGTAAATACCGATCCCACCCCGGCGTTAAACATCGGGCATTCTTCCAACAGACGGACCGCTTCAGTCACCGCATCCAGCGCGCTGGAACCGCTGGCCAGCATCGCCTGGGCGCTGGCCACAATCTGCGTCAGCGCCTGACGATAGCGTTGCTCGGCTTTTGCATCCATACTGGTACGAGTTATCGTGCCTGCACCACCGTGGATGGCAATCGTCGCTCTGACCATGATTATTTATCCTGTCTGTTAAATCAGCATGAAAAACACCGGGTTAGCTGGTATTTTTTGAAAAAATACCGTTTTGACTATAGGTAGCATACCTGAGGTTGTAAAGCGGAAAGTTCGCACCCTGATAATAACCAATGGTTCTAACTTAGCTGCGTTTCTTACTTTCGTACCGCCGTTTTCAGCATGCGTGACCCTGCTGTCGAATCGCGCCATAATACTGCCAAAAGCATTTCGCCCGCCCTGCGCCGCGAACCGAGGAGAAGTTATGGAAGCGTTTACATCGGGATTGATCTCCCTCGACGATGCCCTGAGCAATATGCTGAGCCGCATTACCCCTATTGATGAAAGTGAGCTTTTACCGCTGCCGCAGGCGGCAGGACGCATCAATGCGTCGCCGGTAATATCGCCGATGGCGGTTCCCCCTTTTGATAATTCTGCGATGGATGGCTATGCCGTCCGCATGGCCGATATTCAATCCGGTACGCCGCTGACCGTCGCGGGGAAAGCCTTTGCCGGCTCGCCTTTTGACGGTGACTGGCCAGCCGGCAGCTGTATTCGCATTATGACCGGCGCGCCGATACCTGCGGGATGTGAAGCCGTGGTGATGCAGGAACAGACCGAGCAGCAGGGTGACGCAGTGGTGATTACCGCCGAAGTCAGCGCCGGGCAAAACATCCGCCGGGCTGGCGAAGATATCCGCCAGGGAAGCGAAGTACTGACCGCCGGTGTCAGGCTCGGTGCCGCCGAACTGCCGCTGCTGGCCTCGCTGGGGATCGCCAGCGTGCAGGTACTGCGCCCGTTACGCGTGGCGATTTTCTCCACGGGGGATGAACTGCAATCACCGGGCCAGCCGCTGGCCGCCGGGCAGATCTACGACACTAACCGCTTTGCCGTGCATCTGATGCTGAATAAGCTGGGCTGTGAAGTGATCGATCTGGGCATTATTCGTGACGATCGCGATGCGCTGCGCGCCGCTTTTCATGAAGCCGATGCCCGTGCTGACGTGGTGATCAGCAGCGGCGGTGTCTCCGTTGGCGAGGCCGATTACACCAGGGAGATGCTGGAAGAACTGGGCGAAGTCACCTTCTGGAAGCTGGCAATTAAGCCGGGTAAACCGTTCGCCTTTGGTCGACTGCAAAACAGCTGGTTCTGCGGCCTGCCGGGCAATCCGGTCTCCGCCATGCTGACCTTCTACCAGCTGGTGCAGCCGCTGCTGGCTAAACTCACCGGCCAGAGCGGCCCTGCCCTGCCGCCGCGCCAGCGGGTACGCAGCGCCGATGTGCTAAAAAAATCGCCGGGCCGCCTCGATTTCCAGCGCGGGCTCCTGCTGCGTAACGCGCAGGGAGAACTGGAGGTGAAATCCACCGGTCGTCAGGGCTCCCACATCTTCAGCTCATGGCATCAGGCAAACTGTTTTATCGTTCTTGAGCGCGAACGCGGCACTGTACAGCCCGGTGAGTGGGTAGAAATTGAACCGTTTAACGCGCTGCTGGAAGGCTGATATGCATCCCGAACTCAGCGATGAAGAGATGCTGCGCTACAACCGCCAGATTGTGCTGCGCGGCTTTGATTTTGAAGGCCAGGAGCAGCTGAAAGCGGTAAGCGTGCTGGTGGTCGGGCTGGGCGGGCTGGGCTGTGCCGCCAGCCAGTATCTTGCCGCGGCGGGCGTCGGTCATCTGACCCTGCTCGACTTCGACAGCGTTTCACTGTCGAACCTGCAGCGGCAGGTGCTGCACGGCGAAGCGCAGCTGGGTATGGCGAAAGTCGAGTCAGCGCGTGCGCGTTTAGCAGCCATCAACTCGCAGATCCGCTACAGCACGATAAATGCGCAGCTTGACGATGGCGAACTGGCGCAGCTGATTGCCGATCATCATCTGGTGGTCGACTGCTGCGATAACGTCGCCACGCGTGAACAGCTCAACCGCCTGTGCTATGGCAGCAAAACGCCGCTGGTTTCCGGCGCGGCGATTCGTATGGAAGGGCAAATCAGCGTGTTTCGCTGGGGCGATAACGAACCGTGCTATCGCTGCATCAGCCGGCTGTTTGGTGCCGCAACGCTCAGCTGCGTGGAAGCCGGTGTGATGGCACCGCTGGTCGGGGTGATCGGTTCCCTGCAGGCGATGGAGGCAATTCGCACACTCACCGACTACGGCAGCCCGGTTGCCGGTCAACTGCTGCTGTACGATGCCATGACCTTACAGTTCCGCACAATGAAAGTGGCCCGCGATCCCCACTGTGAAGTTTGTTCAGGCAGCGCATCGGAATAAACGCTTTTCATAATTTTTACGGAGTAAAAACAAGCGTTTCGGCTGGCAGAATCTATAATAAAGATGACCGCCCCGGTGGCAGGAAGGATGACGTAGATGATTGCAGACCAGCATGCCGTGACCACTCACTCCAGTAAGCTTTCATTACGCCAGATGATGATTATTTTTTTACTGGCGATCGTGAGCGTAGTGATTCTGATAAACGGCTGGCTGATCTGGAACTCCTGGCAGCGGACCATCGCCTCGGCGCAGAACGACGCGCATAATCTCTCGCAGTCGCTCTCCCGGCAGGCGGAGGACTCGTTTTTACAGGTCGATCTGACATTACAGGACGTCAGCGACCGCATCTCGCTAATTGGACTGAATCAGGCACAGCACGGCTATCTGCGCGAGCTGCTCAGCTCGCGCACCAACTCACTGCCGCAGCTTAACGGTATGGCGATCTATGATGCGCAGGGTAACTGGTTAGTCACCTCCAGGGGGAACATTCCAAAACAGATCAATAACAGCGATCGGGAATATTTCCGCTATCACCTCACCCATACCGACAACAAAGTCCATATCGGCAAGGTGATCCGCAGCCGCGCAACGGGTGATTTGGTGATCCCGGTTTCATTACGCCTGAATAACAGCGATGGGTCCTTCCGCGGAATCCTACTCGCGTCGGTCAACCTTAGTTTTTTCAAAACGGTTTATGGCTACTACAATCTCGGCCGTCACAACGTGCTGGCGTTGATGCTCAGCGACGGCACGATCCTTTACGTGCGCCCCTATGTTGAGAGCGCCATTAACCGCAATATCTCCGACAGCCCGCTGTTCACTACCCTGCTAAAAAATGCCTCCAGTGGTGCCGCCGTGTATAAATCCGCGCTCGATGGTAAAGAGCGGGTCTTCGGCTATTCGGCCCTGGAGCGCTACTCGCTGGTCACCGTTGCCGGCTATGATAAAGGGCAGCTGATGCGCGGCTGGTTCTCCACGCTCAGCGTCTACATCGCGCTTTGTACCATTCTGCTGCTGGTGATTTTCCTGCTGGGTATGCTGGTACTGCGACATATCAGCCTGAACCAGAAAAACCAGCAGGAGCTGACCGCCGTGCGCGATCGGCTTACCGCCATGAACCGGACGTTACAGACGCTGGCGTTGGTTGACGGCCTGACCGGGCTGGCTAACCGCCGCCAGTTCGATCTCTATTTGCAGCACAGCATCGATCGGGCGAACAAATTACATATTCCGCTGGCGCTGCTGATGATTGACGTCGACGCGTTTAAGGCATTTAACGATACTTACGGCCATCCGGCGGGCGACGACTGCCTGAGAAAAATTGCCGATGCGCTGGCCCAGCTGCCCCACCGGCCGGATAATCTGGTCGCCCGCTACGGCGGAGAAGAGTTTGCAATTATTCTGCCCGGCTGCGATCGTGAGGTGGCGAGTCGCCTGGCGCAACAGGTGGTCGAAGCGATTAGTGCACTAAATATTCCCCATCAGCAAAACAGCTGTGGCCAGCAGAGGGTTTCCGTTAGTGTCGGGCTGCATGTCATGACCCAGGAAAATCAGAGACTGTCGCCGCAGGCGTTGATCGCCGGGGCGGATCGGGCGCTGTACGTGGCGAAAAATGCGGGGAAAAATCAGGTGGCGGAGAGCCATTAAGGTGGGCCAGAGGAGCCTGGCCCACGAACAGCAATTTAGACGATGCCCTGGCTGCGCAGGTAGTCTTCATAGTTGCCGGTGAAGTCAGTGATCTTGCCCGGAGCCATTTCAATGACGCGGGTCGCCAGCGAGCTGACGAACTCACGGTCGTGAGAAACGAAGATCAGCGTTCCTTCGTACATCTCCAGGGCCATATTCAGCGCTTCGATAGACTCCATATCCAGGTGGTTGGTGGGTTCATCCATAATCAGGATATTTGGCTTCTGCATCATCAGCTTGCCAAACAGCATGCGCCCTTTTTCCCCACCCGAAAGCACTTTAGCAGGCTTCTTGATATCATCCTGACTAAACAACAGACGACCGAGAATGCTGCGAACCGCCTGCTCGTCGTCCCCTTCCTGCTTCCATTGGCTCATCCAGTCGAATACGGTAAGATCGTCGCTGAAGTCATGGGCGTGGTCCTGCGCGTAGTAGCCAACCTGCGCGTTTTCAGACCATTTCACGGTGCCGCTATCTGCAGCCAGTTCACCCACCAGCGTTTTCAGCAGGGTTGTTTTACCAATACCGTTCGGGCCGAGGATCGCCAGCTTTTCACCCACTTCCAGCAGCATATTCAGGTTCTTAAACAGCGGACCGTTATCAAAGCCTTTGGTTACCGCTTCAAGCGTCAGTGCATTACGGAACAGCTTTTTATCCTGTTCAAAGCGGATAAACGGGTTCTGACGGCTGGAGGCTTTGACCTCTTCCAGCTTGATCTTATCAATCTGCTTGGCGCGAGAGGTTGCCTGACGGGATTTCGAGGCGTTGGCGCTGAAGCGGCTGACGAAGGATTGCAGTTCGTTGATCTGCGCCTTCTTCTTGGCGTTATCAGACAGCAGACGTTCACGCGCCTGGGTCGCCGCTGTCATGTATTCGTCGTAGTTACCCGGATAAACACGCAGTTCACCGTAGTCCAGGTCAGCCATATGCGTGCAGACCATATTCAGGAAGTGACGGTCGTGCGAAATAATGATCATGGTGCTGTTACGCTCGTTCAGCACCTGCTCCAGCCAGCGAATGGTATCGATGTCCAGGTTGTTCGTGGGTTCGTCAAGCAGCAGAATTTCCGGGTTAGAGAACAGCGCCTGCGCCAGCAGCACACGCAGTTTCCAGCCGGGGGCGACTTCGCTCATCGGACCGTAGTGCTGCTCCAGCGGAATACCCACGCCCAGCAGCAGTTCACCGGCGCGCGCTTCAGCGGTATAACCGTCCATTTCGCCGTACTTCTCTTCGAGATCGGCAACTTTATAGCCATCTTCTTCGCTCATTTCCGGCAGCGCATAAATACGGTCGCGCTCTTCCTTCACCGCCCACAGTTCTACGTGGCCCATGATGACCGTATCCAGCACCGAATACTGTTCGAAGGCGAACTGGTCCTGACGCAGCTTACCGATACGCTCGTTAGGATCGATGGAGACGTTACCGGCAGAAGGCACCAGATCGCCACCCAGAATTTTCATAAAGGTGGACTTACCGCTGCCGTTGGCACCGATCAGACCGTAGCGGTTGCCACCGCCAAATTTGACAGAAATGTTTTCGAACAGCGGCTTACTGCCAAACTGCATGGTGACGTTGCTGGAAACTAGCACAGGATTGCCTTTATTTTACGTAATGAGGATGTGAGTCAGCGCGCATTATGCCAAAAACGGTGCGGCGAATACAGTGTGCTGGTGCGGCAGGCGGGCGCGGAGGTAAAAAGGCCGGGTGAATGCCCGGCCGGAAGCTTAGTGACTTTCCGCTTTATGCTTCGATGGAGCTAGCGTTGCGGCCTCTTCGTCGTTACTCAGCCAGTCGTGCAGATAGTGTTCAATCTGCTCCAGGCTGCGGTTACGGGTTTCCGGCACGCACTTAATCACAAACAGCGCGCCGCAAATCCCGATCAGACCGAAAATAAAGAACGCTCCAGAAAGACCGACGCTGGCCAGCAGAAGCGGGAAGGCCAGAGATATCAGGAAGTTGGCAATCCACATCGCGAATACCGCCCCGCCCATGAATACCCCGCGCAGGCGGGTTGGGAAAATTTCGGACAGCAGCAGCCAGGTGACCGGAGACAGCGCACCCTGCTGGAAGCTTAAAAACATCAGCATCCCCAGCAGCACCATATAGCTGCGCAGGACATCCACCTCGCCGTTAATGGTTTCCGGCATGAAGTAGCTGACCGCACCGATAAAGAACAGACAGGCGGTACAGCCGAACTGGCCGATTTTCACCAGCGTGCGACGACCAATGCGCCCCAGCAGCCAGATGCCGACCAAAGTCATCAGCACCGAGATCGCCCCGTTGGCAATGGTGGCAAACAGCGCCGCGTCGGTGCTCATGCCTACCGCTTTCAGCATCGTTGGCGCATAGTACATGATGGTGTTCACCCCCGAGGTTTGCTGAATGACGGCAATCCCAATGCCGATCAGAAACAGTTTAAACAGCCAGGGCTTTTTCAGTTCGCGGATGCTGGAGCGCGTTTGCTGGCGGTCCTCTTCTTCCAGCGTTTCGGTAATCTCTTCCAGCTCCCACTCCACGTCTTCCTTCGCTCGCGTGCGCTCCAGCACCTTGCGCGCTTCGGCCAGCCGCCCTTTCATCGCGTACCAGCGCGGCGTGTCCGGCATAAACATCATGCCGAACCACAACAGTACGGCGGGAACCGTGGCAACGAACAGCATCCAGCGCCAGGTATCATGCCCGCCCCAGGCCGCGTTAAACCCGGCGTTGGAGATATAGGCCAGCATCTGACCGGAAACGATCATCAGCTCCTGAATCGTCACCAGTTGCCCGCGCTTGTTGGCGGGTGCAATTTCCGCGATATACACCGGCACCGTGGCCGACGCGCCGCCGACGGCAACGCCTAAAACCACGCGGAAGAAGATCATCCACTCCACGTCAGGGGCCAGCGCGGTGCCTATCGATCCCATCGCGAAAATAATCGCCAGGGTAATGATGATCTTTCTGCGGCCTACGACGGCGGCAAAATGACCGGAGAACAGTGCGCCAAATGCCGCACCAAACAGCAGTGAACTGGTAACCAGTCCGGTAGTGAAGGGGGTAAGGTGTAACTCGTCGCCCATAAACAGCAGGGCTCCGGAAATAACGCCGGTGTCATAGCCAAACAGCAGGCCACCTAAAGTAGCGATTGCGGCAATCACTTTAACAAGGGGTTCTGTTTTGGTGTTGCTGTTGGGACCTGACGCACGGTTAGCGGTTATATATTGTTCTTTTGCCATAGCGACTTCAATGACCTCTTAACGACCTGGTTGGTAAGGGGACAGAGCGGTAAAACTCAACCTTGTTTTAACAACAACCGTCTGCACATCCAATTTAGATCATTTTTTTCATTTTAATTAACAATGAAAATTAAATTTTGAGAAACCGATCCCATTACTGCCTTTAATTTGTGACGCATCGCTCATTAATCCGCTTTTAAGGTTGAACCGGCCCGATAATATGCCTGCCGTTTCATTTCACATCACAACAAAAGAGAATATAAATTTCATTGCAAAATAGGAATGATAGCCATCTATCATTCATACTCTCAATTAAAATCAACCAAAAATATATTTAAATTAATTAAAAATCAATTAGTTATGATAATGATGGTTTATTTATCATTTCATCATCATCGCTATCACTTTTATCTTGTGGAGTAGGGTTACGGGAGATAACCGGAATTAAAACAGGGATTAAACCTGTGCGGATATAAGAACTGTTCGGCAGCAGCGGCAGGAAGGGATTAACACGGAAAGTTATCAGCCCCCGAAAAGGGGGCTGTGGGGAAGGCAATATTACTGTGGGGTTTCCGCCGGGCCAAATACGGAATATTCCGGCAGGCTGACGTTCTGGTAATTTTCCCAGCCGCCGCCCAGCGCTTTATACAGTGCAACCAGATCCAAACCGGTCTGTACCCTCGCCTGCTCGGCCTGCTGCTGCGCCTGCGCCAGCTGACGCTGGGCGTCGAGCGCCTCAATAAACGAAGAGATCCCCTGGCGGTAACTGTCGCTCGCCAGATTGAACGCCGACTGCTGTGCTTTTACCGTTTCATCCAGACCGACCACCTGCTGCTGATCGCTGCGGTAGCTGACCAGCGCATTTTCCACATCCTGCAACGCGGTCAGCACAGTTTGCCGGTAGCCCAGCGCGGCGCTGGCCTGCTGCGCACGTGCCACTTTAACGCTGGAAACCAGCCTTCCTCCCTGGAATATCGGGATGGAGACGGACGGACCGTAGCTGTAGAAGTGGCTGCTCCAGTTATCCAGGTAGCCCGCGTCGCTGTTGCGCATACCAAACTGCCCGGTCAGCGACACGCTGGGGAACAGCTCGGCCACCGACACGCCGATATTCGCCGTGGCGGCATGCAGGCTGGCTTCCGCCTCGCGCACATCGGGGCGACGGCGGGCCAGCGTGGCAGGGATGCCGACCGGCACCACCTGCGGCAGCGATGGGAACGCTTTGCTGGCCGCCAGTTCGCCATCCAGCGCGCCGGGCACGCGACCGGTTAGCACCGCCAGCCCGTTCATCGCCTGATGGATCTGCGCTTCGTACTGCGGCAGCTGGGAACGCAGCAGGTTGTACTGGGCGCGGGCGTTCTCCACGTTGGTTTGCGGCGCCAGCCCGTTGCGCTGCTGGCTCTGAGTCAGCTCCAGCGTCTGCTGCGCAACGGCGATTTGCGTCTGGAGCGTGGCGGTGATCGCCTGCGCGCCGCGCAGTTGCAGATAGGCCCGGGCCACTTCGGCCTCCAGCGACACCAGCGCGTCGTTGCGGCTTTCTATCGACTGCTGCTGCTGCGCGCCGGCCATTTCAACCTGACGACGGACTTTGCCCCACATATCCAGCTCCCAGGAGGCATCAAAGCTGCCCTGATACAAGCCGACCGGTTTAGACAGACTGTCCAGCACCGGTTTTAAGTCGGTATCGGTATCAATTTGATCAACGCGATCATAAACCCCTTCGGACTCCAGCTCGCCTTTGATGCCCAACTGCTGGCGGTTAAACCTGGCGTTACCGTTCACGGAGGGAGCCCAGGCTCCGCGTGCCTGGCTCAGCTGCTGACGCGCACCGGCAATGCGCAGTACCGCCTGCTGTAGTGAGAGGTTCCCGGCAATCGCCCGCTCAATCAGGCTGTCCAGTTGCGGATCGTTAAAGGATTTCCACCAGCTGGCGTTGATCGCCGTTGCCTGCGGGCGCGATGCGCTGCCCGACTGCATGCTGTTAAAGCTGCCCGGCGTGGCGGGTTTGGGTGCCTGGTAATCCGGGCCAACGGCACAGGCGCTCAGCGCCAGCACGGCAGCCACCAGCATTGCCGTTCGTGAACGGGCCAGAGGGAAATAAACGTGCATGTCAGTGTGCTCCCGCACTGCCTTCGCTCTTGATTGGCGACAGCAATAGACAAAATGGAATCAGGATCAGGGCCACAATGCTCAGGCCCATAAAAACGTCAATATAGGCAAGGAACCTCGCCTGTACGATCATCTGCTGATAGAGCTGCCCGGTGGCAATGGTGATGGGATCGCCCGCCATATGGACAAAGTCGCGCACGCCCTGGGCCCAGCGCTCTACGGCAAGATTGAACGGCTCGTTAAGCGGCGTCATGTTATGCACCATTTCCGCACTGCGCGCCTGGGTTCGTTCGGTGATCATCGCCGTTGACAGCGAAATGCCGATCGAACCGGCCACGTTACGGAACATGGTAAACAGCGCCGAGGCGTCGGCGTTGAGCCGCTGCGGGATAGTGACAAAGGCAATCGTGGTCAGCGGCACAAACAGGAAGCCCAGACCGATAGTTTGCGCGCTGCGCATCATCACCAGCGTCGTGAAGTCGATATCCGGGGTCAGCGTGGCCGAATAGATAAACGACAGCATCAGCAGCGTGAAGCCAAAGGCGATAATCAGCCGGGTTTGTATCAGCGGCATCAGCTTCAGAACCAGCGGGATCGACAGGACGATCAGCACGGCCCCCGGCGACAGCACCAGCCCGGAAAGCGTGGCGGTATAGCCAAGATCCTGCTGTGCGAGCTGTGGGATCACCACCGAGCTGCCGTAAAGTATCGCGGCCATCCCCGCCATCAGCAGCCCCGCCACCGCGAAGTTGCGATCCTTGAGCACGTGCAGATCGACTACCGGTTTTTTGGCATAAATCAGCCAGTAGATCGCTCCGACAATGCCGGTCAGCGCCAGCAGGCCAAAGGTGACGATAAAGCTGGAGTTAAACCAGTCTTCATCTTCACCGCGATCCATCATCACCTGCAGGCAGCCCAGTCCGAGGGTGATCAGGCTGATACCGATATAATCTACCCGCAGCTTGCCCTTCGCCCACTTTCGCTCCCACGGCGGATCTTCCAGCAGCTGATAAATTGCCAGCACGCTGAGTATCCCTACCGGGATGTTAATGAAGAACACCCAGCGCCAGCTGTAGTTGTCGGTGATCCAGCCGCCGAGCGTCGGCCCCATCACCGGCGCGACGATCACCGCAATCGAAGAAAGACCAAACGCTTTGCCGCGATCCTCCGGTTTGAAATAATCCAGCAGCACCGACTGCTGCACCGGCTGCAGGCCACCGCCAAAGAAGCCCTGCATCACGCGGAACAGAATGATCTGCCACAGCTCGGTGGCAATGCCGCAGAGGAACGAGCAGACGGTGAACATCACAATGCAGATCAGGAAGAACTGCTTACGCCCCAGCAGGCGGCTGAGGAAGGCGGAGATCGGCAGCACGATACCGTTGGCGACCAGGTACGAAGTCAGTACCCAGGTGGATTCGTCATAGCTGGCAGAGAGCGAACCGGCTACGTGCGGCAGGGCCACGTTGACGATGGTGGTATCCAGGATCTCCATGAATACCGCCAGCGTGACCGTCATGGCCACCAGCCAGGGGTTACTGGACGGCTTCCAGATCTGGCCGGGGGTCATTCCACCGTCACCTTCGGCTCAACCGAGAGGCCAATCGGCAGCGGCTGATTCGGGTCCAGCCCCTTGTCGATAACAATTTTTACCGGAACGCGCTGTACGATTTTTACGTAGTTACCGGTGGCATTCTCCGACGGGAAGGCCGAGAAGCGTGAACCCGAGCCCATCTGCACACTGTCAACGTGCCCTTCCAGCTTCAGATCCGGCCAGGCATCCACGCCGATTTCCACCTTATCGCCCGGCTTCATGCGGCGCAGCTGGGATTCTTTAAAGTTAGCGACAATCCACACCTCCGGCGAGACCAGCGAGAACAGCGACGATCCGGCCTGTACCAGCGTACCGACCTGCACATTGCGTTTGGTGACAAAGCCATCGTAAGGTGCACGCACTTCGGTGTACGAGAGGTTCAGATTCGCCACGTTAAGCTGCGCCTGCGCCTGTTCAACCTGGCTCTGTCGGGCTTCGACGTTGGTTTCCTGCTGGCGAATTTGCAGAGCAACCTGCGAGGCCACTTCTACCTGCGCTTTGGCATTTTCCAGTTCCGCTTTAGCGGAGCGCAGCTGGGCGCTGGCAGAATCGATATTGCGCTGCGATGTGGCGCGCGGATCGACGTTGCGCTGGCGCTTATCGTCAGCCAGCGCATTCGCATAGTTGGCCTCGGCACGTGCCTGCTGCGCCAGCGCCTGGTCTTTTTGCGCCGGATACTGCACCTTCGCCAGGCTGAGCTGCGCCTGGGCCTGATGCAGCTGTGCCTGCGCCAGACTGAGCTGGGCCTGCGCCTGCGCCTGCTGTGCGGTGGTATCGCGCGGATCGATCACCACCAGCAGATCGCCCTTCTTCACCCGCTGGTTATCTTTCACCCGCAGTTCGGTGACGTAGCCCGAGGTTTTCGGCGAAATGGTCACGGCGTCCGCCTCGGTAAAGGCGTCATCGGTGGTTTCAATATTACGGGTGGTCAGCCAGAACCACAGCGCTATCACCAGCATCACCACCACCACTATCGCGAGGATAATTAGTGGCTTTTTACCGGGCCGTTTGCGGGGAGCTTCATTGTCATCGTGGTTCGGGGATTGCTGGTCATGCTGATGAGGTGTCTCATCAGTCGAGCCTGGTGTCGTTTGATTAGCCATAGTTCCCATCGATCAGAAGGCGCACTCAAAATTAAGTCGCAATGAGTCAGTCTGATCTAAACATAAAGCGTAAATTGACAATTACCAGGCTTTCTTGACGAAACCAGACTATCCCGGGTTCAGGCAGCACGAATAATCAAAAGAAGAATCCAGCCGCTGACCAGCGCCCACAGCAGCATCGGCACGGAATAAAGATGGAAATGCCACCAGATGCGGCGATCTTTCGCCATTCTCAGTGCGATGAGGTTGGCCAGTGAACCCGGCAACAGTCCAAAGCCGCCGATATTCACCGCCCAGGCCAGCATCGCCGAAGGCGGCAGGCTGCTCAGCAGCAGAATGGTGGTGGGAACGTTGCTAATCACCTGAGACAATCCCGCCGCCAGCAGAAACTGCCCCAGCTGCGGCATCTGACCCACGGCGTGCAGCGACGACTGCAGCACCGGCAGCCGGGTCAGTAAAAATACGTCGATAAACATGGCGATAAACACCACCAGCAGGCTCCAGTCGATGGTCAGCAGAATACGCCGCGCCATCAGCAGGAAGACAGCAAACACCAGGCCCAATCCCCAGACCGCCAGCTCCAGCTCCAGGGCTGCAATAAACACCGCATAAAGCAGCGCGCTGGCGAGCAGTAAAGGACGCTGCCAGCGGGCCTCGTCTTCATGCGGATGGCGCTCAATCCGCCTGGCCGGGAAGCAAAAAACGGTTAGCAGCAGCAAACTCAACAGGAGCAACGCCGCCAGTGGCAGCATCTGCCAGATAAATCCGCCGAAACCCAGATCGCCATGACGCCATAGCAAAATATTTTGCGGATTACCGATCGGCGTCAGCAGCGATCCCGCATTCACCGCCAGCGCTTCAAAGATAATCAGCCGCGCGATAGGCAGCGCCGAATATTTCCGTAGCGAAAGCGTCAGGGGAACGAGAATAAACAGCGCGACATCGTTGGTAAGAAACGTCGACAGCAGCGCGGCGCCAGCCACCAGAAACAGCGCCAGCTGGCGCTGATGGTGAAAGCCCTTCACCAGACGCCGGCCCAGCGCGTCGAAGTAGCCGCTGGCCTCAATGCCTTTAGTCAGCATTAACAGACCACAAAGGGTGATCATCGTCGGCCAGTCAACTGCTCGGCGCAGTTCGGCCAGGGAGAAAGGAACAAAGCAGGCCAGCAACAGGCCCAGAACCACTAATAGATGCAGAAAACGATCGTGCAAAAAAGGCCTGAGCAGGGTTGTCATGCTGGCTCGCAGAGTTGAAGTAGATTACTTACGGCTTTCGCTAAACTTCTGGAAAATAGCTAACGTCTCGTCGCTGACGTGATGCTCAATGCCTTCGGCATCGCGGCGGGCGGTATCCGGGCTGATACCTAACGCCAGCAGGAATGTCTCAACGATATGGTGACGTTCGCGACTCTCTTCGGCCAGCTTTTCACCTTCCGGGGTCAGGAAGACGCCACGATAGGGGACCTGCTCCACCAGGCCAGCGGTTGCCAGACGTTTCAACATTTTTGCCACCGTGGGCTGTGAAACCCCAAGACGGGCAGCCATATCCACCTGCCGGGCTTCTCCGAACTCGCGGATCAGATCGGAAATCAGCTCAACATAGTCATCGATTAATTCACGGCGATGGGCTTCACGTACCTGGCGGAAGCCTTCGACATGCTCTTCAATATCTTTCAGTGGCGCGGGCACTGCTACTTTTGCGCGACGACTCATTCAGCTTCCTCTTATTATCCACCGCTGCTTTTTACCAACGTGCAGCGGTCTGTTCGTCTGACATTGTAAACGAAGCTCAAAGAAGCACAAAATTTAGCGTATTAGCTCTGGCTATGGGATATAGCCTGTGCTATATCTGTTGATAATTCGTTCATACCCTGACGTTTGGGAGGGGCTTAAAATGAGAGTACCACTACTGTTGAAACTACTAAGTCGTTCACCGTTCACCCTGCGGCTGATGCTGCTGGACATGCTGCTGAATAACAGGCCGGCAACCCCGGCCTCTTGATCCCTTCCCCGTCCGTATTCATTTTGTATACTGCTTCACATAACTTATTCATATTGCTGGTTGCCTTCCGCTAAAACAACGACTATCTTCCCAGCCTTTCGTAAAGAGTGCCGGCCGATCGGGTCCCTCCCTTCACCTGCCCCCCATTTCTGACGATCTGTATCAGGCGGTCTGCCCCTTAAGTCAAGCTGAAGCGGTGAGCTATAGCGTTTTCTATAAGAATTGAGTATGAACCTGACCCTGCTGAGAACCGCTTCGTTAAGCCGCTACCGTGGCTTACTGAGCCCGTATACCGGGCTGTATTTTCTGCTTTCCTTTATGATTAACCAGGCATTTGGCTACGTTTTGCAGTGGCTTTATCTTTTTGCCTTTACTGCACTATTGATGCTGCTTGCCCGCGTACTGCCTCGTGGGCAAAAGATCCTGCTGGTGCTAACTACGCTGGTTGCCGGCTTCTATTATCCGTTTGGCCAGGTTTATGGCCCGCCCAATTTCAACACCCTGCTCGCCCTGCACGCCACCAATGCGGAAGAAGCCAGCGAGGTGCTGATGATTTTCCCGCTGCACGATTATGCGATTGGCCTGGCGATTATCGCCGCCGGTTTACTGTCGCTGAAGCGCAAACCCGAGCCAAAGGCCAGGTGGGGGCATCGTGAGAGCGCCTGTCTGGCTTTCGTCGTGGTGGCCTGGCTCACCCAGCCGGTGCTGAATCAGCTCACCGGTGGCGTATTCAATCTGAAAGATGCCGGCTATCCGCTGGTGCGCTTCGTGAAAGATACGATTGAAAGCAAAGTGTCGGTGGATAAAGAGATCGACCGCATGAATCAGCTTGCCACACTGCAGGATGACTGGCATCTGCTGGGGGTCAAACCCGATCGGCAAATTTACGTTATTGTGATCGGCGAAAGTGCGCGTCGTGATGCCATGGGGGCTTTTGGTGGCCGCTGGGATAACACCCCTTTTGCCAGCCAGCTTAACGGCAAGTTTTTCAGCCAGTACACCTCCGCGGCCTCCTCCACGCAGAAATCGCTGGGGCTGACGCTGAATCAGGTGGTTAACGGCCAGCCGCAGTACCAGAACAATATTATCAGCCTGGCGAACCGCGCGGGCTTTGATACCTGGTGGCTGTCGAATCAGGGGCAAATTGGGCAGTTTGATACGCCGATTGCCAGTATCGCCCGCCGCGCGAAGACGGTGCATTTCCTCAAGCAGGGCGATTTTGAAGCGGATAAAAATACGCGGGATGAAGATCTGCTGGGCTTTACCGCCGCGGCGCTGGCCAGGCCGGTGGAAAAACCGCGCCTGCTGGTGTATCACCTGGTGGGATCGCACCCGAAAGCCTGCGATCGCACTCGCGGGCGCTTCGTGGAGCATCTGCACTCCAGTGAAACCTCCTGCTATCTGTACAGCATCACGCAGACTGACGGTTTTCTTAGCCAACTGTGGCAACAGCTGCACGGCAGCGGGCTGAGTTTCTCGCTGATGTATTTCTCCGACCACGGTCTGGCGTTAAAGGAAAAAGGCACGCGCAACGAGTATCTGACGCACGATGACAAGTACCGGCAGAATTTTGAGGTGCCAATGTTTATCAGCTCCAGCAACGACAGCCGCCATCAGGTCATCAGCCAGCCGCGTTCGGCGAATGACTTCCTGCTGCTGTTTTCACAGTGGACCGGCATCAGTGCCAAAGAGATAACCCCCACCTATCGGTTTATTTCCAACGATAAGGGCCCGGCGATTCAGATCACCAACTTTGCCCTCAAGCGCCTGCCGTTCAGCCAGCTGAAGCAGGACCCTTTCGCCAAATAGCAGCCAAAAAAAATCCGCCCCGAAGGGCGGATTTATCAGCGCAGATTCGCCGAAGCAAATCGGGCAAAGGCAACTTAGAAGCTGTAGCCTACGCCAGCAGTCCAGGTACCCACGTCAACGCTGCGGATACGGCTCTGCTCGTAGCCCACGTCCAGAGCAACGTTCTGGATTGGGTTGAACTGCAGGCCTGCACCGTAGGAGAAGCCTACGTCGCTGGAATCATATTTTTCGCGGTTTGGTTCGTTGTACTGGTATTTACCGTAGCCGATACCTACAACGCCGTAGATGCTTGCCCAGTCGTTCAGACGGTAAGCCGGGCCACCGGTCACGCCGTAGTACTGGCCTTTGATGTAATCGCCCGCGTCAGTACGGTCTTTCTCGGTGTAAGTGAAAGAACCAATCCAACCCAGCGGATCGCTGCCGTTTTCGTAGCGGTATTTCAGGTTGAAACCGTTCGCTTTGTTAGCAATTCCCTGGTAGTCGCTCTGTGCATAACCAGCGGTAACGGTGCTTTGTGCCATTGCTGAACCAGCAGATACTGCCAGAACGCAAGCCAGTGCGGAAAGACATGCAATTTTTTTCATAACCACCTCAAATGTAAAAAGTACTTCTATCCTGACAACGCTAAAAATATAACAAAATATAGTGAGAAACTCCGCCCTATTTTCATTGTCTAACGGAATATTTGGTGTAACAGAAAGTTAATGAAAGTTTATATGTTATTCATTTTTCTTATATTTATGCGACACAGCGCGGTATTTTATCCCCTGTAAAAAAAGGTTCATTGAGAGTAATCCTAATTGAAACCTGACAGTTCTTTACCTAACTCTTTTGTTTTCTTTAGCTTCCGTTTATTTTTTAGCGCGGCAAGCTGAGATTATCGTCGTCATTCAAGTAGACTGTCGTTCTACATCTGTTAACAACTAACAACGGAACATAAGAACTGAGATTAAGGATGTCCCCTCAACAGTTAAAAAATTCCATCTGGCTTCCGGTCCTGCTTTTACTGATCGCAATGACGTCAATTCAGGGTGGGGCAGCACTGGCAAAATCACTTTTCCCGCTGGTTGGCGCGCCGGGCATTACCGCACTTCGCCTCGGGCTGGGTACGTTAATCCTCTGCATCGTATTTAAACCCTGGCGTCTGCGCTTCCAGCGCAGCCAGATCCTGCCGCTGATTATTTACGGTTTGTCACTGGGCGGCATGAACTATCTGTTTTACTTATCGATCCGCACGGTTCCGCTGGGCATTGCGGTGGCGCTGGAGTTTACCGGGCCGCTGGCACTGGCGCTGGCCAGCTCGCGCCGCCCGCTGGATTTCCTTTGGGTGGTACTGGCGCTGCTGGGACTGGTTTTCCTGCTGCCGCTGGGTGAAAACGTCAGCAGCGTCGATCCCGTCGGCGCGCTGCTTGCCCTCGGCGCAGGTGCGCTGTGGGCGGTATATATCATTACCGGCAAGCGTGCGGGCAGCCAGCACGGACCGGCTACCGCCGCTATGGGTTCGCTGATCGGCGCACTGGTGTTTGTTCCGCTAGGCATTACCTTTGCCAATAGCGGCGGCTGGGCGCTGTCGCTGATCCCGATTGGCCTGGCGATTGCCGTCCTGTCCAGCGCGCTGCCCTACTCGCTTGAGATGGTGGCGCTGACCCGCATGCCTGCACGCACGTTTGGCACTCTGATGAGTCTGGAACCGGCAATGGCAGCGATCTCCGGCATTCTTTTCCTGGGGGAAGTACTGAGCCTGGTCCAGTGGTTGGCGCTGCTGGCGATCATCGTGGCATCGGCAGGTTCCACCATGACTCTGCGTCCGGCAAAGGCGAAAATCGTGCCGGTCAATGAGAACCGTGAATAATAAACATGTTCCCGCTTTGCCAGAACGAAGCGGGAAATTCATCAATATATTATTTTATAAAGTAACAATAAATTAACATGAAAATAATCGTTAATTATTAATTACAAAGAATGACCGTTTCGATGAAAAACAAAAACAGTCATGCAATTCAAAGACCTGCATAAAACCGAAATAAAAATCATTCTTGTTAATATTATCCACCCTGAAAAATAAATAAATACCCACCAAATCAACTCATCACGCACTATTAAAGCGATAGGAACGACCTTTACTGCAGGTTTAAAAAACGGTGCTATACTTATTTCCGTAATTTAACAGGACAACCTGACCATTAAGAGGATATTAATGATGAGTACCGCTAAACTGGTTAAAGCAAAATCTTCTGATCTGATTTACACCCGTAACGATGTGGCCGACGACGAGAAAAAAGCCACCATAGAGGTGCTTAATCGTCTGGTTACCGAATTCATCGACCTGTCCCTGATCACCAAGCAGGCACACTGGAACATGCGCGGCGCCAACTTTATCGCCGTTCACGAAATGCTGGATGGATTCCGCACCGCGATTACCGATCACCAGGATACGATTGCAGAACGCGTGGTTCAGCTGGGCGGCGTTGCCCTTGGCACAACGCAGATCGTTAACGACAGAACGCCGCTGAAAAGCTATCCGCTTAACATTCACAGCGTACAAGAGCACCTTAAAGCGCTGGCTGACCGCTATGCGGTCGTAGCTAACGACGTGCGTAAAGCCATCAGCGAAGTGTCTGATGAAGACAGCGCCGATATCTTCACCGCCGCATCCCGCGATCTGGATAAATTCCTGTGGTTTATCGAATCCAATATCGAATAAACCTGAAACACCGTTGTTGATACTTTCCACCGACATGAGCAGATGGCCACGCCGTCTGCTCTTTTTTTATCCCGCTGCGCTGCGTAGACTTCACGCTATTCCCACAAAAAATCAGAGCCCACTGGCAATTAATTAATCCCCCACGACACTATCTGTTGTTTTTATCCGGCAATTTGCTACAACTGCTAATGCAAGCGGGGCGGCCCATTGCACCACACTGGACGAGATGCACCAAAATGACGCCCCAAATAAGTGCAATACACTGTATCGTGTCAGCACCTTTCGGAAAACTCGCATTAACCTGCTGTTTTCCATATCATTGCAAACCTGGCATGATTCTTTCATAGGGCTGCTGGCATTTACCCGGGACGTCCGGGAAGCGATAAGGATAAAATGATGAAGTCAATTTTTAAGGTCACTCTGGCTGCGCTGACCATGGCGTTCGCCGTGTCTTCCACAGCTGCAGATAAGAAACTGATCGTAGCAACAGATACCGCTTTTGTTCCTTTCGAATTTAAACAGGGTGATAAATATGTCGGCTTCGACATCGACCTGTGGGATGCAATTGCAAAACAGCTGAATCTTGAATACACCCTGAAACCGATGGATTTCGCCGGTATCATCCCTGCGCTGCAAACGCGTAACGTTGACCTGGCACTGGCCGGTATCACCATTACCGACGAGCGTAAGAAAGCGATCGAATTCTCTGACGGCTACTACAAAAGCGGCCTGCAGGTGATGGTGAAAGCGAACAACGACAGTGTGAAGGGTATTGAAGACCTGAACGGCAAAGTTGTGGCAGTGAAGAGCGGTACCGGTTCCGTGGACTATGCGAAAGAGCACATCAAAACTAAAGATCTGCGCCAGTTCCCGAACATCGATAACGCCTACATGGAGCTCGGCACCAACCGTGCTGACGCCGTGCTGCATGACACGCCAAACATCCTGTACTTCATCCATACCGCGGGCAAAGGCCAGTTCAAAGCGGTTGGCGAGCCGGTTGAAGCTCAGCAGTACGGTATTGCCTTCCCGAAAGGCAGCGACGACCTGCGTGAGAAAGTTAACGGCGCGCTGAAAACGCTGAAAGAGAACGGTACTTACAACACGCTGTACAAAAAATGGTTCGGCAGCGAACCTAAATAATAAGAGTCGAACGGCTGTACTTAATGCGGGAGCCGATGCGTTCCCGCATTTTTCCACATCAACAAAAATGGTTTTAGATCCGGAGAATAAACATGCAGTTTGACTGGAGCGCCATCTGGCCTGCTATTCCAATCCTGCTTGAAGGTGCCAAGCTGACCCTGTGGATTTCGGTCCTCGGTCTGATTGGCGGAGTGATTATCGGCCTGGTTGCCGGTTTTGCCCGCGCCTACGGCGGCTGGCTGTCACGCAACATCGCGCTGGTATTTATCGAACTGATTCGCGGCACCCCAATCGTGGTGCAGGTGATGTTCATCTATTTTGCACTGCCCATGGCGTTTACCGATCTGCGGATCGACCCGTTCAGCGCGGCCGTGGTCACTATCATGATCAACTCCGGTGCCTACATTGCTGAAATCACCCGTGGTGCGGTGCTGTCCATTAACCGTGGCTTCCGTGAAGCCGGTCTGGCACTGGGCCTGTCCAGCCGCGAGACGCTGCGCTACGTGATTATGCCACTGGCCCTGCGCCGCATGCTGCCACCGCTGGGTAACCAGTGGATTGTCAGCATCAAGGACACCTCCCTGTTTATCGTTATCGGCGTGGCCGAACTGACCCGTCAGGGGCAGGAAATTATTGCCGGTAACTTCCGCGCGCTGGAAATCTGGAGCGCCGTTGCCGTTATCTATCTGATTATTACGCTGGTGCTGAGCTTTGTTCTGCGTCGCATTGAGAAAAGGATGAAAATCCTGTGATTGAATTTAAGAACGTTTCCAAGCACTTCGGTGCCACTCAGGTCCTGCACGATATCGACCTGAAAATCGAAAAAGGCGAAGTCGTCGTGATTATCGGCCCATCGGGTTCCGGTAAATCCACCCTGCTGCGCTGCATCAACAAGCTGGAAGAGATCACCAGCGGCGAGCTGATCGTTGACGGCCTGAAGGTGAACGACCCGAAAGTTGATGACCGCCTGATCCGCCAGGAAGCCGGCATGGTGTTCCAGCAGTTCCATCTGTTCCCGCAGATGAGCGCGCTGGACAACGTCGCCTTTGGCCCGATCCGCGTTCGTGGCGCGAAAAAGGAAGATGCACAGCGGCTGGCAAAAGAGCTGCTGGGCAAAGTGGGCCTCGCCGAGCGCGCGAACCACTTCCCTTCCGAGCTGTCCGGTGGCCAGCAGCAGCGTGTGGCCATTGCCCGCGCGCTGGCGGTGAAGCCGAAGATGATGCTGTTTGATGAGCCAACCTCAGCCCTTGATCCGGAACTGCGCCACGAAGTCCTGAAAGTGATGCAGGACCTGGCGGAAGAAGGCATGACCATGGTTATCGTCACCCATGAAGTCGGATTTGCTCAGAAGGTGGCTTCGCGCCTGATCTTTATTGATAAAGGCCGTATTGCCGAAGATGGCAACCCGGACGAGTTGATCAGCAACCCGCCGAGTGCCCGCCTGCGCGAATTCCTGCAGCACGTCTCGTAATCCTGCCGGGGCGGCATTCACCGCCCCGTTTTCGTCTGATTCCTAAAATCCCCCGGTTACCCGCTGCCCCTGAGGCAGGCGTCTATACTTTTCTGTTGCCGCTGATGCTGGCGTCACAACAGGAGAACAGGATGCCCGGACTCACTTCCCCACTGCGCTGTCTGTTACAGGCTTTGCTGCTGATGCTGTGCAGCACGTTGCTTTCAGCAGGTCACGCCGTGACCCTGCCCGCCGCGGCCGTCGCCGCCCAGTCACAGCAGACGGCGGCTTCTGCAGAAACTACGCCGCCTGATGCCGATGAGAAGCGTGCAGCGTGGGCCGCACTGGCCAACATTCTGGATAACGACCAGTCGCGCCAGCAGCTGATCGAACAGTTGCGTAAAGCATCAGAACCCCCGGCAGCACCAGCAGATCCGGTCCTGACGCCACCAGAGGAAGAGGAAGATAAAACCGTTCTCCAGAGCGTGACTGACTTCAGCCGTCAGTTCGGCGGCGAGTTCGCCTCCAGGCTGCAAACCCTGCAACGGAATATCGTTGATGCCCCGCATAAGCCGTTTAATCAACAGACCTTCTTTAACGCGCTCAGCCACTTTGCCATGCTGGCCGCGGCGCTGTTCGCCTTCTACTGGCTAACGCGCTGGGCGGCATCTCCACTTTATCGCCGGATGGGAGCGTGGGGGCGGCGTAAAAACAGCGAAAGGACCAACTGGCTGCATTTGCCTGCAATGATCGCCGGTGCCTTTGTTATCGACCTGCTGCTGCTGGCGCTGGCGCTGTTCGTCGGGCAGATACTCAGCGACAACATGAACGCGGGCAGCCGCACCATTGCCTATCAGCAGGGGCTTTTTTTGAACGCCTTTGCCCTGGTCGAGTTCTTTAAGGCCGTACTGCGGCTGATGTTCTGCCCACGTTTTCCCCAGTTGCGTTTCTTCCATCTTACCGACGACCGCGCCATCTACTGGAGCACCCGCATCAGCTGGCTGAGCGGGCTGATCGGCTATGGCCTGCTGGTGATCGTGCCGATCGTCTCCAATCAGGTGAATGTGCAGGTCGGGGCAGTCATCAACGTGCTGGTAATGGGGCTGGTCACCGTATGGGCGCTGTATCTGATTTTCCACAACCGCCGCAATATTCAGCAGGAGCTGACGCGGCTGGCGGACCGCTCGCTGGCGTTTTTCGCGCTGTTTATCCGCGCCTTTGCGCTGGTGTGGCACTGGCTGGCCAGCGCCTATTTTATCGCCCTGTTCCTGTTTTCGCTGTTCGATCCCGGCAACAGCCTGAAGTTCATGATGTCCGCCAGCGTGCGATCGCTGGCGATTATCGCCATCGGGGCGCTGGTGTCCGGTATGCTGACCCGCTGGATCAATAAAACCATCGTGCTCTCCCCGGAACTGCGCCGTAACTACCCTGAGCTTCAGCAGCGGGTAAACGGCTGGCTGTCGGCGATGCTTAAGCTGGCACGGGTGATCAGCGTGTTTGCCGTCACCCTGATGCTGCTGAATGCCTGGCACCTGTTTGACCTCTGGCACTGGCTCACCGTGGGCGCAGGCGAAAAGCTGGTGGATATTCTGATCCGCATCGTGGTGATCCTGTTCTTCTCGGCGGTGGGCTGGACGCTGCTGGCCAGCCTGATTGAGAGCCGCCTGGCTTCGGATTCGCACGGCAGACCCATGCCCAGTGCGCGCACCCGCACCCTGCTGACGCTGTTCCGCAACGCGCTGGCAGTGGTGATCAGCACCATCACCATTATGATCGTGCTCTCCGAGATCGGTGTGAATATCGCTCCGCTGCTGGCCGGTGCCGGGGCGCTGGGCCTCGCGGTGTCGTTCGGTTCACAAACGCTGGTGAAAGATATTATTACCGGCGTATTTATCCAGTTTGAAAACGGCATGAACACCGGCGATCTGGTGACCATCGGGCCAATTACCGGCACGGTGGAGCGGATGTCGATTCGTTCCGTTGGGGTACGTCAGGATACCGGGGCTTACCACATCATTCCGTGGTCTTCGATCACCACCTTTGCCAACTTCGTGCGCGGCATCGGCTCGTTTGTGGCGAACTACGACGTCGATCGCCGCGAAGATACCGATCGAGTCAATGCCACGCTACAGGCGGCGGTCAGGGAGCTTCTGGAGGATAAAACCATTCGGGGCATGGTGATCGGCGAACCGTCGTTTGCCGGGCTGGTCGGTTTAACCAATCAGGCGTTTACCGTGCGCGTTTCGTTCACCACCCAGCCGCTGAAGCAGTGGACGGTGCGGTTCGCGCTGGACGGCATGGTGAAAAAGCACTTTGATGCCGCAGGGATCAAAGTGCCTTACCAGACGGTGCAGGTGATGCAGAGCGGCAACGATGTGGCCGGGGCCGCTGGGGTGCAGGCTGCGCTGCCTGCTCCAGAGTAAACCATTTGAAGCCACCTTACCCGCAACTCTGCACCGAAAAGCGGGGATTGAGTGCAGCGTGCCCTGCTCCGCGATTGTCCTGGCCCGTGAGTTCAGGGCGCTGATGACGCCTGCGCAGCCACAGTCAGCTTACTTGCCCAGCAGGCGCGTACGCTGCGGCTGTTCCATAAAGGTCCAGGCGATAAAGCGGCTTTGTTTTTGCCCCTGGGCCATATCGATGGTACGCACGGCGGCCACATCGGCCTCTTCCAGCGCGCGCCACAGCTCCGGCAGGTTCTCACGGCGGGAAACCAGCGAGGTGAACCAGACGCACTGGCGGGCGAAATTAGCGCTTTCCGTAATCATCCGGCCGATAAACGCTTTTTCACCGCCCTCACACCACAGCTCGTCCTGCTGCCCGCCGAAATTCAGCGGCGCATTGCGATCCAGCCCAAGATTCCGCAGCTTACGCTGGCTGCCTTCATGCGCGTCAGCGGCAGAGGCATGGAATGGCGGGTTACACATCGTGGCGTGATACACGTCATTTTTATGGATAATACCGCTGAAGATCGCCGAACTGTCCTTCTGGCGACGCAGGCGAATCGCACGATTCAGGCCCGGATTCGCGGCGATAATGCCGTTGGCGGCGGTCATCGCCTGCGGGTTTACCTCGGTGCCGGTAAAGCGCCACTGGTACTCGCTGTGGCCGATAATGGGATAGATCAAGTTGGCACCGCAGCCGATATCCAGCACGTTAATCTCGCGCGGCACGACGCGGCTGTTATCTTCCGCCAGCAGATCGGCCAGATGGTGAACATAGTCAGCGCGGCCAGGCACCGGCGGGCAGAGGAAGCCTTCCGGGATATCCCAGTGGGCCAGCCCGTAAAAATGGTGCAACAGCGCCTGGTTCAGGGTTTTAACCGCTTCCGGGTTGGCGAAATCAATCGACTCGCTGCCCCAGTTATTCACGGCAACAAACTGCGCCAGCGCCGGATGACAGGCGATCAGCGCGGCGAAATCATAGCGTCCGCGATGGCGGTTACGCGGGTGGAGAACATTTTTCTCGGAAGGGGTTTTCATCAGTAACTCTCTTGTCAGCAGCGGCGTAAGATACCCTCTGTGCTATTAATGGTAAACATTTCCCGCTGACTTTACTCTTTATAAGGACGATTTATGTCACGATCACGCCATTCCTACCGGCCGGAACAGGGGCACGGTCTGCCCCACGATCCGCTGAATGCCATTATCGGCCCGCGCCCGATCGGCTGGATCAGCTCGCAGAATGCCGCCGGGCAGCGCAACCTGGCGCCCTACAGCTTCTTTAACTGCTTCAGCTATCGCCCACCGATTATTGGCTTTGCCAGCAGCGGCTGGAAGGACAGCGTGGCGAACATCGTTGAAACCGGCGAATTCGTCTGGAATCTGGCCACGCGATCGCTGGCGGAAGCGATGAATGAAAGCTCGGCTTCGCTGCCGCGCGGCGAGGATGAATTTATCCACGCCGGACTGACCGCCCTGCCCGCCAGCCTGGTCAACGTTAGTATGGTGGCGGAAAGCCCGGTCAACTTCGAGTGCAGGCTCACCCAGTGCATCCAGCTGCAGAACGCACAGGGCGGGCTGCTGGACAGCTGGCTGGTGCTGGGAGAAGCCATCGCCATTCATATCGACAGCGATCTGCTGGACAACGGCGTCTATCAGACCGCCCGTGCGGAACCGATCCTGCGTGCCGGCGGCCCCAGCGCCTATTACGGTATCAGTGAAGCCCAGCGTTTTGACCTTGTTCGCCCGGATGCGCGCATAAAATAGGGTCTTAACGAAACTTTTACTCTTTGCAGGCAGAATCCTCTCAAGATATATCTTGATGCGTTTATTGCTCAAGATATATCTTATTTTGGTCAGCCATTAACCTGCAATGTCACCATGAAAGAGATGCTTCATCCCACTGAATCACCTGCCGATGAGTCAAAAAAAGGGAGCGACGTCGGCAAAAATCAGGTTCGCCGCGGCAAAGCCTTTAACCGCACCGAACTGGTCCTGCTGGTGCTGCATCTGATACGGCTGAATCCGACACACGGATATGAAGTTATCACCTCAATCAGGGACTATTCACAGGGCGTATACCGCCCCAGCCCCGGCGTGATCTATCCGATTTTGACCTCGATAGAAGAAGAGAAGTACGCCACGACCATTGAAAGCGGCGGCGGTAAAAAGCAGTACTCGCTGACGGCGGCGGGCGAAGCCTATCTCGCCCAGCATCATGAGGCGCTGCGCGATACGCTGATAAAAATGAAAAAAATGGTGGTCAGCCAGACGCAAAAAGATCCGCTAATCGAAGAGGCGTTTGAGAAGCTGAAATTCAGCCTGCGCAGGCTGACGACAAACAGAACCATTAACACTGAAGAACGTGCGGCTATTGTCGACGCGATTATTGAAGCCAGCGAAAAAATAAGACGAATTTAAAAATCATGGCCAAATAAGTTCAGTTCCATGAGGGCTTAATAAAAAATTCGTTATGGCAATTAATTCACTTCGGCCTAAAACCGAATAGTCATTAGTCGATAAGTTTCTTTCGATTTAATGCGAACAGGAAGACAAAACTTTACACCAATTCAGCTAAGCGCCTTACCGCACAAGGGCTGATGGAGAAAACCCGGGCATACATGCCAGAAAAAAAGAATAACAGTGACCCGTCTGGTTTGAAAACATGACGATACAGTGAAGTTCGCAACATGCTTCGCAATCATCAAAACGATTTCATTGCAATTACTTTACCGATTAACAGCAGTACCTAAATTTTATTAAACGTATCCTGAGCCATTGCTAAATAATGATGGCTCACCGATGTGCCATTTTCTTTTTTTAATTTGAGTGGAATAGCCATATGCAATTACGCATAGTCTCGCTGCTGACCCTTTTTTGCCTGGCCGGCTGCGATAACGTCACCTCCAGCGCCCCGGCCCCCGGTCTGACCGAAGTTGGCGTCGTCACGCTGAAAGCCAGCAGCTTTACGCTGACCAGCGATCTTACCGGCCGCACCACCGCCACCCAGACGGCTGAAGTCAGACCGCAGGTGGGTGGGCTGATCCAGAAGCGCCTGTTCACCGAAGGGGCCGAAGTGAAAGCCGGACAGCCGCTGTATCAGCTTGATGCCGCCAGCTATAAAGCGACCTGGCAACAGGCTGCCGCCGCGCTGAAAAGTGCTCAGGCGCTGGTGATCGGTGACTGCCAGAAAGCCAAACGCTATGCCGGACTGGTGCAGTATCAGGGCGTTTCACAGCAGGATGCCGACGATGCGAAATCCACCTGCGACCAGGACCGCGCCAGCGTCGCGGAAAAACAGGCCGCGCTGGACAGCGCGCGCGTCAACCTTGACTGGACCACCGTCACCGCGCCAATCGCAGGCCGCATCGGTATTTCTGCCGTCACGCCCGGTGCATTGGTGACCGCCGGGCAGGACACCGTACTGGCCACCATCCGCAGTCTCGACAGCATGTACGTTGATCTAACCCGCTCCAGCGTGGAGCTGCTCAACCTGCGCAAGCGCGCGCTGGCCAGCGATAACAACACGCTGAACGTCACCCTGACGCTGGAAGACGGCACCACCTACCCGGAAAAGGGTCGCCTGGAACTGACCGAAGTAGCGGTGGATGAAGCCACCGGATCGGTCACGCTGCGCGCCGTGTTCCCGAACCCACAGCACGTACTGCTGCCGGGCATGTTCGTTCATGCCCTGGTGGATGAAGGCGTGGTGGAAAACGCGATTCTCGCTCCGCAGCAGGGGATTACGCGCGATGCCAAAGGCAACGCCACCGCACTGGTTGTCAATGCAGAGAACAAAGTGGAACAGCGCGAAGTGGTGACCGCCGATGCCATCGGAACCCACTGGCTGATAACCAAAGGCCTGCAGGCGGGCGATCGTCTGCTGGTGGAAGGCAGCGATAAAGTCGCCGCCGGGGACAGCGTGAAGCCGGAAGAAGTGACCCGCAGCGAGGGAGCGAACTGATGTTTTCGCGTTTCTTTGTTCGCCGCCCGGTTTTTGCCTGGGTCATTGCGATACTCATTATGCTGGCGGGGATTATGGCTATCCGCACCCTGCCGGTGGCCCAGTACCCCGACGTTGCTCCACCGTCGATCAAGATCAAAGCCACCTATACCGGTGCCTCGGCGGAGACGCTGGAAAACAGCGTCACCCAGGTGATCGAACAGCAGATGACCGGTCTGGATAACCTGCTCTACTTCACCTCGTCCAGCAGCTCGGACGGTTCGGTGGATATCAACGTCACCTTCCAGCAGGGCACCGACCCGGATACCGCGCAGGTGCAGGTACAGAATAAGGTGCAGCAGGCCGAATCTCGCCTGCCGAGCGAAGTGCAAAGCGCCGGGATCACCGTCACCAAAACGCAGTCCAACTTCCTGCTGATCATGGCGCTGTACGATAAAAACGACCGAGCCAGCAGCTCCGATATCGCCGACTGGCTGGTGAGCAACCTGCAGGACCCGCTGGCCCGCGTCAGCGGCGTCGGCAGCCTGCAGGTTTTCGGTGCCGAATACGCCATGCGCATCTGGCTCGATCCCGCCAAACTCGCTTCCTACAGCCTGATGCCGTCGGACGTGCAGAGCGCGATTGAAGCACAGAACGTACAGGTGACCGCCGGTAAACTCGGTGCCCTGCCTGCCGCCAGCGACCAGCAGCTGACGGCCACGGTGCGCGCGCAGTCGCGTCTGCAAACCGTCGATCAGTTCCGCAATATCATCATTAAAAGTGCCACCGGCGGTGCCGTGGTGCGCATCGGCGACGTCGCGCGCGTGGAAATGGGCAGCGAAGACTACAGCGCCAGCTCGAAACTGAACGGTCACCCGGCGGCCGGTGTGGCGGTGATGCTCGCTCCCGGTGCCAACGCGCTGGATACCGCCAGCCTGGTGAAGGCAAAAATTGAAGAATATCATCACAATATGCCTGCGGGTTATGAAATCGCCTACCCGAAAGACAGCACCGAATTTATTAAAATCTCGGTACAGGATGTGATTGAGACCCTGCTGATCGCCATTGTTCTGGTGGTGACGGTGATGATGCTGTTCCTGCAAAACCTGCGCGCCACGCTGATCCCCGCGCTGGCGGTGCCGGTGGTGCTGCTCGGTACTTTTGGCGTGCTGGCGCTGTTCGGCTACTCCATTAATACCCTGACGCTGTTTGCCATGGTGCTGGCCATCGGGCTGCTGGTGGATGACGCCATCGTGGTGGTGGAAAACGTCGAGCGCATCATGCGCAACGAAGGACTGAACGCCCGTGAAGCCACCGAGAAATCAATGGGTGAAATCGCCGGTGCGCTGGTGGCGATTGCGCTGGTGCTGTCGGCGGTATTCCTGCCCATGGCCTTCTTCGGCGGCTCTACCGGGGTGATTTATCGCCAGTTCTCGGTGACGATTATCGCCGCCATGATGCTGTCGGTGGTGGTCGCTCTGACGCTAACCCCGGCGCTGTGCGGCATGCTGCTCAAGCACACCCAGCCTCCGCAGCACGGCTTCTTCGCCCGCTTTAACCGCCTGTATCAGAACGGTGAGAAGCGCTACCGCAAACGCGTGCTGTGGCTCCTTGGCCGCCCGGTGCGACTGATGCTGGTTTACGCCGTGTTTGCCGGACTGATGGCGCTGCTGCTATGGCGTCTGCCGGGCAGTTTCCTGCCGGAAGAAGACCAGGGCGAAATCATGGTGCAGTACACCCTGCCCGCCGGTGCCACCATCAGCCGTACCGATGCGGTGAACAAGCGCGTCACCGACTGGTTCATTAATCAGCAGAAGGACAACACCAACGTTATCTTCACCGTTAACGGCTTTAACTTCAGCGGCAGCGGCCAGAATGCCGGGATGGCCTTCGTTTCACTGAAAGACTGGAGCCTGCGTTCCGGCGAGAAAAACAGCGCCCAGGGCATCGCCCGTGAAGCCATGGCGGCGCTGAGTGATATCCGCGATGCGAAAGTCTTCGCCATGACCCCGCCGTCGGTGCAGGGGCTGGGGCAGAGCAACGGCTTTACCTTTGAACTGCTGGCCAGCGGCGCAACCGACCGTAACACCCTGCTGAAGCTGCGCAGCGACCTGCTGAAAGCGGCGAACAGTAGCCCCGAGCTGCAATCGGTGCGCGCCAGCGATCTGCCGCAGATGCCGCAGCTACAGGTGGATATCGACAATAACAAAGCGGTGGCACTCGGCCTGTCGCTTTCTGATGTAACCGACACGCTGAGCAGCGCCTGGGGTGGCACCTACGTGAACGATTTTATCGATCGCGGCAGGGTAAAAGAAGTGTATATCGAGGGCGACAGCCAGTTCCGCTCGAAGCCGGAGGACCTGGCGAAATGGTTTGTGCGCGGCAGCGACAGCAGCATGACGCCATTCTCCGCCTTCGCCACCACGCACTGGATCTACGGCCCGGAAAGCCTGTCACGCTATAACGGCTCGGCCGCCTTTGAAATTGCCGGTGAAAACAGCGCGGGCTACAGCTCGGGTGCAGCGATGGACAAAATGGAGCAGCTGGCTAATCAGCTGGCACCGGGTTCCAGCTGGGCATGGAGCGGCCTGTCACTGCAGGAAAAACTCGCCAGCGGCCAGGCCATGAGCCTGTACGCCATCTCGATTCTGGTGGTATTCCTCTGCCTGGCGGCGCTGTACGAGAGCTGGTCTGTGCCGTTCTCGGTGCTGCTGGTGATCCCACTGGGTATCTTCGGTGCCGCGCTGGCCGCCAGCCTGCGCGGGCTAAGCAACGATATCTACTTCCAGGTTGCCCTGCTGACCACCATCGGGCTGTCGGCGAAAAACGCCATCCTTATCGTGGAATTCGCCGAGGCGGCGCTAAAACAGGGAAGCTCGCTGAGTGCGGCGGCGATTTCCGCTGCCCGTATCCGCCTGCGACCGATTGTCATGACCTCGCTGGCCTTTATTGCCGGGGTGCTGCCGCTGGCGGTGGCGACCGGAGCCGGAGCCAACAGCCGTATTGCGATTGGTACCGGGATTATCGGCGGAACGCTGGCCGCGACCATTCTGGCGATTTTCTTTGTACCGCTGTTCTTCGTGCTGGTGAAGCATCTGTTCACCTCACGCCACGGGAGTAAACAATGATGTACCGAATTAGCGTGATAGCCCTGTCGATGATGCTGGCGGGCTGTCTGTCTCTCGATCCCGATTATCAGCGCCCCGCCGCGCCGGTTCCGGCCACCTGGCCGGGGCAGAATGCGGACGGCAGCGCACCAGCCGTGCTCAGTAACTGGCAGCAGGTCATGGGCGACAGTCGACTGAAAACCGTGGTGGCACGCGCCTTAGCCAGCAACCGCGATCTGCGCAAAGCGATCAGCGATATCGAACAAGCGAAGGCGCTGTACGGCGAAGAGCGCGCCAGCCTGTTCCCGACGCTGAATGCCGGGCTGACCAGCACCCGAAGCCGGACCACCGATGCCGGTGTGACCGGCAGCGCGGAGGCCAGCGGCAGCGTCAGCAGCTTCGAGATCGATCTGTTTGGCCATAACCGCAGCCTGAGCCGCGCGGCGAAGGAAACCTGGCTGGCCAGTGAATTTACCGCGCAGAACACTCGCCTGACGCTGATTGCCGAAACCGCCACCGCCTGGGTGACGCTGGCAGCGGATAACAGCAACCTGCAGCTCGCGCAGGAGACGATGGCCAGCGCCGGTAAAACGCTGGAGATCACTCAACGCCGCCAGGCTGCCGGTGTGGCCGACGGGACGGATATGAACGAAGCGATGACCGTTTATCAGTCGGCACGCGCCAGCGTGGCCAGCTATCAGACGCTGGTTGCTCAGGATCGCAACGCCCTGACGCTGCTGGCGGGTGAAAGCCTGCCGGATTCGCTGCTGCCCGGGCCGCTGGATAAGTTGAACGATAATGCCATTGCGCTGGTGCCTGCGGGCGTGTCCTCTTCGCTGCTGCTGCGCCGCCCGGACGTGCAGGAAGCCGAGCACAGCCTGAAGAGCGCCAATGCGGATATCGGTGCCGCGCGCGCCAACTTCTTCCCGACCCTGTCGCTGACGTCCAGCGCGGGCGTGGCGAGCGGGTCGCTTTCCAGCCTGTTCAGTCACGGTGCCAACGTCTGGTCATTTGCACCGAGCCTGTCGCTGCCGCTGTTTGCCGGTGGCACCAACGTGGCGGCGCTGAAGTATGCCGAGGCGGAGAAGCAGGGGCTGATTGCGGCGTATGAAAAGGCGATTCAGAGCGGGTTTAAAGACGTTGCCGATGCGCTGGCGCGCCGTGCCACGCTCAACGAGCAGATGGATGCGCAGCGCGAATACGTAGCAGCGGCGCAGCGCAGTCTGGATTTGTCACTGCACGGTTATCAGGCCGGAAGCGGGGATTATCTGACCGTGTTGACCAATCAGCGTACGCTGTGGTCGGCGCAGCTGGAGCTGATTGCGCTACAGCAAACGGATTACGATAACCGGATTACGCTGTGGCAGTCGCTGGGCGGCGGGAGCTGATCGCGCCCTGGCCGGTATTCAGTTTCTGATAAATAGCTGCTGGGGATGTTCTTTGGGGTGAGTGATTGCCGGGACTGCTGGGACTGCTGTCAGTGCGGTGATTGCTGGGATTGCTGTCAGTCTGCTGATTAGTCATGGATTTGCCTGTCTAAGAGCACGGATTTATTGATTACTTATATCTAACGTTGATTTAAAAACAGCGAATGCTGTAGTTAGAGGTAGCCCTGCCTCTGCGGCTGCCGGTTTTTTGCATATCACTCGAAATTTATACAGCAGGCTGACTGTTCCGCCGCCCGGATAATCCGCAGCGCTGAACGGAGAGAGGAAGCCAGGATAAGCCCGCAGGACGCGGGCGCAAGGCTCGGTCGGCACACGGATGTGCCGTCTGAGCCGGTCCGACAGGCTGACGAACGAAGTGAGGGCACCGCGAAGCGGGGTGAGGACCGTCCGGGCGGCGGAACAGCCAGCCAGCGAAAAACACCACTGCTGCAAACGCCATCAGGTGCAAGGACCACCCGACAACCGCAGAGGCTGGGCGACAAACTCCGGAAAACGCAGTCGAAAAAAAACCGCCATCCAGACGGATAGCGGCCTTATCAAACACAACCCGCGAACGAGAAACCCTCGCCCACCGCTGTTATCAGAAGTGCGTATTCAACGACATAAAGTACGTTCTGCCCGACTCATTTTACGTCTCCGCACCCGCACCATACAGATACGCGCCGGTCGTCGCATTACCGGTAGTCGATGCATTACCTGCACGGTAGTGGCGTTTATCCAGCAGGTTATCAATCCCCGCCGTCACATCCACATACTTATTCACGGTATAAGTCGCGCTCAGACCAAACAGTGCATACGGGCTCAGCTCATTGGTTTCGCTACCCGTTGCCGCCACGCCTTTGTAGTTGTACTTCTTCGGCTTCTGCACGCCGTACCAGGCCATCGTGCCGCGCAGGGACAGATCGTTCATCGCCTGCCATTCCAGCGTCGAGTTAATGGTGTACTCTGGAATAATCGACAGATAGTCGCCGGTTTTCTTGTTCTTGTTCTCAATGATGTAGGTGAAGTTATTCTTCATTGAGACGGTGTCGGTAATCGGGAAGTTCAGCGTACCTTCCAGACCCTGGATCAGCGCGCGCGGCACATTATCCCACTTATACACATCGGTCGTACCGACGCTGTAGTCCGCCGCATAGCCCGCTTCAATTTTATTGCGGTAATCGTTATGGAAGTAGGTCAGGCCCGCCTGATAATCGTCATGATGGTATTCCAGCCCAATCTCTTTGTTGATGCTGGTTTCCGCCTTCAGATTATCATTACCCTGCAGATAACAGGCACCGGCGCTGGCGTAGCAGCCCTGGCCGTTGCTGTACAGGATATAGTTCGGGTTGGTCTGATACAGGTTCGGCGCCTTGTAGGCGCGGGCGATGCCCATTTTCAGCGTAAAATCACTACCGAGTTCCTGAGACAGGTTCAGCGAGGGGCTGAAGTTGCTGCCGGTAATCGAATGGTAGTTAAAACGAATGCCCGGGGTCAGCATCGTGGTGTCGGTCAGCTCAATATTATCGTCGGCAAAGACGGAGTAGAGATCGGCTGAGCTGTAAACGCTGCGGCCGGTCGCAGAAACCCCTGCCACGCTACCCGCCGTTGCGGCATTCTGCGTGTTCGAGGTCGGATCTTTCATCTGCTGATGATTCCATTCGCCACCCAGAGTCAGCGTCTGCTGGAATAACAGGTCCAGCGGCACGTTAAACTCGGTATGCGCGTTGGTATCCGCCAGATTAATGGTGGAGAAGCCTTCGTCAGTGGCATTAAAGATCCCCTCCGTTCCTCCTGCCAGACCTTCATTCAGACGGGTGTTGCGCGTGCGCTCATACTGAATGTAATTGGTGGTGGTGACGCCGTTATCCCATGAACCGGTATGCTTGAGGCTGACGTTCTGGCGATACAGAACATTGGTCTCTTTACCGTAGTACTTCTGCACCAGCGTATTGGTGTTGGTGTTCTGCGTATCTCCGGCGTAGATATTGCCCTGGCGGCTAAATCCGGCACCCAGCTCCAGTGCCTGGCCCGGAATAAATTCCCAGCGCAGAGAGCCGTTGATGTCTTCGTTTTTCAAACCTTCACGGCCCGAAGGAACGCTGCCAATATAAGCGCCGGTGCGCTGAGCTTCATGTCCGGAGTTAATGTACTGCGCATCGGCCTGAGTTTTCGCCCAGCCGCCGTACAGTTTGAAGGTCAGATTATCCAGCAGCTCACCGGTCAGGCTGCCGTTAAAGCGGCGCGTGGCACCTTCAGCCTTATGCTCCGGTACGTTGTAGTAAGTATTAAAACTACCGTGCCAGTCTTTGGTTGCCGGTTTAGTGATGATATTGATCACCCCACCCGCTGCACCGCTGCCGTACAGCGCCGCCGCAGGACCGCGCAGGACATCAATGCGTTCAATCATTTCCGGTGGCACCCAGGCAGTATCGCCGCGGGAATCACGTTCGCCGCGCCAGCCGTAGCGCACCGAATTCTTGCTGGATACCGGCATCCCGTCGATCAGGATCAGGGTATTTTCCGGGCCCATACCGCGAATATCGACCTGCCGATTGTTACCGCGCTGACCACTGGTGGAATTCCCGGTCAGGTTCACGCCCGGCATGGTGCGAATCAGTTCAGAAACATCGCGCTCCGGTGGGTGTTTTTTGATTTCTTCCGCGTTGATAGTAGAAACGCCCGGTGCCTGTAAGGTCTGTACTCGGGCGGAAACGACCATCGTCTGGTCGCCGGAAGCCGCATCTTTTTCGGTTTTTTTGCTGGTTTTTGCCTCAGCGCTATCGCTGGTTTGCTGCGCATCTGCGGCCACGGCTTCTGCGGAGAAGCCCTTTAACGGCAGCAGCGCAAGTCCGACAGCGACACTGATAAGGCTCAATTTTTTACTATTGAATTCCATACTCATCCCTTAATGCCCTGATTTCTTTTTAAAATTACTTATTGTTTTATAAGTAAAAATTCATTTTTATTGTCAACAAACGAAAAGAGAAAGACAATAATAATGATTATCACTTACGAATAAGTATTGCAGCAAATTTCAGGGATCAAATCTCGTGGAGATTAAGTAAATAAAGGGAAATAGATGTATGCAAATGTTTCAATCTGATAACAATGCCCGCGACATACACTTGATATTGGTCAAGTCGAAATCGGGGTTGTCCACAATTGAAATGAGGGTAAATCGGCGAAATCCATCATATTTTTTGAAGGTCTTCATCAAGCTTATGCGGTTTTCTCTTTTCACCGCCCGCGTATGATGTCGTCACGGCAGGAACACTGCGAAATTACCCTCCTGACCGTGCCTGAGTCTTTTTTAGCCAGAAGCCCTGCTTCTGGCTTTTTTTTGATATGCTATGCCTTCAGACCCCATCATGGAGTGATTATGAAACGCATTGCTATTGATATGGATGAGGTTATCGCTGACTTTCATTCTAAAATCCTGCACACCTGGAACCGCCATTTTTCGCAGGCGCTGACCACGGAAGAACTCAACCTCTTTGACCTGCATCAGGACGATCCGGAAAAGCTGGAAGAGATCTTCGAACTGGCCGGGCATCCGGATTTTTTTGCCGATCTGGCAGTGATCCCCGACAGCCAGCGGGTTATTGCCAGCCTCAGCAAACACTATGAGATATTTATTACCACCGCAGCCATGCAGGTCCCGGCCTCATTTAATGCAAAATTCCGCTGGCTGAACACCCATTTTCCCGCCATCAAGCCGAGCCATATCGTCTTCTGCGGTAATAAAAGCATTATTAACGCCGACTACATGATTGATGATAATGCGATTAACTTTGTCGACTTCTGCGGGGAAGGCATTCTTTACACGGCCCCGCACAACCGGCACGTTACCGGCTACCGGCGCGTGGACAGCTGGCGCGACGTTGAAGCACTGCTGCTGTAGTCAAAGGCAGACATTTCTGTCGCTAACAGAGTTCAGGCGTTAAAGAATCCAGGCAGACACAGCGACAAGATTGAAGTGAACCGCCACATGTTTATGCGGCGGTGTTTTCGAACCGACCTGCTGAAAAATCCCCCTTCAGAAATCTTCTGCATACCGGTCTATTGGGCGGGATTACTGTTTACCTTCACGCAATAGCGTATCCACAATCTGCTTCAGCACCACCTGCAAATGCCGGGCCTTATCACCTCGCCAGGCAAACGGCGGCTGCTCATCCATATAGTTACACTGTGCCAGTTCCAGCTGAACCGCATGCTGATTCTCAGCCGGTTTACCGTAGGCGCGAGTAATGTAGCCGCCTTTGAAGCGGCCGTTGATCACCCAGCTGAAGCGAGACTGGTCATCACAGACAGCCGTAAGATGCCCCGCAATCTCCGGGCTACAGCTCGCGCCATCATTGGTGCCCAGGTTGAGGTCCGGCAGCTGCCCTTCAAACAGTCGCGGCACCCTTGATGCGATCGAATGCGCATCAAACAACAGCGCATAGCCAAACTGGCGACGGATGCGTTCCAGCTCCAGACGGATCTGGTCGTGGTAAGGCTGCCAGATGTTTTGCAGATAGCCCGCCCGCTGTGCCGCCGTTGGCGTCATACCCGGCTTAAAGGTCGGCGTACCGTCGAACAGCGTTTCCGGATACAGGCCGGTGGTCGCGGTGGTGTACAGCGCCTGATTATCCGGCGGACGGTTCAGGTCAATCACAAAGCGCGAATAGTTGCCGACCAGCACGCTGGCACCCATTTCACGAGCAAACTCATACAGCTGTGGAATATGCCAGTCAGTGTCCGGCAGCCCTTTAGCTGCATCGCTCAGCCCGGCCTCAACTTCCGGCGTCAGCGCCGTACCGGCATGGGGAATGCTCAGCAACAGCGGCAGCTTACCGGCGCTAAATTCAAAAGCGTTCATCGTTCTTCTCCTCGGAAAATAACCCGGCAGGGCAATTGCCCACCCAGCCAGTAAACCAGCTCCGCCGGGCGTTCCAGCGGCCAGTGGACAAAATCAGCCAGCTTGCCGGGTTCCAGCGATCCCTGAGAATCGGCCAGGCCCAGCGCCCGCGCACCGTGAAGCGTAACGCCGGCCAGCGCTTCCTCGGGCGTCATGCCAAACAGCGTACAGCCCATATTGAGCATCAGCCTCAGGGAGAGTGCAGGCGAAGTACCCGGGTTCGCATCGCTGGCCAGCGCCATCGGCACGCCGTATTGGCGGAACAGCGCGACCGGCGGACGCTGAGTTTCCCGCAGCAGATAGAATGCGCCCGGCAGCAATACCGCCACCGTGCCGCTCTGCGCCATCGCCGCAATATCACTCTCGGTGGCGTATTCCAGATGGTCCGCAGACAGCGCGTTAAACCGCGCGGCCAGCGCACCGCCGCCCAGGGACGAGAGCTGTTCGGCATGCAGTTTGACCGGCAGGCCCAGTTGCTGTGCGGCAAGGAAGACCTTCTCAACCTGCGCGGGGGTGAACGCCAGATACTCGCAGAACGCATCCACCGCATCCGCCAGCTGTCCGGCAGCCACCTGCGGCAGCAGCTCGCGGCAGATGACGTCAACCCACTCATCCGGCGTCTGCTTATACTCCGGCGGCACCGCGTGTGCGGCCAGGCAGGTCGCCTTGATTTGCGCCGAAACCTGCTGCCCGAGCTGGCGGATCGCCTGCAGCATGCGCAGCTCGCTGGCGATTTCCAGCCCGTAGCCGGATTTAATTTCTACGGTAGTCACCCCTTCCGCCAGCAGCACGTCAAGGCGATGCCGGGCGCTGCTGACCAACTGTGCCAGCGACGACTCCCGCGTGGCGCGGACCGTTGAGAGGATACCGCCGCCCGCAGCGGCAATCTCACTGTAGCTGACGCCGTTCAGGCGCTGCTCAAACTCGTGGCTGCGATCGCCGCCAAACACCAGATGCGTGTGGCAGTCCACCAGCCCTGGGGTCACGATGCCGCCACCGAAATCGGTGGACCGCTGCGGAGTAAACTGCCCCGCCTCCTGGTAGGGCCCGACCCAGACGATCTGCTGCCCGTCCACGGCAATCGCACCGTCTTTGATGATGTTGTACTGGCCGTCGCGCATGGTGACAATATCTGCGCCGTACCACAAATGCTCACAGTTACGTTGCTGGTTCATCACCTCTCCCACGTTGTGTGCTTTACTGCTCACCTATAAGTATGTATATGTATATACAACCTCAACGCACAGGAAGCAACCGATGACTCGCTATTTTGCGCCCCGCGCCCTGCTTGAAGATGGCTGGCAGCATAATGTACTGATTGACGTCGACAGCCACGGCAAGATTGCCTCTCTGACTGCCAACAGCCAGCCGCAGGATGCGCAGCGCCTGGACGGTATTGTCATACCGGCTATGGCGAATTTGCACTCGCATGCATTTCAACGCGCGATGGCCGGGCTGGCCGAAGTCGCAGGCGACCCGCAGGACAGTTTCTGGACCTGGCGCGATCTGATGTACCGCATGGTGCAGCGCCTGTCGCCGCAGCAGGTCGGTGCCGTTGCAGCAGCACTGTACGTTGAGATGCTTAAGGGCGGATATTGCCAGGTGGCGGAGTTTCACTATCTGCACCACCAGCCGGACGGCCAGCCTTATCCGCAGGATGAGATGCTGACAGAGCTGATTGCCGCCGCCGAGCGCAGCGGTATTGGTCAGACTCTGCTGCCGGTGCTCTACAGTTACGCCGGTTTCGGCAGCCAGCCCGCGCAGCCGGGCCAGAAGCGCTTTATTCAGGATACCGCCGCCTATCTCGCTCAGCAGCAGCGTCTGGTGAAGCTGATTGACGGCAAACCGCTGATTAACCACGGTCTCTGTTTCCACTCTCTGCGGGCGGTCAGCGAAGCGCAGATGCATGAGGTGCTGGCGGCCAGCCCCGCGCATCTGCCGGTGCATCTTCACGTTGCCGAACAGGAAAAAGAGGTCAACGATTCGCTGGCCTGGAGCGGCGAGCGGCCGGTTAGCTGGCTGCTGGATCGCTTCCAGGTGGACCCGCGCTGGTGCCTGATCCACGCCACCCATCTTGACGACAGCGAGATTTCGCGCCTTGCGGCAAGCCAGGCGGTAGCCGGTCTCTGCCCGACCACCGAAGCCAACCTCGGCGACGGTATTTTCCCGGCCACCGAGTTTATCGCCCGGGGCGGCCGCTGGGGGATAGGTTCCGACAGCCACGTCTCGCTGGACGTCGTAGAAGAATTGCGCTGGCTGGAATATGCCCAGCGGCTGCGCGATCGCCGCCGCAACCGTATTGTTACGGCCAATCAGCCGTCGGTGGGCGATCTGCTGTACCGGCAGGCGCTGGCGGGAGGCGCTCAGGCCTGCGGCGTAAAAACGGGCAGCCTGCAAACCGGCTATCGCGCAGACTGGCTGGTGCTGAGTGACGATGGGCTATTGGGGGCAACCCGCGATGAGGCCCTGATCAACCGCTGGCTGTTTGCCGGGCATCGCGGTCAGATCCAGGATGTATTCGTGGCGGGCGAGCAGCGTATCCGTCACGGCCAGCACGCGCAGCAGGCGTCGATTGACGCTGAGTTCCGTCAGGTGCTGGAGGCGCTGCGATGATCCACTTATTTAACAGCGCCAGCCTGCCGGTCACTCCCTGGCGCAACGGCGGCGGCGAAACGCGGGAAATTATCAGCTACCCGCCCGGCGAAACCGAATTTGACTGGCGCATCAGTATTGCCACTATCGCCACCGACGGGGACTTTTCGGCGTTCCCCGGCGTCGACCGCATTATTACCCTGCTGGATGGGGAAGTGGAGCTGTACTGCGACGATCGGCTGCGCCAGCGTTTGACGGTGAATCAGCCCTACTCGTTTCCCGGAGAGGATCGTATCAGCGCCCGACTGCCCGCCGGGGCAAGCCACGACTTCAACATTATGGCCCGCCGGGGGAGCTATGTGCCGGCGGCGGGAACAACTAAGTCGGCATTTTCACCGCCGGTAGAGGCCGCTGGCGTCGTGATGGTGATTGGCGGCCAGTGGCAGCATGGACAAACGCTGCTGGCGGCCGGTCAGGGCGCCTGGTGGGAAAATCAGGGCGGCCACTTTGTTCCTCTGTCGAGCGACGCCCTGCTGCTGTGGGGAACGCTGCTACCGAGCTTTAACCATGGCCTTTGAAGCGCCCCATCAGCTTGTAGCGTGAACCGGGATACAGCAGCCGCGCGTAGGTGACGATCTTATTATCACTCCAGGTCTGGCGGCGGATCAGCAGGCAGGGTTCCTGCGCGTCAATCGCCAGATGTCGGCACTGCCGCGCATCGGGCAGAACCGCTTCCACCACATGCTCACCGGCGGTAAGCGGTGCCACGCGCATCAGGTAGGTATAGGGGGTTTGCTCGGTGTAGTCCTGCTGCAGATAATCCGGCGCCATCTGCGGGTTCACCAGGCGATCTTCCAGCTGCACCGGCTGATCGTTCTCATAATGGATCATCAGCGAATGAAACAGTTTCTGACCGGTGGTTAAACCGAGCAGCGCTGCCTGCTCGGCGTCAGCTTTGCTCTCGCCCAGTGCCAGAATTTTACTGCTGTGGCGATGGCCGCGCTGGGCAATCTCTTCCGCGATATTGTGCACTTCCATCATTGCGGTATAGCCCTTGGCTTCCGCAACGAACGTTCCCACGCCCTGCATTCGCATCAGGTAACCTTCGCTGGTCAGCTCGCGCAGTGCACGATTGATGGTCATCCGGCTGACGCCCAGCTCGTTAACCAGCTCGCTTTCTGAAGGCACGCGCTGATTTGGCTGCCAGACGCCTTCGCTGATCTGGCTGATAATTGCCTGCTTCACCCGCTGATAAATCGGTGCAGGCTGATCGCTCATTGCAGCGGAAAGTTGAGAAATAGCAGTCTGCCTTACCATACCGAATCCTTATAACAGTGGGAAAATCAGTTTACTGGCTAATATCCTAAATGTATATACATGTTAACTTTTCCGCCGAGACTGCCGTTTATTTCAACAGCTTTATCGACTTTTTTTGTGATCGCAGCAATACAAGTTAGCTTGGTTGTATAGACAAGAATATACGTTTGTGATTCACTCAATTCAGACCGAAGTTTAACTCGCATTAACAACCTGTCGGGCCGATGCCCGTAATACAGGTTTGATGCTCACCCAGTTGTCTATACAGGAGTATACTATGTCACTGACTCAGCCCCTCTGCTTACTGACGCCGGGTAAGGTCGATCTCGCCACGCTGAAAACAATTTATCGCGGCGGCGTAACCCTGGCGCTGGACGAACAGGCGCGCAGCCGCATCCAACAGGCCCGTGATACGGTTGAAGCCATTGTCAGCGAAGGCAAAGTGACCTACGGCATTAATACCGGCTTTGGCAAACTGGCTCAGACCTCCATTCCGGCGGACCGGCTGGCCGAACTGCAGCGTAACCTGGTCCTGTCCCACAGCGTAGGCCTGGGTGAACTGCTGCCTGATGACGTGGTACGCCTGGTGATGGCGACCAAAATTATCAGCCTGGCACGCGGCCATTCCGGGATCAGAATTGAACTGGTTGATGCGCTGATCGCTCTGTTCAATGCCGGTGTGATGCCATGCATTCCGGAGAAAGGCTCCGTGGGGGCGTCCGGCGATTTAGCTCCGCTGGCACATCTCTCCCTGATGCTGCTGGGTGAAGGTGACGTGCGGGTGAAAAGCGAGCTGATGCCCGCTCGCGACGGCCTGGCGCTGGCTGGCCTGGAGCCGATCGAACTGGGGCCTAAAGAGGGCCTGGCGCTGCTGAACGGCACTCAGGTTTCTACCGCGCTGGCGCTGCGTGGCCTGTTTGAAGGCGAGAACGTCTTTGCTGCCGGGCTGGTAGCCGGTGCGCTGTCGCTGGAAGCGATCAAAGGCTCGGTAAAACCGTTCGATCACCGCATCCATGAAGCCCGCGGTCAGCAGGGCCAAATCTCAGTAGCCGCCGCCGTATCCGGCCTGCTGGAAGGCAGCGTTATTCTTAACTCTCACGCTAACTGTGGACGCGTACAGGACCCCTACTCCATCCGCTGCGTGCCGCAGGTGATGGGTGCCTGCCTGGATAATCTCAACCATGCCGCCCGCGTGCTGCAAATCGAAGCCAACGCCGCATCCGATAACCCCCTGGTGTTTACCGATACCGGCGAGGTGATCTCCGGCGGTAACTTCCACGCCGAACCGGTGGCGTTCGCCGCCGATATTATTGCGCTGGCCGTAGCGGAAATTGGGGCCATCTCCGAGCGTCGACTGGCGCTGCTGCTGGATACCGGCCTTTCGGGCCTGCCGCCGTTCCTGGTCAACGACGGTGGAGTGAACTCCGGATTTATGATCGCCCAGGTCACCGCCGCCGCGCTGGCGTCGGAAAACAAATCGCTGGCGCATCCGGGCAGCGTCGACAGCCTGCCAACCTCCGCCAACCAGGAAGATCACGTATCAATGGCCACCTATGCCGCCCGCCGCCTGGGAGCCATGTGCTTTAACACCGCTGCGGTAGTGGGCATTGAGGCTATGGCCGCCGCGCAGGGGATCGACTTCCACCGCCCGCTGCAAAGCTCACCGCAGCTGGAGGAAGTGCTGAGCACTATCCGCCAGAAAGTCGCTTATCTCGACGAAGATCGCCTGATGGCGCCGGATATCGAACAGATGCGTTTATGGGCCGCTGGCGACAGTTGGCCGGAAATGATTGCTGCGCTGCTGCCTGCACGCGCCCACTAAGCGATGAATACCGATAAGGAAAACAACCATGACTGAATCCGTAAGCAAGGCCGTTGCCCGTACCCTTCGCGCTCCCCACGGTGACACGTTGCACTGCGCCAACTGGCTGATTGAAGCCGCTTACCGCATGATCCAGAACAACCTGGACCCCGACGTTGCCGAACGCCCGGAAGATTTGGTGGTGTACGGTGGTATAGGTAAAGCCGCGCGTAACTGGGAGTGCTTCGAGCAGATCCTGCGTTCGCTGCAGGCGCTGCAACCGGAAGAAACGCTGCTGGTTCAGTCCGGCAAACCGGTTGGCGTGTTCCGCACCCACGCCGATGCGCCGCGCGTGCTGATTGCCAACTCTAACCTCGTGCCGCACTGGGCCAACTGGGACCACTTTAATAAGCTCGATAAAGCCGGGCTGATGATGTACGGCCAGATGACCGCCGGCTCCTGGATCTACATCGGTGCGCAGGGGATTGTGCAGGGCACCTTTGAAACCTTTGCCGAAGCCGGTCGCCAGCACTATAACGGCGATCTGAGCGGTAAATGGATACTCACCGCCGGGCTGGGCGGCATGGGCGGCGCACAACCGCTGGCTGGCGTGCTGGCGGGTGCCTCCGTGCTGGCCATTGAGTGCCAGTCTTCACGCATTGATTTCCGCCTGCGTACCCGCTACGTAGACTACCGCGCCGAGAACCTTGACGAAGCACTGGCGATCATTGACCAGGCGAATAAAGAGAAACGCGCGATTTCCGTCGGGCTGCTCGGCAATGCGGCAGATATCCTGCCGGAACTGGTAAAACGGGCGAAAGCAGGCGGCATGAAGCCGGATATCGTCACCGACCAGACCTCTGCGCACGACCCGATCAATGGCTATCTTCCGCAGGGCTGGTCCGTTGCACAGTGGGAAGAAGCCCGCCGCAGCGATCCGAAGTCCGTGGAGAAAGCCGCCCGTGCCTCGATGGCGGTGCACGTGCAGGCGATGCTCGACTTCTGCCATATGGGCATTCCTACCGTAGATTACGGCAACAATATCCGCCAGGTGGCGCTGGAAGAAGGCGTGACCAACGCGTTCGACTTCCCGGGTTTTGTACCGGCCTATATCCGTCCACTGTTCTGTGAAGGCAAAGGTCCGTTCCGCTGGGTCGCCCTGTCCGGCGATCCGGAGGACATCTACCGAACCGATGCCAAACTGAAAGAGCTGTTCCCGGACCATACCAACCTGCACCGCTGGCTGGATATGGCGCAGGAGCGGATCGCGTTCCAGGGGCTGCCGGCGCGTATCTGCTGGCTGGGGCTGGGCGAGCGCCATCTGGCAGGACTGGCGTTTAACGAAATGGTGCGCAACGGCGAGCTGAAAGCGCCGGTGGTGATCGGCCGCGATCACCTTGACTGCGGCTCGGTAGCCTCGCCGAACCGTGAAACCGAAGCGATGCGCGACGGCTCGGATGCGGTATCCGACTGGCCGCTGCTCAATGCCCTGCTGAACACCGCAGGCGGCGCCACCTGGGTCAGCCTGCATCACGGCGGCGGCGTGGGCATGGGCTTCTCGCAGCATGCTGGCGTGGTGATCGTTGCCGACGGCAGCGCCGAGGCCGATAAACGCCTGGGCCGCGTATTGTGGAACGATCCGGCGACCGGCGTCATGCGCCATGCCGATGCCGGCTACGAGGTGGCGAAAGCCTGCGCCGCGAAGCACGAGCTGAATCTGCCGATGATCGACTAAGCGTTATTCAGGCCGGTATCACCGGCCTGTTTTCTTCCCCGCAACCCGCTTCTTCCTCCCCCGATTTATGCTACCTTGTTTCTGCGCGTTACCCTGCACAGGAGAAGTATTGAATGACAGTTCCCGTTTCGCTGATTGAAGAAGCCACCGGCTGGCGCAGAGCCCTGCACGCCCGCCCCGAACTGGGATATCAGGAGCATCACACTTCGCAGCTGATCGCCGAGCAGCTGGAGGCTTTTGGTCTGCAGGTTCACCGAGGCCTGGCAGGCACCGGCGTGGTCGGCACGCTGGAAAATGGCCCAGGACCGGTTATCGGGTTACGCGCTGATATGGACGCCCTGCCGATCACTGAACTGAGCAATCCGCCGCACCGCTCCACCAATCCCGGGGTGATGCACGCCTGCGGGCACGACGGCCATACGGCGATACTGCTGGCGGTGGCAAAGCACCTGAGTACCACCCGTCGCTTTAGTGGCACGCTGCATTTTGTCTTCCAGCCCGCAGAGGAGAACCTCGGCGGCGCCCGCCGCATGGTAGAAGACGGGCTGTTTACCCTGTTCCCGATGGATGCCATCTACGGCATGCACAACTGGCCGGGGCTGCCCGCCGGTGAGGTTGCGGTTAATGCGGGTGCGATGATGGCCTCGCTGGACTCCTTCGAAATCACGCTGCGCGGCCGCAGCTGCCACGCAGCCATGCCGGAAAACGGCGCAGACCCGATTGTGGCCGCCGCGCAGCTGATTATGGCGCTGCAAACCATTCCGGCCCGCCGCCTGTCGCCGCTGGCCTCTGCGGTGGTCAGCATCACGCAAATCAACGGCGGTGAAGCCATTAACGTCATCCCGGAAAACGTGGTGCTGCGCGGCACGCTGCGCTGCCTGCAGGCGGACGTGCGCAGCCGGGTAAAACAGATGATCGATGAATTCGTGACCTCCTTCACCGCGCCGCTGGGCATTGAGGGCAGCATTGAGTATCAGGGCGACTATCCGGTGACCATGAATCACGCCGCTGAAGCCGCGCTGGTACGCGACTGCGCGCTGACGCTCATGTCCGCTGAAAAAGTGCACTGGAACGTCAGCCCGTCGATGGCCTCGGAAGATTTTGCCTGCATGCTGGAGCACTGTCCGGGAGCCTACTTCTGGATCGGCGCTGACGGAGACACGCCGTCACGGCCGCTGCATAACGCCAACTACGATTTTAACGATGGGCTGATTGCACCCGGTATCGCACTGTGGACCGCGCTGGTTGAGCAGCTGCTGCCGCGCAGCTGATTGATATTCACGTGGCCGCTGCCATCGCTTACTATAAATTTATGGCCCCAAAGGGGCCATTTTCCTGTCGCCTTTTCCCCGAACGGCCTCTCCCCTTGATAGTCTGACGCACTCTTTTTACCGCCATTTTTACAAAACGTGATGCGCGTAGAGGTATTTAAAACTGATTTGCTTTTAGATAATGCCAATACGTAATGCAAACGTTGTCATTCACTTTCTAAAGGTAACTATTTCGCTACCTTTATTTTTTACCCCGGAATGCAAACGTTGTCACTGGTGAGAAAATGGCCAATATTATTGATATCGCGAAGAAAACAGGGTTATCCCCTTCTACCGTTTCCCGGGCGCTCTCTAAACCCGAAAAAGTGGCGGCCGGTACGCGGGAAAAAATCATGCAGGCAATAGATGAACTGGGCTACGAAACGAATATTTTTGCCCGTAATCTGCGCCAGGGCGGCTCGCGCACCATCGGTCTGATCGTGTCAGACATCCTTAATCCCTTTCATGCCACGGTTGTTAAGGCCATTCAGGATGAGATTTATCGTGAGGGATTCACGCTGATCGTTGGCAGTTCTGAAGAAGATGCGGCTAAAGAGAGCACCATTCTGGCCCAGCTGCGCAGCCACCAGCTACAGGGATTGATCATTATCCCAACTTCCGGCACCTGCGAGAATCTGACCAGCTTCAGCGGGATTCCGGTGATTGAAATCGACCGATTTTCGGGCCGTCAACAGAGTGACATTATCCGCCTTGATAACGAAGAGGGGATGAAACTGGCGGCCGCACATTTGCACGGTCTGGGGCATCGGCATATCTGTTATATCGGCGGCAGCACCTCGGCCGAAACGTTCAGGGAACGTCTTGAGGGTTTCCAGAAGTATTGCCCTGAGCAGACCACAAAAATGCTGTTTGAGCTCCCCGGAATAGCCGCCCTTCAGGCCCAGGCGGCCGACGTCACGCGGCAGGTATGTCAGTTGCCCGCCTCTGAACGCCCGACGGCGATACTCGCCGCCAATAATGATATCGCCGCAGGCGTCGTTCAGGGCGTCTACCAATCCGGTCTGGCCCTGGCGCAGGATATCTCCCTGATTGCTTTCGACGATCCCGAATGGGCCAGTTTCTTCCCCTGCCCCGTGACCGCAATCCGCCAGCCGGTTTATGACATGGGGCAGTTTGCCGCACGGCAGCTTTTCCGCCGCATTCGCGGGGAACTGCTTGAAGAAGCAACAACATGGCGCTTCACCCCACAGCTGATTATTCGTCACTCCACCGCTTCACTAACATAACATCCCACTTCAGGAGACATTATGAATCAACGACCTATCCCTCTGATTGAGGTCAACGCTGAGTCCATCAGCCCTTATGGCAAACTGCTTGCGCTCCCCGACGGGCAGCCGACCATTGCCCGTGGCGATATTGACTATTACCACCACATTGCTGATTCAAATGATTTTACCGCGCATCCGGTGACCAGCTATTTGATTTCCCATCCCAGGACTTTGCTGCTGGAAAAAATCGAGCGCCATCGCCAGACGGAAGAGACCTTTATCCCTCTGAACGGCTCCAGCGTGATGGTGTTAGGTAAACCCGGTCCACTGGAGGAAATCGAGCTGGTTGCCATACATCTGGACGGGTCGTTTGGCATCCAGCTGTATCGCGATACCTGGCACTACGCGCCTTTTGCTATCGACGATCGGGCGACCTATCTGCTGCTGTCGGGCAAAGATTCCGGCCCGGATATCGAAATACGGGATGTCACGGCAAGGCCGATAGCCCAACCGCATGCTGAGGAGGTTAATGCATGAAGCATATTGCCTGCTACGGTGAAGGGCTGATTGATTTTACCCAACAGGGGGAGGCTTTCGTCCCACATCCTGGCGGTTCACCTTATAACGTTGCCATTGCCCTGGGGCGTCTGGATAGCTCCGTTGAATTTTGTTCGCAGCTCAGCAATGACATGTTCGGTAAGCAACTTTATCACTACCTGAAAAATAACCATGTTGGCGTGCAAAACGTTGTATTCAGCGACGCACCGTCGACGCTGGCATTTGTTTCAACACCCAACCATGCTGAACCTGAATATGCATTTTTCTCCAACGAGGCTGCTGATGTCGCGCTAAATGAACAATCAACCGTTTTAAAAACGGGAGCGAAAATTCACCACTATGGTTCTATTTCGCTTATGCAGGAACCCTGCGGAACCTACTGGGAAAAAGCCATATTATCTCAGGAAGGTTTCATCTCTTTTGATCCCAACATTCGCCCCGGATTAATTAAAAACCGTGATAGCTACTTACAGAGATTTAATCACGTTCTGAGCCGGACTACTTTACTGAAATTGAGCACGGTAGACCTGGAGTGGCTGGCACCGGGGAAAACAACGGCGGAATTTATCCAGCTTGCTTTCAGCAGCGGCGTCAGAATGGTGGCTATCACCTCGGGCAACGATGGTGCATGGCTTTATACGCCTGAATTCACGCTGCATCAGCAGGCGATGTCGGTGAAGGTGGTCGATACCATCGGTGCCGGGGACACGTTTATGGCCGGTTTTTTATCGGTTATTGCCAGCCTGAACGGCAGCCTGGATGCCCTGGAGAAAAACCGCGGACTGCTTGAACTGGCACTGAAAACCGGATGCTTAGCTGCCGCCCTTAACTGTCAGGAAAAAGGAGCCAACCCACCGTTTAAAGAACATCTGAAGGCACTTCTGGAATAACAATAATTACATCTAACCTCACCCTCACAGTAAGGATATCCCATGAGCATGATAAAAATGTTCACGACGCCCGATGGTAAAAATCATCTGGCATCATTTATTCTTTTAACGTTATTGTTTTTAGTATTAGGGTTCAGCACCGGGTTAATTGACGTTCTTAATAAACATTTTCAGAATACGCTAAACGTCACAAAAGCAGAATCGGCACTGGTTCAGTTCGCCAATTATATTGGCTATTTCTTTATGGCTATTCCTGCCGGAATACTGGCACAAAAATATGGCTATAAAGGCGGTATCTTTGTCGGGCTGGCGCTGATTGCAGCCGGTGCATTCTGCTTTATTGCCGCCAATTCCGTCGGTGAGTTTTGGGCATTTCTGCTCGGGTTATTTATTCTGGCTACCGGGCTGACCTGCATCGAAACCATCGCTAACCCCTATGCCGCCGTGATGGGGTCGCCGGACCAGGGAGCCTCTCGACTTAATCTCTCGCAGTCGGTTACAGGAATTGGTCTTATCCTGGGTCCGCTGATTGGAGGGCACTTCATTCTGTCTTCAACCGGAGACGTTTCAACCAGCAATGATGCGCTGTTTGTCCCCTATATGGGCATTGGCGTGACGGTTCTGGTACTGGCGGTCATTTTTTTAATCAAGAAAATGCCGGATATCGTGCTGGAAGACAAAACCACTTCCGCCGCCGCTATGCAACAGAATCATGACAGCATCTGGCATAAACCCCATTTTGTACTGGCGATAGTTGCCCAGTTTTTCTATGTGGCTGGGCAAACGGGCATCTTCAGCTTCTTTATTAACTATGTTGTCGACCATTCGCCGCTGTTTAGCACGGCCACGGCACAATGGCTACCGACCAGCTGGAGCTGGAATTCACCGGAAGGCTGGAAGATAACCGAGCGCGGGGCGTCGCAGCTGCTGGCATTTGGTGGCTTTGGCCTGTTTATGATCGGTCGCTTTACCGGGGGGCTGCTGTTAAGCCGCTATGCGCCGCACAAAACCCTGGCCGTATTTTCAGTCATAAACTGCCTGCTGATGCTGATCACCATGCTGTCGACCGGATGGGTGGGCATTGTGGCATTGATCCTCAGTTTTTATTTTATGTCGATTATGTTCCCGACGATTTTCGCCTTGGGTATTAGTGGGCTGGGTGAAAAAACCAAACGCGCTTCCTCTTATATCGTGATGGCGATTGTCGGTGGCGCAGTAATGCCAATCACGATGGGGGCGATTGCCGATAAATGGTCAATGTCGGCAGGATTTATTATGCCGCTAATCTGCTTCGTGATAATTGGTCTGTACGGTTTAATGTGGCTGCAGTTAAAAAACCGCAACGCCTCGAGTACCATAGCCACAGCTTAATAACGTATTAGATTTAACAACCCCGTCAGAAAATATCACCGGTTCAATCCGGAGGACTTCTTCTGCCACTTTCCAGCCCTGCTGAATAACGTCAGGGCTGGAAAAACGTTTTTAATTTCTACTGATTCACCCACACCAGTTTATCCACCGGGAAGTTCAGCCCCCGGGCGATAGCCAGGTAGTTTTGTTTTACGCTCTCGGGGATCTGCGGCGTGCGCGACAGTATCCACAGGTAGTCACGGTTTGGCCCACTGACCAGCGCATAGCGATAGTTCTCATCCAGCGCGATAACGTTATAGCCGCCGTAGAACGGACCGAAGAATGACACTTTAAGCGCCGCAGTGGACGGTGCACCGGTGAAGTAAGCCCGGCCTTCACTCTCCTTCCAGCGCGCTTTCGCCCGGTCGTAGCCACGGTTAAGCACCGATATTCCGCCATCGCTACGTTTGCCATAGGTTGCAGTAACCTGTTCCAGGCCACGCTCGAAGCGGTTTTCCAGCCGGGCAACCTCATACCATTTTCCCAGATAGCGACCGGCGTCAAATCCGCTTATCGGCGTGACGCCTTTCGGCGGCGTCGGGGATTTACAGGCGACCAGCCCCAGTGAAAGTACCACTCCGGTAAGAACGGGCCACAGCTTCATGCTTGCTCCTTAGTCATATCATTATCAGCCAGACAGAGTGTAGTACAAACCGGTTATCAGGCCATCGACAGGTGGCGAACATCGGTTGACTCAGCTGGCAGGGATATTATTTTCAAATATCACTATCCACACGTCGCTATTTAACCCAAAAGAATGATTCAGCATCATAATTTACCCGCAGGGCACATTACGATTATTCTTAGAGATAATTTTTCCGTTATCAACCAGGCTTAAATTGAATTTCTAACCCAGAAGAAGGAAACATTTCATCATGGCTGACATCGAAACCAAAACGAAAGATGACTATATTAATGACGTGCTTTCTCAGCTTAAAGAGATTCGCCACTACGCTAAAAACAATACGGAAACCCTTTCAGCACAGTGGCTTGCTTTCGACTCCGGCGAGTTTAAAGATAAAGAGCTGGCGGGGAAAATTGACACGCTGCTGAATGCCCAGGGCAAGCTGCATGACGAAGTGGAAGCCTCGATTGCCGATATTGAAATTTTGGTGAACAAGTCAGCAGCCTGACAGATTATCTGTCCTCGGCAGCACCCAGTTTTAATTTAAAAAAATGCGCCTTTTGGCGCATTTTTAACTTAGGGATCGGATGCAGTATTGCCGGTAATACTATTTCACTGGCACTATCTTAATTCGTCCCTTAATCAATCGCCCCTGATTTTAATCCTGACTGACCTGCATCCGTTCAAGGCCGCTGTGGATTCACCGTCGGCACACTACGCCAACGGTCCTGTCAGCCTCTTACCGCCTGCTTCAGTATCCCGCTAGCGTAATCTCACCCAACGCCGCTTCCAGCGTCTGCGCCCTGCCCGTTGCCACATAGCAGCAGGCAATTTGCAACCGCAAAGACTGCGGTACTGCCACTTCATGATCGAGACAGCGGGTGATCCACGCGGCGGTGGTCGCAGCATCTTTCGCCTCGGGCAGCTCGCCTGCCGCAAATGCCACCTCCTCCTGACGCGCCAGCAGCACCTGGGGTTCTGCGCCGTGGATCAGGCTGATTGACGGGCAGCGCTGCGGACTGGCGTAGACTTCGCCCTCGGTGCCGTTTAGCAGCAGGCCACGGCCGCCGATGTCACTGAAGAATTTGCCCACCTTCGGGATATATTCCGGGTGCGACACGCTGGCCAAGCGCAGCGCCGCGTCTTCGGCAAACGGCGTTGCCAGCTTGGCCAGTGTGTGCGCACTGTTGCGCACGCCCATGCGCCAGCGCATCGCCAGCTGGTGCTCCATCGGTTCGCACAGCTGGCCGATGGTGATAAACACCAGTTCACCCGCCTTAAGCCTGTTCTGCGCCTCCGCTGCCGTCAGCACGGCGGGCACACCCAGCGCCTGAAACACCGCTTCGCTGGTGATGCGCGTCGGGTCATCGCTGACGCCGTGGGCCAGCACCGGGAAGCCGAGGCGGCTCAGCAGCAGCGCCAGCAGCGGAGTCAGATTACCCTGCCGCCGCGCGCCGTTATAGCTGGGGATAACGATCGGCATCGGCAGATGAGCAGGAGGCGTCAGGCGCGGCATCTGCTCCTGCATCGCCTGATAAAAGCCCAGCATCTCCTCTTCGCCTTCCCCCTTAATGCGCAGCGCAATCAGGATCGCGCCCAGTTCAAGGTCCGGCACGTCTCCCGCCAGCATACGGCGGTACAGATCGCGCGCGCTGTCGATATCAATATCTCGGGCATGATTTTTACCGCGCCCGATCTCTTTTATAATCTTGTTAAGTTCCATGCGTTTGCTCACTAAATAAGGTTAACGCCTGCGGCGCGGCGGCACTCTTTTTTTCGCGGTCGGGGCTGCCGCCTTTGGCAGCTCGCCTTCCGGCATTGGCGGCTGTTCAATAGGAAACACCGGCAGTGCCCCCAGCAAACGTGCGCCGTAGCTTTTGCTCAACAGCCGACGGTCGTAAATCACAATCTCACCGAAGCAGTCGTGGCTGCGGATCAGTCGCCCCACCTGCTGGATAAGATTAAACGAGGCGCTGGGCAGACTCTGCACCTCAAAAGGATAACGCTTGAGGCTTTTCAGCCACTCACCCTCGGTCAAAATAACCGGACTGTCCACCGGGGGGAAAGCGATTTTATGAATATGAACCTGGGAAAGCAGCTCCCCTTTCAGATCCAGCCCCTCGGCAAAGGACTGCAAACCCACCAGCACGCTGGTTTCCCCACGCTCTACACGCTGGCGATGCAGCGCCACCAGCGCCGGGCGAGGCTTGTCGCCCTGAACCAGCATCATTAAACGCAGCTCGGGCAGGTAGGCAATAAACTGCTGCATCGCCCGGTTGCTGGCGAACAGCACCAGCAGCCCTTTATGTTTTGCCAACTTTATCTGGTGGCGGAAAAAATGCGCCATTTCAGCCAGATGCGCCACTTCATTAGCCAGCAGCGGCTCGTGCTTCATCTGAGGAATAACCAGCTTGCCCTGCTCGACATGATTAAACGGCGAGTCCAGCGCAACAAAACGGTCATCCGCTTTTTCACTGAGGCCGGACATCTCCTGTAGCCGCTGGAAGCTGTTCAACGAGCGCAGCGTCGCGGAGGTCAGCACCACGTGGGGAATTTTACGCCAAAGCAGCTTTTCCAGCTGATCGCTGACGCGGATACCGGCGCAGTGCAGCATCAGATGCGCGTTGCCCTCGCGCAGTTCGCGGGTCACCCACTTTGACACCGGTGCGCCGGACGTCTGTTCCAGCGCCGCAAGCCGCCACAGCTTGCTGCTGGCTTCAAACCAGCCCAGCGCGCGGTTCATTTGCAGCAGCGTGCGGTGCAGGCGCACAACATCAAACTGACCGCTTTTTTCACTGAGATCGTTAACCAGCCCTTCGGCCAGCCCCCGCAGCGCATCGCTGAGTTTGAACAGCCTGCCGCAGATCGTCATGATCTCTTCCGGCAGCAGCCCCATCTCGAAACGGTACTCCCCTTGCTGCCCTTCCGGCGGCAGATAAAGGCCGAGGATCTGCGACAGCATTTGCAACTGTTCACGCACCACTTCGCAGTGCTCTTTCAAGCGATCCGGGTTCGCCAGCGGCGGCGGGCGTTTGGGCCTGAACTGCGCCATACACTGCTCTACCAACCGGGCAAACAGATCCAGCTGAAGCGTATTCCAGCCGGGGGTGATTTCACCGCTCATTTCCAGCGCGTCGCGCGCCACGTCCGGCAGATGATGCCCCTCGTCCAGCACCAGCAGCAGATGTTTCGGCGGCGGCAGTACGGATTCCGTTTCCAGCGCCGCCATCACCAGCGCATGGTTAGCCACCACCACGTCGGCGTTTTCTATCTCGCGCCGCGCCACATAGAAAGGGCATTCACGGAACCAGTGGCAGTTGCTGCCGAGGCAGTTGGCTTTGTCGGTACTGATACGCTGCCACAGCGAATCTTCGATATTGTCCTTACAGTGATCGCGCAGGCCGTCCCATTCGTAGCGGTTCAGCGCCTTTTCCAGCTCACAGCAGATCGCCCGCTCCGCCTTGCTGGCGGTCATATCATCATCGAGGAACAGCAGCAAATCGCCCTGCTTTTCTTCGTCGGTCGCCAGCGCAGACAAATTGCGCGGGCACACGTAGCGCCCGCGGCCAAAGGCGGCGGTAAAGGTCAGTTCGGGAATGATTTTCTTCAGCAGCGGCAGATCTTTACTGTAGATCTGGTCCTGTAATGCCACGTTGGCGGTGCTGACCACCAGCGGTTTTTCCTCAGCGCGGCTGACGGCAATCCCGGGGATCAGGTAGGAGAGGGTTTTCCCCACGCCGGTCGGTGCTTCAATAGCCAGATGGCGCCCCTCTTCACCCGACAGCGTTTTCGCCACTTCAGCAATCATCTGCCGCTGCGGTGCGCGCGGAATAAAATCGGGGACTTGCTGTTGCAGGGCTTTATACCACCCCGCAATTTGCGCTTTTAACGCCGCAGTTAACGCCATGACAACCCTTTGCAAAAAATCAGGGCTGTATTTTTACACAGTATCGCGCTGGCGTCAGCCTGCGGATGCGGATCGCACCAGGAAAGTCGAACCGCTGCGCATTTCTCCGGCGGCGCGATGCTCCGTTTCTCAGAGCGTTTTGTACATCAGCGTGGTGGCATCCAGAACCCCTTCGGTGGAGCGGGCATAAAAGGGAATTTCCCCCGCCACCTGCCAGCCCAGCGAGCGGTAGAGCGATTCCGCCACGTCGCCGCTGCGGGTATCCAGCACCAGCAGCGTGCGGCCTGCCTGCTTAGCACGCTCTTCCGCCTTCAGCATCAGCTCGCGCGCAATCCCACGCCGACGCGCATCGGGGTGAACCAGCAGTTTGATCACCTCGGCGCGGTGCGCACCGTTTGGCGGCATAGCCAACACCACCATCACCGTTGCCACGATGCGGTCAGCCAGTCTGGCGACTAACAGCGCTTTATCGCCGCAGGCCAGGCTTAATACGACATCCTGCCAGAAGCGGGTGAAGGTCTGCGGGTCACAGTCCACAAAACCCACGCTGGCACCCTGCGCGACGCATCCCTTCAGTACGCGACACAACGCCGGAAGTTCCTCACGCGCCTGCTGCGCGTCCAGCCACTCATATTCAATCTGGGTCATGGGCGTGCCACCACCAGCGCATAATGCGCGCCCCCGGCTTCCGGCGCGCTGAACGACGTGCGGCCAAACAGATGAAAGCGCAGGCAGTCGCCCTTTTCCAGCCGCCACTGCTGTTCGTTCATGCGGAATATCAGCACGCCGTCCAGCATCCAGATGTGTTGCTCCAGCCCGGCAACCGGCGGCAGGTCATACTCAATCAGCGCGCCCTGCTCCAGCTGCGCCTCCACCAGCTCAGCGTGAAACGCCTGTGCGGGCGGTGATACGCTGCGCCGCAGATAGCCGCTGCTGGCATCGCGCCAGACGTTCTGCTGTGCTGGCCGCAGGTGCTGCGGGCCGCTCTGCTCCACTTCGCTGAGCAGACGCGACATGGTCAGCCCGTAGGCGCTGCACAGCCGGTTAAGCAGTGCGGCAGTCGGGCTGTTTTCGCCGCGTTCGATGCGTGACAGCGAGGCGCGACTGATACCGGTCATTTCCGCCAGCGTCTCCAGCGACCACCCCTGATCAACCCGCAGATCGGCCAGCCGCTGCGCCAGACGTTGCTCTGTTTGCTTCTGATCCATAGCTATCTCATTTAAGGGAAATAATCTCATATATGAGATCTACCGCAAGCCAGCGCTCAGATCAAGTTGTACATCCACAATTTATCTGTACAGCATGCTAATATTAAGTGCGGGCCGATAAGGCCTGAGAGTGAATGAGGTGAGAAATGACGTTGTACAGCATCGGTGATGTCGCTGAGCGCTGCGGGATTAATCCGGTAACACTGCGCGCCTGGCAACGCCGCTATGGCCTGCTAAAACCGCAAAGAACCGAAGGCGGCCACCGCCTGTTCGATGAAGACGATATTCAGCGCATTGAAGAGATCAAACGCTGGATGAGCACCGGTGTGCCGGTGGGAAAAGTGAAGGCGCTGTTGGAAGGCGAAAACATCGAGATCCACGACGGCTGGGTTACGCTGCAGGAAGAGATGATGACCGTGCTGCGCCACGTGCGCCCGTCAAAGCTGAGAGCAAAAATTGCCACAATTGGCCGCGAAAATCCGGCTGAGGCGTTGATCGACCACGTTTTTCTGCCGATCCGCCAGCGGCTGAATCTGGACCAGAATACCGCCCGCGCGATGTGCAGCCTGCTGGACGGCGCACTGATTGACTATGTTGCCTTCTGCCTGACCGGATCGCGCAAAAAAGCCGGCAAAGATGCCCTGCTGATCGGCTGGGGCAGTGAGGATCGCACCCGCCTTTGGCTGGAGGCCTGGCGGCTTTCCCAGCAAGGGTGGCGGATTGACGTGCTGGCCGAACCGCTGGATCAGCCGCGCCCGGAGCTGTTTCCCGGCCAGAGAATTTTCGTTTATACCGGCAAGGCACTGACCCGACGCCAGCAGGAACAGCTGGCGCACTGGCAGGAACAGGGGTTCACGGTGACCGCACACGGCAGCGAACCGGCGACTGAAGAGAAGAAAAACCACTCTTTGGTTTAATAATCTCAAGCGAAGGCGCTATAATCCGCCTTCCTTTGAGAAAACGGGTTACGTTATGAACTGGCAAAAAATTGGTGTGGTCTTTATCTTTCTGCTGATGGCTTTAGGTGGAATTGGTGGCGTTATGCTGACTGGCTATACCCTGATCCTGCATTCGAAATAACCCCCTTTTGCTCACCAGGCGGCATTTTCTGCCGCTCCTCTTCTGTTTGTAACTTTTCGCTTTATCTTATAACCAGCTGGAATTTAACTCCGCCAGCCGGGCTGGTTATGCTCAGGGTTTATTCCAAAAAGACCTATAAAACATCATGACCGATATCACCACCTCTTCAGCGCACGTTGCGCAGGCAGGGAATGCGCCTACCGGCGCAGCAGTCACCATTCGCCGCGCGGCGGATGTCTCTCAACTGGTTAACAACAGCGACAGTTCACGCAGCAATGCCCGTATTGTTATCGGCATCGCGCTCGGTGGCGTATTCCTGGATGCCTACGATCTCGGTGCGCTGGCCTTCGGTATGAAGGATGTGACGCGCGAGTTTGGCCTTTCGCCTTCCGGCGCGGGGATGATTGCCTCAGCTATTACCCTCGGCGCAATCGTTGGCGCACTGATTGGCGGCTACCTGACCGACAAGATTGGCCGCTATCGTGTGTTTATGGCGGATATGTTCTTCTTCGTCTTTGCCGCGCTGGCCTGCGCGTTTGCCCCTAACGAGTATGTGCTTGCCGGGGCAAGATTTGTCATGGGAATGGGTATCGGTATCGATTTACCGGTGGCGATGGCGTTCCTGGCGGAATTTTCAAAACTCAAAGGGCGCGGTAACAAGGCGGCGAGTATCGCCATGTGGTGCCCGACCTGGTACGCGGCGATCTCGGTTTCTTATCTGCTGGTGCTGTTCTTCTGGTCGGTGCTGCCGGAAAGCCATAGCGACTGGATGTGGCGTATTATTCTCGGATTTGGTGCCATTCCGGCGCTGATTATTATCGCCATTCGCAGCAAATATATGAGCGAATCACCCATCTGGGCAGCGAATCAGGGCGATCTACACGGTGCCGCCGCTATTCTGCGAAATTCCTACGGCATCAATGCCCACGTGGCGAAGGATGCCGATCTGACGCCAGCACGTCCGGTGCGCCGCGCCAGCTGGGGCAACTACGCTGCGCTGTTTAAAGGCGTTTATCTGAAGCGCACCACGCTGGCGACCGTCACGTCTATCGTTTCCCCGTTTGCCTATAACGCCGTGGCCTTCGGCCTGCCGGTGATTATTTCCAGCTTCCTTGCGCAGTCGATGCTGACCACCATTCTGCTGTCGCTGGCGCTGAATCTGCTGTTTGCCTTTACCGGCGGCATTCTTGCCGTGCGGCTGGTGCCGCGCTTTGGCGCATGGAAGATGATGACGCTGGGCTATATCTGCCAGATTACCGCCCTGCTGGGCCTGGCGCTGGTTGGCCGCCCGGAAGACGGACATCAGGCGGCAATTTCAGTGGCAATGCTGGCACTGTTCCTGCTCGGCCAGGGCTTTGGCCCGGGCGCACACACCATGACCTACGCGTCACTGAGCTATCCAACCTCGCTGCGCGGCGTGGGCGTGGGCTTTAATCAGATGATGGTCCGCGCCAGTTCTACCGCCTCGCTGTTCCTGTTCCCGGTGCTGGCGGCGGCGCTGAGCACCAACGTGTTCTGGGTGATTGCTCTGGCACCGATCGTCGGCCTGCTGGCGCTGCTGGCAATCCGCTGGGAGCCGTCAGGCTATGATGTCGATGCGGAAGATTTCGCGCTGAACGGTAAGTAAATGCGCTGCGGGGTGCCGTTTAGCACCCCGAACCCCGCAACCGTAACACAAGGACTTCTCTTTCTGAGCGAAGAGGTGGCGAACCCTCATGCTTCACTGGTCAGTACTGTATTCGCCTTGTCAATAAAGCGGGTAAATTCATCAGGGATACGGGCAAAGGTATGCAGGAACCAGGGGGTAAAGCGCTCGGGTTCCTGCTGAATTTCGGCCTGAATGTCGGCCAGAGAAGCATAGCGCCACGCATCGGCTTCTTCGGGATTCAGCTGCGGCTGTTGGTCGCTGATGGTGAAGTAGACGTGGCCGTACTCATGCTCGGTCAGACCATTGCTCAGCGGCAGGTTATAGCTCAGTTCAAAAACCGGCTCTAGCGTCAACTGCATGCCCATCTCTTCAAACAGGCGGCGCTCCGCGGCGTGGCGGGTAGATTCCTGCGGATACGGATGACCACAGGTGGTATTGCTCCACAGGCCGCCGCAGTGATATTTCCCACTGGCGCGCTGCTGCAACAGCAGCTGGTGTGCAGAGTTAAAGACATAAACGGTTACCGCGCGGTGCAGTAGTCCCTTTTCGTGCACCTCGAGCTTTTCCATCTTACCGGTGGCGCGATCGTCACGGTCGACAAGGATAACTTCAATAGCTGCCATGCAAACTCCTCAGGTCATTTCCCAGCTATTCTGGCATATCCGGGCGGCATTATACTGTACAGAATAGTGCGCACAGCCTAAATTTCAGCACAACCGCCACCGTTTGTCGCTTTTAGCGTAGAAAAGATCACTCGCCGGCTTCAACCACCTGCTGTCGGGCACGGAAAATATGCCCTGCGCCATATTGCAGCAGCCGCGCAACCAGCTGATAGCCGCCGTTTTCTTCCGCCTGAGCAAATTCGCGCTCCAGCTGCGTGACCGGTGCTGCCCACAGCAGATTCACCTTCTCGCCGTCAAAGCTCGGCAGCGGAAACTGCCCGGCTTCGCGACCCAGCGCACCGGAGAGGATAAAGCCTTCAAATCCTACCGGTGCCATAGAGGACGACAGCGTGTGCCCTTCACCCAACCAGCTGAGGCGATCCCATGGCAAATGCGCAAAACCGGCCAGCGCGCTGGCCATCTGCACGGCATTGTCCTCGGTCATCACCCCGGCATCTATTGCCAGCGCAAGCTCGGTTCGGCGGTACTGTGGAGCCAAATCCTCATAAAGATGATCCACCCACGGCATCGGGCGAATGCTCATGCCGAGGGTGAGAAAATACCAGTTTCCTTCATGGTAATGCTGAGAGATCGCCATCGGCGGCCAGCTGCCGCGATCGATGGCGTAATACTTTATCGACTCGCCAAACTGTTCGCTGTAGCACGCCAGCATTTTTTGCTGGAACGGCTCCCAGCGCTGCCCTTCCTGCCAGTCGCGCCAGAACTGCCGGTGCTGCTGCGCGCGGGCATAGTGCGGGTTGGTGGATGCCGAACCCAGCGGCGCGGTCAGCCGGTTGGCCTTGATGCAGCCGGCGGAAAAGCTCACCTGCTTTTCCTGATACAGGCTCCAGCCAGGGATCACCGCCAGCAGCTGCCCCTGATACCACAGGGCCGCACCGTCATCGCTCGGTTCCCAGATAATCTGCAAACCGGCAGGGTCGAGCATCGGTTCAGCCAGCAGCGTGCGGCAGAATTCCGCACTCAGCAGCGGTGCTCTGCCCTGCTCCATGGCGGCCATATCTTCCTGCGCCGGAGCGGGCAGCAGATTACGCAGCCAGCAGCCACGCACGGCAAACTGGGTGCGAAACGCTTCCGCAGGCCAGATGTAGAAATAGGCTGTGCGTTCATCCTGTTCAACCAATGCAATCAGCGTCTGCTGTTGATTGGGCACTTCAGCAATCTGATAGGGCTCTGTCATAACGCCTCGACGTTGTCTGGAGGGGTCCTTCTTCCCGGAGAGTAGAGCAGGATGACGGGTTACGCTATGTCAGAACAAGGGTATTTATCTCAAAAGCCATGCGGGTCAGCGCCCCATGCGCGCCATGGCACGCTGATACGCACCCTGCCGTATCGCCCAGCGCAGCAGTCCGGCGATAAGATAAATCCGCCCGTTGATCGTGCGGTGCCGCATTGGCGAGTAGTGCAAACCAAAGTCATGCAGCGCCCAGTCGGGCAGCAGAGCGATACCCGCCTGTAGCATGGCTCGCATCGCCGGACGCGCCTGCCAGCTGGGTGCCGGCGCGTTCATCAGTAGCGACAGCACCTCGCGGGTACGCTCATCGCAGCGCAGCTGGGGCCGCATCCGCTCAAGATAGGTTTCAACTTCCGCCACGCTTTTCGGCACTTTCTCAGCTCCCAGCGCTTCCGCAACCCGCGCCGCTTCAGCGTAATAGCGATCCTGCTCCGCCAGGCTAAGCTGCGGATTTTTATAGCGAAGATGGGCGGCAAGAAAACAGCGGGTCTCGGCAACATGAACCCAGGTCAGCAGCGCCGGATCGCTGGCGGCATAGGGAACGCCGTACGCATCCGTGCCGGTAATATGCAGGTGGATACGCTTTACCCGCTCAATCAGAATATGCGCATCGCGAGAGTTGCCGAAGGTGGTAACGGCGATAAACTGGCTGGTTCGCCGCAGTCTGCCCATCATATCCTGACGGAAAGTGGAGTGATCCCAGACGCCCGCCAGCGCCAGCGGATGCAGCATCTGTAGCAGCAGCGCCGAGATGCCGCCGCACAGCATCGATGAAAAATCACCGTGGACCCGCCAGATAACGCTGTCCGGTCCGTAAATACCGGGATCGCCCGGCGGCTGCGTAATATCAAATTCATTCAGCGACAGGCCGTTAAGGCGAAAAACCTGCTGCTGAATTCTGTCTCTTAACCCTGGCATACTGTTCCTGCCTGAAACGGGGCAGGCCATCCTGCCCCCAATCCTCAACGGTAATCGAACTCGGCGTTTTCGGTACGGGTGGAATCCAGCCCGATCATCACGCTGAATTTACCCGGCTCGGCAACGTGCTGCATTTTCGCATTCCAGAATTTCAGCGCGCTGACGTCGATCGGGAAGGTCACGGTCTGCGACTCACCGGCTTTCAGCATAATACGCTTAAAGCCTTTCAGCTCTTTCACCGGGCGGCTGATGCTGGCTACCTCATCATGCAGATAGAGCTGCACAACCGTCGCCCCGTCGCGCTTACCGCTATTGGTTACCGTCACGCTGGCGTTAATCTTGCCATCGCGCGGCATCGAAGAGGAAGAGAGCTTCACCGGCGACAGGCTAAAGGTGGTGTAGCTTAAGCCGTAGCCAAACGGATACAGCGGGCCGTTGGCCTCGTCATAATAGTGCGAGGTGTATTTATTTGGCTTCTCAAAGTTATACGGCCGCCCGGTGTTCAGATGATTGTAATAAATCGGCAGCTGTCCCACCGAACGCGGGAAGGACATCGGCAGCTTGCCGGACGGGTTGTAGTCGCCAAACAGCACATCGGCAATGGCGTTACCGCCTTCCGTGCCGCTGTACCAGCTCTCCAACAGTGCATCCGCCTGCTGGCTCTCTTTTACCAGCGCCAGGGCACGGCCGTTCATCAGCACCATTACCAGCGGTTTTCCGGTGGCTTTGACCGCATCAATCAGTTGACGCTGGCTCTCCGGCAGCGTCAGGTCGCTGCGGCTGGAGGCCTCATGCGCCATCCCGCGCGCTTCTCCAATCGCCAGCACCACCACATCGGCTTTCTTCGCGGTTTCCACCGCTTCATCCAGCATCTGCTGCGGTGAACGGCTGTCCACCGTCATCGCCGGTTCGTAAAGATTGAGGAAGTCCTGAATGCCTTTATTGTCGGTGACGTTCGCCCCTTTGGCATACAGCAGATTGGCCTTCCCAGCAGTGGCATTTTTCATCCCCTGCAGCAGCGTAACCGACTGCTTCGCCACGCCCGCAGCGGACCAGCTGCCCATAATATCGATCTGGCTGTCTGCCAGCGGCCCAATCAGCGCGATATTACCGCTGTTTTTAAGCGGCAGCGTATCCAGGCGGTTTTTCAGCAGTACCATGCTTTTGCGCGCCACATCGCGGGCATCGCTGCGATGCAGGCGGCTTTCGGCATTCGTATCCGCCGGGTCCTGGTCGGCCGGGCCTAAGTGGCTGTAGGGATCGTTAAACAGCCCCATATCGTATTTCACATTCAGCACGTGGCGCGTGGCATCATCAATTTCCTGCTCGCTGACCGCACCGCTTTTGACCAGCCCCGGCAGGTATTTGCTGTAGTACTCATCGCTCATACTCATGTTCACGCCGGATTTGATCGCCACGCGCACCGCATCCTGTGGATCGCTGGCCACGCCATGTTTGATCAGCTCTTTGATCGCCCCGTGATCGCTGATGGTGATGCCTTTAAACTTCCACTCATCGCGCAGCACGTCTTTCAACAGCCAGCTATCGGCACTGGCCGGTACGCCGTTCAATGAGTTGAGCGCCACCATCACCCCGCCGCTGCCGGCATCCAGTGCCGCTTTATACGGCGGCAGATAGTCCTGGAACAGCCGCTGCGGACTCATATCCACGGTATTGTAGTCACGGCCGCCTTCAACCGCGCCGTAGGCGGCAAAGTGCTTGACGCTGGTCATCACCGAGTAGCGGTCCGCCGGGCTTTTACCCTGCATGGCGGTGACCAGCACGCGGCCCATTTCCGCTGTCAGATACGTATCTTCACCAAAGCCTTCCGAGCCGCGCCCCCAGCGAGGTTCACGGGTCACATCCACCATCGGAGCCCAGGTCATATTCAGACCGTCATCGGCGGCTTCATAAGCAGAAATTCGCCCCACCTTCGCCACTGCGTCAGTATCCCAGCTGGAAGCCAACGCCAGTGGGATCGGGAACTGAGTCCGTTGACCGTGGATCACGTCATAGGCGAAAAACAGCGGGATCTTCAGACGGCTGAGCTGCATCACCTGATCCTGCATCTGGCGGATATCATGCCGGGTTACGGTATTGAAAATCGCCCCCACCTGCCCGTGCTGGATCATGTCGCGGATCGCTTCTTTAGGGTTATCCGGCCCTACGCTTATCAGGCGCAGCTGGCCGATTTTTTCGTCAAGGGTCATCTTTTTCAGTAGATCGGTGACGAACGCATCGCGTGCGGCAGGTGTCAGTTCATGTGGACCAAACAGGTCATCGGCAAGGGCTGGCTGAATCGCCAGAGCGGCAGCAAAGCTGACGGAACAAATCCATTTCATCAGATGATCATCTCTCAAGTGACTAAGGCGTATGAGTTTCATGACGGACAGGTAACAAGTTGATTCAGTTTGTCATACCTTGAGGATAGCAGCTAGTGAGGTATCGACGAATGTCGCGTGATAACAACAGCTTTATTGCATCCGCAGCGGTGCTAAAGTAGGGGGGTGATTCTGACAAGGATATGACATGCACACTTCTCTTCCGGCAGGACAAAAACTGATTTCTGAACTGGGTCGCATCGTCGGCCGCAACCATCTTCTTACCGATCCCGCGCAAACCGAGCGCTACCGTAAAGGCTTTCGCTCCGGCGAAGGTGAGGCGCTGGCGGTGGTCTTCCCGGGTTCGCTGCTGGAACAGTGGCGGATACTCCAGGCCTGCGTGGCGGCAGATGCCATTATTCTGATGCAGGCAGCCAATACCGGCCTAACCGAAGGCTCCACCCCCAACGGCAACGATTATCCCCGCGATATCGTGATCATCAGCACGCTGCGTATGGATAAAATCCGCCTGCTGGACGAAGGAAAACAGGTACTGGCATTCCCCGGCAGTACGCTGTACCAGCTGGAAAAAGAATTAAAGCCGCTGGGGCGCGAACCCCACTCGGTGATTGGCTCCTCCTGTATTGGCGCGTCGGTACTGGGGGGGATTTGTAATAACTCCGGCGGTTCGCTGGTGAAACGCGGCCCGGCCTATACCGAAATGGCGCTGTACGCGCAGATCGATGCCGACGGCGTGCTGCGCCTGGTTAACCACCTCGGCATTAACCTGGGCACCACGCCGGAGCAGATCCTCACCCGTCTGGATGATGATACCTGGCAGCAGGGCGACGTCCTGCACGATCAGCGCCACGCCTCGGATCACGAATACGCCGAGCGGGTCCGCGACGTGGAAGCCGACACCCCTTCGCGCTTTAATGCCGACGCACGTCGCCTGTTCGAAGCTTCCGGCTGTGCGGGGAAGCTGGCGCTGTTTGCCGTCCGTCTGGATACCTTTGCCAGCGAAACTGCCCAGCAGGTGTTCTATATCGGCACCAATAATACCGACGTGCTGGACCAGCTGCGCCGCCATATGCTGGCCAACTTCAGCAATCTGCCGGTTGCCGGTGAGTATATGCATCGCGACATTTTCGATATTGCTGAAGTGTACGGTAAAGACACCTTCGTGATGATCGACAAACTCGGCACCGATAAAATGCCGATGTTCTTTACGATGAAAGGCCGCGTTGATGCCTGGCTGTCGCGCATCAAGTGGTTTAAGCCCCACTTTACCGACCGCGTATTACAGAAGCTGACCGCCCTGCTGCCCTCCCATTTGCCTGCCCGTATGAAGCAGTATCGCGAACGCTATGAGCATCATCTGATGCTGAAAATGTCCGGCGACGGGGTGGCCGAAGCACGTGCATATCTGCAAGAATTTTTCCACCATGCCGAAGGCGCATTCTTCGAATGCGAAGGCAAAGAGGGTGCACACGCGTTTCTGCATCGCTTTGCCGCTGCCGGTGCCGCGGTGCGCTATCACGCCGTGCATCACGATGAGGTGGAAGATATTCTGGCGCTGGATATCGCGCTGCGCCGCAACGACCGTGAGTGGTTTGAACGGCTGCCTGCCGAATTTGACGGTGCGCTGACCCACCGTCTCTACTACGGCCACTTCCTTTGCCATGTGTTCCATCAGGACTATATTGTGAAAAAAGGAGTGGATACCCACGCGCTGAAGGAAAAAATGCTGGCGCTGCTGGCCGAGCGCGGCGCGGAATATCCGGCAGAGCATAACGTGGGGCATCTTTATAAAGCGAAACCCCAGCTGAAAGCGTTTTATCAGCAGCTCGATCCGACCAATACCTTCAACCCGGGTATCGGTAAAACAACGAGAGAAAAACACTGGGGCAGCTGCGACTGTCAGAAATAACCCGCGGTTCCGGGGCGGAATTATTTCGCCCCGGTGCGCCCGATCATATTCATGTTATTAATCCTTTCCGATGCGCCCCGAAACATTGTTTTTTCCCATTTTTGCGCTAATAGTCAATTGTATCCTGTGATAACTGTAATCATGCCAACTGACTGGCGGAGGAAATATGGGCGTAGTAGCAGAAGAAAACATTACTGCTTCAAATAATAATAGCCTTACCAGCAATAAAAATTACTGGACCGTACAAGATGTAGAAAAAGCCACGAAGGGCAGCTGGGTTATTCCTCCAGCCGAAGGCTGGACCGCAACCGGCGTGTCTATTTTCGCTCCCGCCCTCCAGCCCGGTAATATGGCGGTTATCCGCACCGAAGATGATAAAACCGGGCTGCTGGCCAGCGTGGCTTTACGCCTTTCTCCTCCGCCCTCCTGCCTGATCACCACCGAACCGGAAAAAATTCTGTCGGACAGCATTCCATTGCTTAAGGTTGCCGATAATACCGATGCTGTGCTTGCTATGGGCCGCTACGCCCGCGATAAGATGAAAGGCCGGGTGCTGGGCATCACCGGCAGCGCCGGTAAAACCACCTGCGTGGCCATGGTCGCCGATGCGCTTTCCGCCTGGGGGCCAACCTGCAAGAGTAATAATAACGCTAACCTGCCGCGCGGCGTGGCGTGGAATATCGCCTCCATGCCGTGGGACAGCGCCCATATCGTGCTGGAAATGGCCATTGGCAGAATGGCGGTCAGCTCGCGCATGGTACGCCCGGAAGTCGCAATTTTTACCAATATTCAGCCCGCGCACCTCGGTGAAAACACCACCGTCCACGATGTTGCCCTGACCAAAAGTGCCATCTTTGTCGGCATGGCTCCCGGCGGCGTGGCGATTTTAAACCGCGATATGCTGGAGTGGGAAACGGTCAGCCAGGCGGCCGAAGCGAAGCAGCAGAATATTGTTAACTACGGCACGCATCCCGACTGTCAGTACCGTCTGGTTGAATATGACGCGCAGAAGCAGCAGGTTACCGCGCAGATTGGCGACCGCACCCTGCACTACACGCTGGCGGCGGGCGGAAAGCATATGGCACTGAACAGTCTGGCGACGCTGGCCGCAGTAGAAGCGCTGGGCTATCCGCTGGAACCGGCCATTGAGAAGATCGGGCAATTTGCCGCCCTGGCAGGGCGCGGTGAGGAAAAACAGGTCACCGTTAACGGCCTGCCGCTGACCCTGATCGATGATGCCTATAACGCCAATCCAGGCTCGATGCAGGCAGCCATTGAGCGCCTGAGCGGCCAGAGCTGTAGCGGGCGCCGTATTGCCGTACTGGGTGAAATGGCCGAGCTGGGTCCCGGCTCGGAGAGCTATCATACCGAACTGGCACCGCTGCTGAACGCCAGCCAGATCGACCAGATCTTCCTGGCAGGATCGAGCTATAAACACTGCTGGGAACAGCTGGATGAAGGGAAAAAAGGGGCGTGGGTCGATGCGCCGGACGACCTGAAACCGCTGCTGCTGGAGGCACTACAGGCCAATGATACGGTGCTGTTGAAGGGCTCAAACAGCACCAAAGTTCATCAGTTGGTGAGTTGGATAGATCAGATGCAGGATAAAGCAGGCTAAGCCATCAGGCTGCCGGTGGGGTTGCCACCGGCGGTCATTATGCGTTTACTCCGCGGCATCCTGTAAAACCACCTTCCCGTCTTTACGCTCAATAATCATCGTCTGCGGTGCAGACAGCGCCACGCCTTCCTTGCGCAGTCGGGTCAGAATATCGAACAGCAGATCGCTTTTCGCTCCGCTCACCTGGCGCGGGCTGGCGACGTTGCCGGTAACGGCCAGTACAATACCGGTCGAGGTGAGATCTTTAAACGACACCGACGGCTCCGGGGTTTCCAGAATGCGTTCATTATCGTTGTAAACGTCCAGCAGCAGCTGGCGCACCTGCTGCGGATCGATATCCAGCGGGAAGGTCAGCGTAATAGTCGCTACCCCCTGCGCATTGCCCATGGTGGCATTACGCACGTTCTGCGAAATCAGCTGCGAGTTCGGCACAATGACCGTGGACTTATCGCTAAGCTGGATCTCAGTGGCACGCACGTTAATGCGACGGATATCGCCTTCAATACCGCTGATACTGACCAGGTCACCGACTTTTACCGGACGCTCGGTTAACAGGATCAGACCGGAGATAAAGTTCTTCACAATCTCCTGTAAACCGAAACCGATACCGACCGACAGGGCACTGACGATCCAGGCCAGCTTGTTCCACTGCACGCCCATAATCGACAGCGTCATCAGGATCACCAGCACAAAGCCGATGTTGCTGAACAGGGTGATCAGCGAAACGCGCATCCCCTTATCCATGGTGGTTTTAGGCAGGAATTCGTTTTCCAGCCAGCGTTTCACCGAGCGCAGTACCCAGATACCCACCGCCAGGCACGCCAGCGCGTTCACCACATGCGCCGGAACGATATTCATCGACTCCAGGCCTTTACCGCCCCAGAACTCGATGGCTTTCTGCACCAGTTCTATCGGCGTTGCGCTACCGAAAGTGCCGTTCAGCAATGCCATCGCCGCCGCCAGCAGCAGCAGCGTTTTGCCAATCGCACCCAGCAGGGCCGCAACCTGGCCGAGATGGCGCGCGTCGATGTTTAACGAGGCCTGGATGCGCTTGCCCGAGGCATTATTAGTGGAGAACAGGCTCTCGCTGGCATCGGTCACCAGCTGGCTGAAGATGTAGAACAGGCCAAACACAATGCCCATCCAGATCAGCTCATAAGCAAGGAATCGCGCCAGGGTAATGTAACCAATGACCAGCGCAACCATGATGGCAAAACCGATCAGCGTCAGCGCCATCTGAATCAGCCCGACCAGCGTTGACCTCGCTTCCGGCTGATGGCCTTCCTGAATCATTCTGCGACGTACGCGGTTGGTACGAATGCTGATCGATAGCGCGGTTGCCCCAATCAGTAATGCGGTCATACCGTTGGCAAAAATCGTCGTCGCCACGCTGGTATTCGCGCTGCTGTTAAAGTTTTCAACCGTCTGAAAAATAAACACCAGCGCTGCGGTTAGCGGCGGATACGGCTTCAGGGACATCGCCACTTCATTGGAGATTTGCGGCAGGCGCCATGATGGACGGCGAGTGGAGAGGAAAGCGCGCCCCAGACCGGCGATCAGACCGCAGAAAATACTCAGCCCGACCAGTTTATCAGCGAAGACACGAACGTCATCCACAACCTCATCATGGCGGGTAAAGGCCAGATCGAGGAAGTTAAACGCCAGCACCACCGCGCCGAGCGTGGTTAACGCCGTGGCGGCGGCAAGGAAGCTGCGGCGCAGACGTCCTTCCGGCAAGTGGTTGATCCCCACCCAGGCGAGGAACTGTTCAAGGTAGCGGCGACCCAGCGTTGCCACCAGACCGGCAGCCAGGATCCAGCTTATCGTGCCAAACACCCAGCCCGGTTCAAAAGAGAGCGACGCGGCGGTTTTCAACTCATCAATAAAGTCACCGATCTTTTCACTGTCGTCGCTCTGGTTGTTGGTCAGCGGCGCCCAGAAGCGCGGACCGAAAATACTGCCTGCGTTCAGCGCCAGCTGGGTTTTCAACGCATCGCGGCGTAGATTAACAATCTGGGCAGAAAGATTGATCGAACTGGCTTTGATTGTCTCGGCCTGCTTGATTTGGTCGTCGGTTTTACTTTTCTGGCTTTCCAGCTTGCTGCGTTTGGTCGTGACTTCGCTGGTTTCCTTTACTCCACTGTCCGCCGCTGGCGCAGGGCCAAGTACCGCCAGCTGCGCCTGCAGCTGCGCGCGCTGCGGAATCAGCCCCTGAATCAGGGCATCGGCATCACCGGACAGCTCCAGCGCCAGATCGTTAAGCGCATTCAGGCGAGTATCGTTGGTTTCGCCGGATACCTGCTGCTTTATTTTGTCGAGCACCTTCTGCATCTTAGGCAGCTCAACGGCAGCATTGACCTTGATCGGCGCATCACCATTTTGCTGAGCGCTGTCGCTGTCTGCCGCCTGCACCCACTGCGGCGACAGCGCCACCAGTGCCAGCAGACACACCCGAAGAAAAGTTAACATGCCTGACATGAACGAAGTTCCTGATAAAAAAGAGAGGGCACCGGTCGGTGCCGGATGAATATCGCGGCATAGTTTATGCCTTTGCCGTGGGCCGCACTATAAGATTTGCGATAGAAAAAAAAAGTCTCAGCCATAAGAAGAATCTATGGTGTTTCATCGTGAGCTGCGTGGCAAATTAGAAAGAAAAAACACAAGGACTCGTCATGGTTAACCCTGCATCTGCCGTCTGCATCCGCGACGCAGAAGAAGCCGATTTCGATATCATCACCCGCATCTATGGCTGGCATGTCCTGCACGGCTGTGGCTCATTCGAAGAAACACCACCGGATGTGCATGAAATGACCGAGCGTTTCCGCAAAGTTCGCTCCTTTGGCCTGCCCTGGCTGGTTGCGCTGATTAATAATGAAGTGGTCGGCTACTGTTACGCCACGCAGTATCGCCCCCGCCCCGCCTACCGTTACACCATTGAAGACTCCATTTATCTGGCACCCGATGCGGGCGGCAAAGGCATTGGCAGCGTGCTGATGGCGGCGCTGATCGCCCGCTGCCAGCAGGGACCGTGGCGGCAAATGCTGGCGATTGTCGGCAACGGCGAACGCAACGCCGGTTCGCTGAACCTGCATAAAAAAATGGGTTTCGAAACGGTGGGCAATTTCCGCAACGTGGGATTTAAGCACGGTGAATGGCGGGATACGCTGCTGATGCAGCTGGCGCTACAGCCGGACGCGCCAGAAGTGCCGGAAAGTTAGACCCTTCCGGCACGCTGTAAGCGGGTTACTCCACCGCGCTGTCGTCGGCAACACCGTTACTGGCTACCTGAGCGGCCTTCTGCTTTTTATAGCTGAGCGCGGCGGCAGGAACCGGGGAGATCTTACCGGTTTCAATCCAGCTACGCAGGCGGTTGGCATCGGCGAAATGCGTGTACTTCCCGAAGGCATCCAGCACGACCAGTGACACCGGGCGCTTATTGATCACCGTACGCATGACCAGGCAGTGCCCGGCCTGATTGGTGAAACCGGTTTTGGTCAGCTGAATATTCCAGTCCGGGCGATACACCAGATGGTTGGTGTTACGGAACGGCAGCGTGTAATTCGGATGGCTAAAAGTGGCCATATCTTCGCGGGTGGTACTCAACTCGCCCAGCAGCGGGTAGCGCTTACTGGCGATCAGCAGTTTGGTCAGATCGCGGGCGGTTGATACGTTATGAATAGACAAACCGGTTGGTTCAACGTAGCGGGTATTCGTCATCCCCAGCGAGCGCGCCTTGGCGTTCATCGCCCGAATGAAAGCATCGTACCCACCCGGATAATGATGCGCCAGGCTTGCCGCCGCGCGGTTTTCCGAGGACATCAGCGCCAGCAGCATCATATTCTTACGGCTGATTTCGCTGTTGAGCCGCACGCGCGAATAGATCCCGCGCATTTCCGGAGTCTGACTGATATCCACGCTGAGGATCTCATCCATCGGCAGATGCGCATCCAGCACCACCATCACCGTCATCAGTTTGGTGATTGAGGCAATTGGGCGCACCAGGTCAGGGTGATTAGCGTAGATAACTTTATTCGTATCCATATCGACAATCATCGCACTGCCGGAGGCAATTTCCGGCTGCGCCGCGCGCGTGGTTTCAGATTGTGGAGTACGGGCATTGGCCTGAGTAACGAGTAGCGGGCCGGAAAACAGCAGGGCCAAACTCAAAAGAGATAAACGGATTTTTGCAGGCATCAGTTCAGAACTTAACGGCTAGTGATTCAGGTGTGGTAACCACACGCCGCCACCCGCTGAAACGGAGAATACGCGAGGGCTGGCTCGCGCATAATACGCTGTAAACCGGGTATTTTCCTACGGATTATTCGTTTCCAGGCGTTTCCAGATCGCCACCGGTTTCCCGGTGGCGAAGGCACTTAAAACAGGCGATAACCATAGCCCCACATCAGGACCGTGATCGCCAGTAACACTTCCAGTACCAGGATACCAATCGCCAGCGTAGAACCCGAAATTCGCAGGCTCTCTTCGCGATCAATGTTCAGGAACAGGGGAATACCGACGTAAAGCAGATAGCCGGTATAGACCAGCGCCAGAGCACCAACCAGCACGCACAGCCAGACCAGCGGATAAAGCGCAACCAGCCCGCTAAGAAACAGCGGCGTGGCGATGTAGCCGGCGAAAACCATACAGCTGTTCAACTGTGGCCGCTGCGGATAATCACGCGCCATCCACCAGATTACCCGCCCCATCACCGCTACCCCGCCAAGGATCACGGCATAAAACACAATCGCCAGCGCGAAGGCACTGAACAACGACAGCGGAATGGTCTGACCCACGCCGATATCCCAGCCAATTTGAGTGGTACCAATAAAGGCGCAGACCACCGGGATCAGCGCCATCAGCAAAACATGATGAGTGTAATGATGAGAGAGCGTTTCGTTCTCCCGCTTGATATCCCGCATCTCACGGTCAGGATGCGCAAGAAGTCCCCATACGTGGTTCATATCTTCACTCCTCACAACGTCTGGCCGCCCGTGGTTTCTGTCTTGAGCGGCAACACTGTCAGTATATGCGCCACTGAATTGTTTGCTTTTCACCCGGCAACGCCGATCGGCTAACACCCTATTTTTACTTCAAAAATAAATGCGCGGATTTTCTGCAGGCTGCGGGATCGATCACAAAACGCTAGACTAATAAGGAGGAAACACTTTTAAGGAGATCTATTTTGCCTGCTGATGTGAATGCGCTGATTACGGAATACGGCTATTGGGCACTGTTTATAGGCTGCCTGGCGGAAGGAGAAACTTTCACTCTGTTGGGCGGCGTTGCCGCTCATGAAGGACTTTTGCACTACGGCTGGGTACTGCTGGTGACAGCCTGCGGCGGCATTCTGGGCGATACCGCGCTATTTTTCCTGGGCCGATACTACGGCACCAGCATTCTGAAACGCTTTAAAAAGCATGAGGACAAAATAACCTCAGCGAATCAGCTGATCCGCAAACGACCCGTGCTTTTTGTTATCGGCGTACGTTTTATGTATGGCCTGCGCATTGTCGGGCCGATCATCATCGGTGCCAGCCGCCTGCGTCCTGCCACTTTTCTGATGCTTAATGTGATTGGCGCACTGCTGTGGGCGACGCTGTTTGTCTCACTGGGCTATCTGGGAGGCCAGGTGATTGCGCCATGGCTGCACACGCTGGACCATCATATTAAACAGCTGTTCTGGCTGGTGCTGGCGATCGCTTTAGTCTGGGGTGCCCGCTTCACCTTCCGCCGCTATAAGCGCAACAGATGATACTTCGGCCTTATCCTGCGGGATGCAACTCCCGTATCCTGCAGGATGCAAAATCATCATCCCAGGGATAGCCCTTCAGCTCCTTCCCCACCGCGAGTAACAGGCAGTGAGACATCGAACTGCCTTCCATCTCTTTATGTGATTGAAAAACCGACGCCTTACTATTGTTAACATTAATTGATGGGCATTTGCTGCCTAAGAGAATCAGTCACATAAAAAAGCATAGAAATAATGAAAAAATATTTCTTAACTTTTGCTGAGATAGTCTATGCAAACTAATGAACCATAACTGCAATACGTTATAATAACGTTGATTTTTCAGCTATTTTACATAAAAAGGCAATTTATTGTGATCAAGATCACATTTTAAAATAAAAAAAACGATAAATTTTTTAATGATTTTACGAATAAATCACACTTTTCACGGGCGATAAGTATAAAAAGAAATCAATAATTACATTTTTAAACAACAGAAAGTCTTATCAATCACGTTCAGACCAGGAATTTTCGCACTTCAAACGCCCTCACCCTGTAACGTATAAAATTTTTTAATGGAAAAAATCCATTTTAATTCATGATGTTATAAAAATGTGACAATTTACCGTCACTGGTAATGCCATTAAGTGAGACTTATCTTAATTTTAGATAGCCTGCTGTTACCATATGAAACCACCCAATAGGAAATGCCTATCAAAAATCACTCTCCCGTGCATTCAAACCAATTTCAATTAACTGAATTAACACACTAAGCTCCAATTCAGTTAGAGATCGGTGTTCTCAGGTCGCGGAGATGATTTCAAATTGAGTGAAGCGCAGCTAATGATGAAAAGCTTTAACCTGTTGATGGTGTTAAAGGACTGCAGTATGAAAGAACATCGTGTTGACTATCGGTTAGTCCCTGGCCTTACTCATGCTATGGCAGGTGCACTACTTCCCGCTAAATGCTCAGCAGATACTCTTGTTTCGCCCTCCTTCACTGGTTTAGCGATCGATCTTGACGCTCGCACCGCTACTCATTTCATCGCGCAGAGAACGGCACTGACCGCCTGCTTACCCTTTCAATCCGAAACGAATGTCGGCCTGAGCAATCGCGTCGACGCTGATCCACAGATCCAATACAGCGAGCTTGATCTCAGGATTATCCTACGCAACGGATATTGCCGATTGGCAAGGATTGTGTCTACGGCTGGCAAATATGTGAAGCCCGGCAGGTTATATTCCAGGATGGCTGAAAATAATGTGAGCTTTAGCAAACTATTTTCTCATCCCCCTTATTTGAATATGGGTAAATAAATTTTCACCTGGTGAAAATAAGGACTGCGTTTCCTGAATAAGTAAGAAATTCCAGTTTTGTAGGGAGGAGCGATCCGCCCTGCCATCATGAGGTACTGCGCTGATAGTGATATTAATTATATCAATATCAGAAAGTCACCTCTGACAATAATAATCCAGGGTAATCAACTGGATAATAAAACTATTTTTATGCCCCTTATTCAGGGCGGCATCGTCTTGCCCGTTTGTCAGATTAATCATTGTTTATTAGTGAATTTATGCCTAATTAAATGCGTAAACCACAAGAACAGTAAAAAATAATCTGATAGCCTGGTAACAGACCTGCCTCACTGAAAATGTCATTCAATAAGGTACGCATAAAACTTCCGCGCCAGAAGCAGTAAGCAGTTGAAATAAGAAGGGAATAAGCTCCAAAGGTGCTTGCTACAACTTCTATTTAGTACGTATCAAATTAGTAAACGATTTGGTAAGGCTCTGGGGCCTGCCAAATGCTCAATCCTCATGGGAGTGCAAGTTTATGAATAACATAGCTGTAACCGTAAAGGACGGCGGAGCAACCTCCAGCGTATCAGCTGATAGGGTTAATCTGTCCGCGCCTAGCGTAGTAAAGCTACAACTGGAGCGCAGCGAAATCGCTGCAACAACACGCTCCGGGAATGATTTGATCGTTACGCTCCATTCTGGCGAAAAGGTCGTACTCCAGAATTTCTTCGTGGCCGATGCACAGGGCCATACCAGTGATTTAGTCCTGGAAGATAGTCAGGGTGCTCTGTGGTGGGTGCAAGATCCCGCCACCGGTTTCCATTTTGAATCTATTGCCGATATCGACGGCTTATTGCTGGGCGGTGCTGATTCTAGCTACGCAGCTGGGCTGGCATTTGCTGGCGCCGGTCTGCTTGGTTTAGGAGCGATGTTCCTGGGCGAAAGCGACGACGATAAAAACAATAGCGACGACAGCGATTCAGATTCGGACAGCGATTCAGACTCAGATAGTGATGCTGATGCCGATGCCGATGCGGATGCGGACTCTGACTCTGACTCTGACAGCGATTCCGATTCCGACAGCGATTCCGATTCCGATTCCGATTCCGACAGTGACTCCGATTCCGACAGTGACTCCGATGCGGATGCTGATGCGGATGCGGACTCTGACTCTGACTCTGACTCTGACTCTGACTCTGACTCTGACTCTGACAGCGATTCCGATTCCGACAGTGACTCCGATTCCGACAGTGACTCCGATTCCGACAGTGACTCCGATTCCGACAGCGACTCCGATTCCGACAGCGACTCCGATTCCGACAGTGACTCTGATTCCGACAGTGACTCCGATGCCGATGCCGATGCCGATGCCGATGCCGATGCCGATGCGGATGCTGATGCGGATACTGAAGCACCAAATCCTCCAACCGACCTCGACGTCTCTGACGACGGCAGCTCACTCTCCGGTAAAGGCGAGCCGGGCAGCACC
>NZ_JACVTS010000089.1:0-304 GCF_016624545.1 Erwinia sp. S38 | reverse complement strand
TGCATGGCATGCAAGAGGTCAGCGGTTCGATCCCGCTTATCTCCACCAAATTCTCAAACAGGTCGTTGTTAAAAATAAATCTGCTTCGGCGGATTTTTTTTCGTTCATTTTTTACGACCACGCGGCTTCTCGCATAAAAAAACGGGGTAACCCGTTTCAGGTCCCCCGCTTAATCACTCACTATTTTAGCGCTGTAGTGAGAAACACAATCGCTTTACCCTCCGATTAATCTGCGTTGCCATATCCTTCAGCACAGCACAGCACAGCACAGCACAGCACAGCACAGCACAGCACAGCACAGCAC
>NZ_JACVTS010000088.1:0-304 GCF_016624545.1 Erwinia sp. S38 | reverse complement strand
TCGGCATGGGGTCAGGTGGGACCACCGCGCTAAAGCCGCCAGGCAAATTCTTTCCGTTATGTCCTGTGTCTTTTACACTGATACTGCGTTGACTTCTTCGCGCTGTTCAGTCACATACCCTTGTATGCTCCTTCACATCGTCTCAGTCGTCGCCTTGTCTCAGTGCAAAATCCTTCGGACTTGACTCCGCCGGACACAACTAAATTCTTTTATCCGTCACAAGCTGAAAATCGTCGTGTTGTCTCTCAACACTCACCAGAACGCTTCTGGTGTTGTAAGGTTAAGCCTCACGGGTCATTAGTAC
>NZ_JACVTS010000087.1:0-307 GCF_016624545.1 Erwinia sp. S38 | reverse complement strand
GTCGCCGGTTTTCAAGACCGGTGCCTTCAGCCACTCGGCCACGCTTCCACACGGTATCAGCTTCGGCTAAGGTGCCGGTAACTGATGGAGCGCAGTATAGGGGGAGTTTTTTCGTTTGCCAAGATTATTTTTCGCTATTTTGTTGATTTTGTGAACATTTGAATTCTTTTGGCTGTTTTACAGGCAAATATTGCGGCAAGTGATTATAAAACACACGGTTTTTCCTCTCAAACCGATGATGTTGCAGTACAAAAATGACAGAGACAGAGACAGAGACAGAGACAGAGACAGAGACAGAGACAGAGAC
>NZ_JACVTS010000086.1:0-309 GCF_016624545.1 Erwinia sp. S38 | reverse complement strand
CCCGTAATGCTCAGGCCGTCAGCGGCCACTTCCAGATCGTCAACCTGTGCCGGAGGCGTGGTATCGCCCGCGTCAACGGTCGCCGGATCGGACGGGTTGCCCGCTTCGTCGGTTTGGGTAACGGAGAGGGTTTCGCCGTTGGTCTGAGGAATATTCAGGCTTACGGTGAAGTTACCGTCTTCGCCCACTACGGTGCCCGGGAGGCTGATCACGTTGCCGTCAGCATCACGAACGGTGATGGAGGCACCCGGTTCGCCAGTACCCGTAATGCTCAGGCCGTCAGCGGCCACTTCCAGATCGTCAACCTGT
>NZ_JACVTS010000085.1:0-319 GCF_016624545.1 Erwinia sp. S38 | reverse complement strand
ATTTTTCAGCTTGTTCCGGATTGTTAAAGAGCAAATATCTCAAACGTGACTCACCCGAAGGCAATATCAGTTTTGAGATACTGTGGAGACATCTTTCACCTGTCACCAGGCAGGTGGCGTCCCCTAGGGGATTCGAACCCCTGTTGCCGCCGTGAAAGGGCGGAGTCCTAACCGCTAGACGAAGGGGACACATCAGTGTCGCGACTTCGCAGCCGTCCTGCTCATTACTTTTTCTATCAGACAATCTGTGTGAGCACTGCGCGGGAAGGTATCTTCAGGTAAGGAGGTGATCCAACCGCAGGTTCCCCTACGGTTACCT
>NZ_JACVTS010000084.1:0-358 GCF_016624545.1 Erwinia sp. S38 | reverse complement strand
TGTCATCGCCGCTGCCGATAGCATCCAGCAGCTCCGAGGCTTTTCCCGCCATCCCGCCGGCGTAACCCTGGCCGATAGCGGCGCGGAACAGGCGAGCGATATTAGTAGGGTGCTTCGGATCGGAGTTATAGAAGTCGTGATTAAGGTTATTCCCTGTGCCGTCAAAAAACAGGCTGATATGCAGGGTCTTACAGCAGGGCGGCTCCACGCGGCGTCCGGCGGCCAGGCACAGCTCCTGGCGGTAGGCCAGCTCGCGGCTGTCCTGTTTAGCGCAGTTCTCGCCAACCAGCGCGGCGTGGGTGGGCAAGCGCCCCTGCGCCGGAAACGCCGGTGGATACCACGCCAGATCGGTGATTAT
>NZ_JACVTS010000083.1:0-364 GCF_016624545.1 Erwinia sp. S38 | reverse complement strand
GAAAAACGGGATCACGCTTGCCTGCGGCGGGGCCTATATCCGGCTGACTCCGGCGGGTGAAGTGGAGATTCATGGGCCTGGCTTGCTGAGCCTGAAGGGGCAGCATAAATGGATGGGGCCGACGAGCCAGGACTTTCCTCTGCCGGAACTGCCATCGTCAGTGTGTAAAGAGTGCCTTAAAAAAGCGCAGGAGCTCGCGCAGGGTTTTGTGCCAAGGGAGGCATAATTGAACATGTCCGGCATTACCAATTGGATAAACAAGCTTCAGCATACCTATGCTGAAATTGAAGCTAACCACCTCGATTTTATTATCGACCAGTGCGGTATCGATTTTTCAGTTATCCCGGTACTGAAGGAGTTTAGC
>NZ_JACVTS010000082.1:0-377 GCF_016624545.1 Erwinia sp. S38 | reverse complement strand
CGTGATCTGATCCTTCAACTCAGCAAAAGTTCGATTTATTCAACAAAGCCCAAAACACCCTGCAGGGTCAGATCTTATTTATTATCCGGAAACGGAAAAAGAAGGAGTTGATAATATAACCAGTAAAATAATAACCCGGCGAAAGATAAACAATAATCCTCTGATCAGGAGCTAAAATGGGCCTGAAACTTCACATGAAATGCTTCGATCTGCTTACTGAGCGGTGTATCTGTAAAGACTACTCTGATAACCTGGGTAATGATGGTTCCGTCATGGAATTTATTAATGCTAATGTACGCATACATTAGCATTAATGTTATGGATACCTAAATAGCTGTTCCGAATAATAGATCACTTTGAGGGAACTCAGCCCGGAT
>NZ_JACVTS010000081.1:0-394 GCF_016624545.1 Erwinia sp. S38 | reverse complement strand
AGGGGCTTGTTGCCCCAGGGTGAGCTCTCGCCAGGCGTTGAAGCGGTTGATAAGTTCGGGGGCTATTTCAAACTCCAGACCCAAATCAAAAGGCATCATTCGCCAAATATCGTTTTTCAAATCAGAAGGTAATGCATCCCTAAGCACTTTGAGTGGAGCTCCAATCTGGAAGGCCGATGCATACATATCATGTAAGGCAATTTGTGATAATAGAAAACCATCATCCTCAGCCTTAGCTTTTCCTTGATCCCCCGGCGGGTATCCCCCGCCTAAATCAGAATGCATCCCCGGATAAACCACCTCCACGCTGCTGGCCGGATATTGACCATTCGGCCGGCGGATCGAATCCAGCGGGAAGCACAGCCGCTGTTCATGGGATGAAACCAGGTGCACG
>NZ_JACVTS010000080.1:0-443 GCF_016624545.1 Erwinia sp. S38 | reverse complement strand
ACCAGTACCGTGAGGGAAAGGCGAAAAGAACCCCGGCGAGGGGAGTGAAAAGAACCTGAAACCGTGTACGTACAAGCAGTGGGAGCATCCTTCGGGGTGTGACTGCGTACCTTTTGTATAATGGGTCAGCGACTTATATTCTGTAGCAAGGTTAACCGTATAGGGGAGCCGCAGGGAAACCGAGTCTTAACTGGGCGTTAAGTTGCAGGGTATAGACCCGAAACCCGGTGATCTAGCCATGGGCAGGTTGAAGGTTGGGTAACACTAACTGGAGGACCGAACCGACTAATGTTGAAAAATTAGCGGATGACTTGTGGCTGGGGGTGAAAGGCCAATCAAACCGGGAGATAGCTGGTTCTCCCCGAAAGCTATTTAGGTAGCGCCTCGTGAATTCATCTCCGGGGGTAGAGCACTGTTTCGGCTAGGGGGCCATCCCGGCTTAC
>NZ_JACVTS010000007.1:0-252999 GCF_016624545.1 Erwinia sp. S38 | reverse complement strand
CCATGCGAGAGTAGGGAACTGCCAGGCATCAAATCAAGCAGAAGGCCATCCTCACGGATGGCCTTTTTGCGTTTACGCTGTTCAGAATCCCGCCTGAAGTGACCATTTTACTATCCAGTACTCTACTTTCTCTGCGCTTACATCCAGCCTTCAATAACCTCAGCAACCTTTTAAATCCGTAAAGGAAATATCCTGCTCAAACCTGTTGGGAAAACCTGCGATCGCACCGGGGACTGTCTGAAATCTGCTCTATTTTTAATATCGCAGACTTCGGCAATCGCTCATTTTCGAGTGTTAGCCACCCCGAATAAGACATTGTTAGCAACCGTTTTACCACTCATAACAGTAAAAATCGCTAAATCCACTGTATTAGATGTCCGAATAATTTCCTCAGGTTATGCCATAATCGAACTGCTTATAAAAGGCTGTATGCCATATAAATCATAATGTTATAAACACATCATCATCACTACCAATAGCTTTCTTTGGCACTAAAGTTGGCGAGGAAAACTTACGAGGATTTTATATGGACTCAATTACCGAAAAGCAGCTGGGAGACACGCTGACTGCACGGCAACGAATCTGGGCAATAGTGGGAGCATCGTCCGGCAACCTGGTTGAATGGTTTGATTTTTACGTTTACTCATTCTGCTCACTTTATTTTGCCCATATTTTCTTCCCCTCGGGCAATCCAACTACCCAGCTGTTACAGACTGCCGGTATTTTTGCCGCTGGATTCCTGATGCGGCCGATCGGCGGCTGGCTGTTTGGTTACATTGGCGATAAGCACGGGCGTAAGACTTCTATGCTGATTTCCGTCTGCATGATGTGCTTTGGTTCGCTGGTTATCGCCTGTTTGCCGGGCTACGATACCATTGGCGTCTGGGCTCCGGCACTGCTACTGCTGGCGCGTCTGTTCCAGGGGTTATCAGTGGGGGGAGAATATGGCACCAGCGCAACCTACATGAGTGAAGTCGCGGCAGAAGGGCGTAAGGGTTTTTACGCTTCGTTTCAGTATGTCACGCTGATCGGTGGTCAGCTAATGGCACTTCTGACGGTGGTCGTGCTACAGCAAATTCTCTCCGATCAGGAACTGCGCAGCTGGGGTTGGCGTATTCCATTTGCTCTGGGCGCGGCACTGGCCATCGTGGCACTTTATCTGCGTCGTTCACTCAATGAAACCTCAGACAGCGCCTCACGCGAGAGCAAAGATGCCGGATCGCTGATTGGATTATGGAAGCATCGCCGTGCGTTCATTATGGTGCTGGGCTTTACCGCCGGGGGATCACTCAGCTTTTATACCTTCACCACCTACATGCAGAAATACCTGGTCAACACCTCGGGGATGGATCATAAGACGGCCAGTGGTTTGATGACCGCAGCGCTGTTTGTATTTATGCTGCTGCAGCCTGTTATCGGCGGCTTATCGGATAAAATTGGCCGCAGGAGTTCCATGCTGATCTTTGGCGGGCTGGCTGCGTTATGCACGGTGCCGATCCTGACGTTATTGCAGAGCGTACACGATCCGATCATCGCGTTCGTTTTAGTGATGCTGGCGCTGGTGATTACCAGTTTTTACACCTCAATTAGTGGCATCCTTAAAGCCGAGATGTTTCCACCAGAAGTCAGAGCGCTGGGGGTAGGGTTGTCCTATGCGGTAGCCAATGCTTTGTTCGGGGGATCTGCGGAATACGTAGCCCTGTCGCTGAAGGCGGTGGGCAGTGAAACCACCTTCTTCTGGTATGTCTCCCTGATGGGAGCCGTAGCATTCCTGGTGTCACTGATGCTTCACAAGCGGGGAAAAGGTCTTAAGCTGTAGCTAGTGACCGATATTCCACAACGTATAGCCGGTGGCAGCACCGGCTAAATCCCAGGTAAAATCTTTCCAGCTCCATCCGGTTCCGCCTTCCCGACTGTCATAGAGCTCCTTTGCTGCACCAAGGGAGATAGCAAATGTCAGGCCAAAGCTCGCACTGTGGCCTTCGCTCCAGTTCTGACGCTCACCGTAGGCATTCCCCGCTGCCGCCAGAAAGGCGGAAGAGATAAAATGCTGAGCCTTATCACGCCCGGTCCATTCATCCTGGGCCAGATGAGTGCAGCCGCTACAGCAAAGCAAAACCAGGAGGAAGCATATGCGCATATTGGCTCCGGTTAAAAAAAGCCCCGTAAAAACGAGGCCGTATAACAGGTTAGAAACTACAGAATACGACTAATCAGCCGGTCAATGCGGATACGCCGCAGGCGGCGAATAAGTTTGCGGACCTTGACCGGATAATCGGCAATACTTTCCAGATCGCGGAAGTGCTGAACCACAGTTGTATGCTGGCGGATCAGGTTCAGTTCGCGATCGCGCTGATCGCTCAGCTGCTGGAGCGGATCGTGGATCAGTACCGCATTTTCCAGATCGAGTCGCCATGCGCGCGGATTCAGGTTGTTGCCGGTGACCATACTCCATTCATCATCCACCCACAGCCCCTTAAGATGGTAACTGTTCTCGCCGTCTTTCCATAAGCGCACTGTCAGCTGCCCGACATCAACGTAATACTGCAGACGGCTTAAGAAACGGCGCAGGTTGATTTCATACAGGTAAGGAAGCGCACCGATGATTTTAAACGGCTGATCTTCAGGGATATAAAAATCATTCGCCGTCTTATCGCCAATGATAATCTCAACCTCTTTACCCCGGCGCAGCAGCCAGATGATATTCCTCACCAGAATTGCAGGCAGATTGAAATAGGGGGTACAGATTGTCAGCTTACGTTCGGCGCAGGGCATCAGATGATAGATGGTTTTATTCAGCGAACTGCGTTTGCCTAACCCGACCAGCGGCGTGACGGCCAGCTGTTCATTATTGGCATTACCGGTGAACTCGTAGTCGAAGCCCCGCAGTTCCTGACGGAACTGGCGTGTTTCATTTTTAATTTCCGGGCTTTTAGGGCGCTGATGGCGATCGAGGCGATGAACCGCTTCGGCCTGGATCAGATTTTTATCGATCCACTTGAACATCGTATCGGCCAGCTCGCGGTTAGTGATGAGCTGATAGCGGTCATAGCGGTATCGGTCACGCTGATGTAGATAGACATCGTTGAAGCTGGCACCGGTATACAGCACCGTATCATCGATAATCGAACCTTTCAGATGCAGCACGCCCAGCGCTTCACGGGTATTGACTGGAATACCGTAAACCGGGATCGCAATATCTTCGTTCTGGCTGGCCATTTCACAGTACCAGTCGGCGTTCGTTGCCGAGGCTGCCGCGCCAATTCGACCGCGCTGAGCGCGGTGCCAGTCAACCAGTACGCAGATATCCAGCGTGGGGCGCAGGCGTTTAGCCGCGTAAAGCGCTGAGAGAATCGCCTGGCCGCCTTCATCATTTTCCAGATAGAGGGCCACGATGCAGATACGCCGTGTCGCCGTGGCAATTTTTTCCAGCAGCGTTTTGCGAAAATCCGCAGGCGAATACAGCGTCGTGAAATCAGCAACTGACTGAGACAGTTTAGGCAGTTGCGCAAGGTGCTGTTGGTGTTTATTGCGTTTAAAATTTGACAACATCACAGTGCGTTTCTTCTCTGTTCATAGAATGGCCTTTATCCGTAAAATCATGACCCTAACCGAGAATAATACCATTAGTTTGTGCGAAAGGCGTTAGATTTACTTTTCATTGCCACCTTCCTGTTCGCCCAGCGACAGCGACAAACCAACAATATCGTCTTCCAACTGCACGTCGACGACAAACCCCAGTTTGCGTGCCAGTGCCAGCATGCCCTGATTACGCGGCATCGTAATACCATTTAACTGCTGCAGGCCGTGATCGCGGGTGTAAACAATCATTTTCTCCAGCAGGCGTCGGCCAAGCCCAAGGCCTTTCAGATCGGAGCGCACCAGTACGGAAAACTCCGCGTCGATATTGTCCGCATCTGAAATTGCGCGGGTTACACCGATAATCTCATACAGTCCATTATGCTGACGGATGGCAACAATCGCCATTTCCCGATCGTAGTCGATTTGCGTCATGTTAGCCAAATCATCATGGGTGAACTCATTGATCTCGCTGAAGTAGCGATAATAGAGGTCTTCTTTGGTTACCTGAGCGATAAACTGCTGTAGCAGAGGTTCGTCCTCTGGAAGAATGGGCCTGAAGAGGCACGCTTGTCCATTCTTCAGGACGATTGTCTCTTCAAGCGCATGCGGATAGGGACGGATGGTCAGACGATCTTCCGCATCACCGTGAAACTCCGCCAGCTGAAGCGTTACGTCCAGCAGGGTAAACTCGTTGCCTGTGGCCAGCAGGGGGTGAATATCCAGACGAACAATCTGCGGGCAGTCGACAATCAGGTCAGACACCTGAACCAGCACCTGGCTCAGGCCAACTATATCAAGCGGATGCAGCGCACTGCGCCCGCGGATCTTGCCGCTTTTAATCGCCTGAATCACCAGATAGCGCGCCAGCGTCATATTCAGCGGCGGCAGCGCCACCACCGCCTGGCGATCACCCTGCCAGGAGATACCGCCTTCACCCAGCATAATCACCGGACCGAACAGCGGGTCCTGTTCAACCACAATTCGCAATTCCTGCGCCCCGGCACGGTTCGCCATACTTTGTACCAGCAGGCCGTGAATGCGTGCCTGCGGCGAAGTCAGCCTGACGCGATCGATAATCGCCTCGGCCGCCTGCTGCACCTCGGTGGAAGTTCGTAGATACAGCATCACCCCCTGGACTTCGGACTTATGGCGGATATCCGGCGATCGCAGCTTCAGCGCCACCGGATAGCCAATCTGCGTGGCGATCTGTACCGCTTCACTGCTATCGCCGGCAATCCAGGTCGGAAGCGTATTCAGCCCGTAGGACTGGAGAATTGGCTGTACTTCATGCGTATCCAGCGTGGTGGCACCATTTTCCAGCGCCTGCTGGATCAACTGATGAGCATCACTGGTATTGGCGGTGAGATTCGCGGGCAGAGCCGGGGTTTCGCGCAGCTGCTTCTGGTTACGCCGGTACTCAACCATATGCATAAAGGCCGTCACCGTCCCTTCCGGTGTACGATAGGTTGGGATACCGGCATCGCTGAACAGTCGTCGGGCTTCCTGGGAAGAATGTTCGCCACACCAGTTAGTCAGCAGCGTTATCTGCCTGCCGCGCGGATGCTGTTTCACCAGCTCAATCACCCGCTGAGCCGTTAGCGTCGGTGGCGCAACGGCGCTGGGCGCATGAATGATTAGCAGGGCATCAACGTCATGGCTGTCGAGCAATAGCGACAGCGCCTGCAGATAGCGCTCCGGCGTGGCGTCATCTTTTAAATCCAGCGGGTTGCCCGGTGTAATCCCTTCCGGCAGCCGCTCACCGAGTTCAGTAAGTAAAGACTCACTCAGCGTTGCAAGTTTACCGTTGCGGTCGTACAGCTCGTCCAGCGCCAGCGCGGAGGGCGCGCCGCCGTTGCTGACAATCATCAGCCGTTCGCCGCGCAGCGGGCGCATATGGCTGAGCGTTTCCACTGCTGAAAACAGTTCGTGAGTGTCCTGCACGCGCAGCAGACCGGCGCGCTGAATGGCCGCATCCCAGGCGGCATCCATTCCGCCATGGGACTTCAGCAGCTGGTTGGCGTGAGGGCTGCGGCCACTTTTGATCACCAGAATCGGTTTATTACGCGATGCGCTGCGGGCGGCAGAAACAAAGCGGCGCGCATCGCTAAGATGCTCCAGATAGAGCAGAATCGCGCTGGTTTTGCCATCGCGCGCCAGGAAGTCGAGCAGATCGTCGGCATCGATATCCAGGCTGTCGCCCAGTGCGATAAACCAGGAGAAGCCAAGCTGGCGCTGCTGCGCCCAGTCGAGAATCGTGTTTGACACTGCCGCCGACTGTGAGATAAAAGCCAGCTTGCCTTTAAGAATCGGCACCGGGGAGAAACTGGCATTCAGCCCCTGCCACGGGGCCAGCAGTCCAAGGCTGTTCGGGCCAAGCAGGCGGATTTGCCAGCGGCTGGCGCAGGCTTCCAGCTCGGCGAGCTGGCTGGCGGGTGCGGAGAGAATAATGCAGGCTTTACAGCCGCGTTCACCAAGCGCGGTCAGCAGTTCCAGATTACGCCGGGCGTGAGTGCAGATAATAGCAAGGTCCGGGGAAAGCGGCAGGCTGGCAATATCAGGCCAGGCCAGTACGCCACAAACTGCCTGATATTTTGGCGTCACCGGCAGTATCGGCCCGCTGAACCCGCCCGCCAGCAGATTACGCATCATCAGATATCCGGCACGTTCGGGCCGGGTGGAGGCTCCGATCACGGCGATCGATTTCGGTCGCAACAGTGCTTCTAAACCGCGTTGGCTCATCTCCGCTCCCTTCGAGAAATTATCCGCTACCCTGCAGTAACGTATTTTGATTCTACTCCGGGCGGCGAGAAGATGCTGCGCTGCGTATCAGTTAATTGATCGTGGGCAGAATTTGTTATTCTTCATCTACATTCTCAACGGAAGCCTGATGCAGCGGATGATGAGGTTTTCCAGCCAGATAACGCTGGCGGAACAGATCGAAATGGCGGAACAGCGCTCCACCGGCAGCGGAATCTCCGGCCTGTAACAGCAGTTCTGCGGCGACTTCAGCGGTACAGTGCTGGCCCTCGCCGTGCGACTCGCGTAACTGATAGTTTGAAGGGCGGGTCAGCGTTAGCGACATCACCGGCAGGTCATCGAGCCACGGACTTTTGCGAAACATTTTCCGCGCTTCAGTCCAGGTGCCGTCCAGCATAATAAACAGCGGCGGCTTGCCGCTGAGCGGCGGAGTATTCAGCACCGGACGACCGGCATCGGCGTAGGACTGTGGGAAAACCACCATTGGCTGGAAGTCGGGATTCTGAACAGCCCGGAGCAGGTCGGGATCGGGCTCCGTGCGTGACCAGCCAAACGCCTCGGTATCCGGCAGGATATCGGCAATCAGCCGCCCGGTGTTGCTGGGTTTCATTGGCTCGCTGTCGAACATCACCAGACAAAAGCGGCTGCGGGCCTGCTGCGGTTCGAGCGTGGCGCACAGGCAGTTCTTCTGCGGCAGCAGGCAGCGCTGGCAGCGTTTGATGCGGTTACCGCGGGCAAGGAACGGGCGGGTGGCGCGGGCAAGTCGCGCGGCGCGCAGACGAAGGACGGCGTTATCGGTCATCAGAGATCATCAGCAAAAAACGCTATTCTAGCGGATTCTGGCCGGGCGTGCCCGGCCTTGATAACGCAGTAGTGTGAAGACCTAATTACTGGTCCTCAGCGCATCCTTTTTTCAAACAGGATATCGGCACTGGCCTAAATGTTTTCATCAAGCCACTGGTCGAACGGCGCTTTCGGCATTGCGCCGCTGAGCATATCTGCCATCTGACCCTGCTTAAAGACCATAATGGTAGGAATGCTGCGGATGCGGAAGCGTGCGCTCAGCTGCTGTTCGGCCTCGGTATTCACTTTCAGGAAGCGGACTTTACCGCTGCGCTCTTTCGCTACGGTTTCATAAACCGGTGCGAAGTTAACGCACGGTCCGCACCACGGAGCCCAGAAATCAATGACTACCGGCAGATCGTCCTGTAGATATTTATCCAGCGTATCGGCAGTGGCATTAATCACCTGGCCATCAAACAGCGGGTCACCGCAGCGACCGCATTTCGCACCATCGGTAATACGCTCTTCAGGCACGCGATTGGTTGCCTGGCAGGATACACAAACTGTATTCATCATTTACCTCGCAGATCGGCGAAAGGGTAAGCGTTCACTTACCCCATTGATCGTTATAGTCCTGTCATTATGGGGGGCGAGAATCCTGGCAACAAAGAGATTTGTTCAATGGATATAATAGGTAATGTCTCATACGCTTTAGGATGCAAAATGCACGGCTGCGCGGGTGATATTTGCCGAACGTCGGCTTTTATTGGAAGTTGATAGCTAACTGTTGCCACATCAGGTAATCTGCGCGCTTCGCGCTCAGCCCAGGTGGAGGAAAAATGAACGACGAATCGAAAGGTAAAAGCAGCAAGGTTAAAGTGATGTATGTCCGCAGTGATGATGAAGGCGGCGGCAGCAAGGGTGGATATAATCCTCGCACCGGTAAAGGCCCTCGTCAGGATGACGCGCGGCGTCCATCTCGTCATGCTGACAGTAAGCCACGCGGCGGGCGCGATCGCAGCGAAGGGCGTTCTGACTCTCCGTGGCGCACCGTTTCCCGTGCACCGAATACCACGCCTGATGCGGATAAACCGGATCACGGCGGTATCAGCGGTAAAAGCTTTATTGATCCGGAACAGCTGCGCCGTCAGCGTATGGAAGAGACTCGCGTGTATGGCGAAAACGCCTGTCAGGCGCTGTTCCAGAGCCGTCCGGAATGCATCGTACGTGCATGGTTTGTGCAGAGCGTCACGCCACGCTTCCGTGATGCATTAAAGTGGATGGCGGCAAATCGTAAGGCTTATCACACCGTTGATGAAGCCGAGCTACAAAAAGCGTCCGGTACTGAACACCACGGTGGCGTGTGCTTCCTGATCAAGAAGCGCGTTGGCACGCCGGTGAGCGAGTGGCTGGCTAAGGCCGATCAAAAAGATTGCGTGCTGGCGCTGGAAGGCATCGGTAACCCGCACAATCTTGGTGGCATCATGCGTAGCTGCGCGCACTTCGGTGCAAAAGGCGTGCTGGTGGACGACGCGGCGCTGCTGGAATCCGGTGCGGCCGTGCGAACCGCCGAAGGCGGCGCTGAGCATGTGCAGGCGATCACCGATGAGAGCTTTGCCGCGGGTCTGGATGCATTCCGCCGTGCAGGCTACACCATCGTTACCACATCCAGTCATAAAGGGACTTCCCTGTCGCAGGCAGAACTGCCGGCGAAAATGGTACTGGTTCTCGGTCAGGAGCGTGATGGTCTGTCAGACAGCACTTTCCAGCAGGGCGATCTGAGCGTATCGATCGGTGGAACGGGCAACGTGGAAAGTCTGAACGTTTCAGTAGCAACCGGTATTCTGCTTGCCGAATGGTGGCGCCAGAACAAGGCGTAATGCCATAAAAAAGGCGGATAGTTTTATCCGCCCTTGAAATATCGCTGAAGGCGGCCGGTTTACCGGCCGCCTTTTTTAATGCGCACCGCCGCCGCCGCCTCCGGCACCAAACGGAGGGCGGGCAAACCACACCAGCACCAGCAGGATCAGGAACACCCCGGCAGAAGCCCAGAAAATCTCATTGGCGGAGATAATCAGTCCCTGGTTAGTGATCTGCTGCGCCAGATAAGCGGATGCCTGATCGTGGCTCATGCCTAACTGCTCCAGCTTGCTGTACATCTCCTGAGTATTGGCGCTGTAGGGCGTCACGGACTCGGTAAGATGGGCATGGTGCAGCGATTCCCTGTCGGTCCACATGGTGGTGGTGATCGATGTACCAATCGAACCGGCCAGCGTACGGGTAAAGTTAGACAGGCTCGATGCCGCCGCCAGCCGCTCCGGCGGCAGGCCGGATAAGGTTATCGTGGTGAGCGGCATAAAGAAGCAGGCCACGGCGAAGCCCTGAATAAACTGCGGCCACGCCGATGCAGCAAAATCCATCCCCGGCTCGAAAGTGTACGCACGCCAGTAGAAGCATATCGCGTAAACAATAAAGCTGAAGGTCACCAGCCGTCGCATATCCAGCTTATGGGCGAAGCGGCCGATAATCGGCGACAGAATCACCGGGATGATCCCAACCGGGGCCGACGCCAGCCCTGCCCAGGTGGCGGTATAGCCATACACCTCCTGCAACAGCTGCGGCAGCAGAACGATCGAACCAAAGTAGAGCATATAGGCGAGGCTAATCGACAGACAGCCAATGGTGAAATTGCGCGACTTAAAGAGCGACAGATCCACAATCGGATGGTCATCAGTCAGTTCCCAGACCAATAAGACAACCAGAGCCACCACGGCGACCACCGTCAGCGTAATGATCTCCGGGGAACTAAACCAGTCCAGTTCCTTACCGCGGTCCAGCATCACCTGCAGACAGCCGACGCCGACAACCAGCAGCACCAGACCGACAGTATCAATCGGTCGGATCACCGTTGGCGTCTCGCGATTGCGTAGCGTTTGCAGCGTCAGCACCACCACCGCAACGCCAATCGGCACGTTGATAAAGAAGATCCAGCCCCAGTGGTAGTTATCGCTGATCCAGCCGCCCAGAATCGGGCCGCAGATCGGCGCGACGATCACCGTCATCGCCCATAGCGATAATGCAATACTGCGCTTCGCCGGAGGATAGTTACTGAGCAGCAGGCTCTGCGAGAGCGGGATAAGCGGACCGGCCACGATCCCCTGAATCACGCGGAAGAAGATCAGCATGCTCAGGCTTTCCGACATGCCGCACAGCCACGAAGCGACGGCAAACGCCACCGTTGACCACAGGAACAGTTTCACTTCGCCGATGCGCTTTGCCAGCCAGCCGGTAATCGGAATCGAAATCGCGTTCGCCACGCCAAACGAGGTGATAACCCACGTTCCCTGGGAGTTTGATGCCCCCAGGTTACCGGCAATTGTTGGAATGGCCACGTTTGCAATAGTGGAGTCCAGAACCTGCATAAACGTAGCCAGCGACAGCGCAATGGTCATCAGGACCAGTGGCGCGCCCTCAAGCGGTTTTTGTGCCATCACAGCCTCCCGCTGGCTTAGTTAGCATTCGCGCGGATGATATCGGCAATCAGGGCGTTCGCCGGGGCCAGATCCAGCGCCAGCGCATCACTTTCGTAAGCAGGTTTACTGCGCACGCTGGTGGCCAGAACCGCGCCGTCACGATTGCTGGTATCAATTTTTACCAGTGTAGACAGACCGATACGCAGCGGATGTTTCGCCACTTCCTGCGCATCCAGCTCAATACGTACCGGCAGGCGCTGAACCACTTTGATCCAGTTACCGGTGGCATTCTGCGCTGGCAGCAGTGAGAACACGCTGCCGGTGCCCATATCCAGGCCGACGACCTTACCGTGATAGACCACGTCATCACCGTAAATATCGCTCACCACGGTAGCGGACTGGCCAATACGTACGCCTTCCAGCTGGGTTTCTTTAAAGTTAGCATCCACCCACAGATTATCAGCAGGGACTACGGCCAGCAGCGGCGTGGAGCTGGTGATCTGAGAACCCACCTGTACGCTGCGGCGTGAAACATAACCGTTAATCGGGCTGATTACGGTGGTACGCTGCAGGGCCAGCCAGGCATCGCGCAATTCTGCTGCACTCTGCTTAACGGCCGGCTGATTTTCCAGTGAGGTATCCAGAATCATCGCCTGATTGGCATTGTACTGCTGGATTGCCACGTCAAGCTGAGCCTGAGCAGTCGCCACGGCATCACGAGCGTGTTGCAGGTCCTCACGACCAATCAGATTAGCGGCACCCAGCGGTTCGCGGCGCTTTAAGTCCGCCTGCGCCTGCACCAGCGCGGTTTTTTGCAGCGCGATGGTGGCCTGATACTGCTTACCGTTGATAATGAGCTGATGGGTTTGCCGCACGCTGGTTGCGAGTGCCGTTTGCGCTTTTTCAAACGCCTGCTCGGCATCGGTGCGATCCAGTGTGATCAGCACGTCGCCTTTTTTCACATAATCAGTGTCATCAAACCACACTTTATTAACGCTGCCGGAAACCTGCGCCATAACCTGGGTCTGGTTACCGGCAACGTAGGCGTCGTCCGTTTCCTGATAATGACGTAATACCAGGAACCAGTAAGTCAGATAGGCTACCCCGATAATAACGAACAGCACAGCCAGAAAAATCAGCGCGCCTTTGCGCGTCTTTTTTTTATTTTTCGGCTGCTGCGGATCCTGCGTGACCGCGTTTGCACTCATGTTTTTCTCCACGTTCTCTTGCCATTCAGGTTCGCCGGACATCCTGTCAGCAACAGCCTGAGTCTAAAATGCCAGCGGGGTTAGCGCTGGCATGAGTTTATTTTTGGATGCTTAAAGTAACGATTCCCTGATACGGGTGTGTCGCACAATATGCTATTAGTGGTTCAATTAACGAGAAAGTGATGCGATAACCTGCTCTTCATCCATTTTATCAAGGCGATTTAATAACTTACGGATGATGCCTTCTAACTGGGATTTTTCGGAATCATTCAGTGATGACCACAGAAGCTGCAGGCTCTGATGCTGAGGTGGCAGCAGCTGACGCAGGAAATCATTGCCCTTAGGCGTCAGATGCAGGTGCAGACAGCGGCGATCGTTATCGCTCTCGCGGCGCTCAATCCATCCACGTTTTTCCAGTTCGTCGGCGATACGGGTCGCGTTTGTACGGGAAGACCCGAGAGCTGAACTCAGCTCGGAAGGTTGAATGCTGTGATCTTCCTGCGCATCCAGCGTGATCAACGCCATGAACAGCGTCTCGTTAATTCCCTGTGCCTTCAGCATCTTGTTGCGGTTTTCCAGTAGTTTGCTCTGCATATGCATACACAAACGGGTCAGCATGATCTCCTGTAACGGGAAATCTTTCTGACGGTTCGCTCGAAAATTAAGCATCTGTTCAATGGGAGAAAACGAACTTTCCATTATAAAGGGACCTCATTAATTGAAACTGGTGTCGTAACGATGATGGCATTAGAGAAAGATCGCTTTCCCGGTTGGTGGCTGTTCACAAAGCCGCACTCATCATCAGTAATTTCCAGGTCACTCCATAACCCAGGGCGCTGAGCAGCGTTGATAAAACAATGCTGCGCGAAAAATAGAACGTCATACACAGCACGGCGAAACCGAGCAGCGTAGGAATTAATCGGTCAGGATGCCGCAAGATATCGGGCAGGCTGGAGACAATCAGCAGGGCGCAGATAGAGGCAATGCCGATGCTGTCTAACAGCAGACCGGTCACGCCACGCTTGATGCTGGCGGCCTTGTTCCTGCCGTGCAGGCACAAAGGCAGATAGCGAAACAGGAAGTTCACCAGGCCTACCAGCACACCGAGTATAAGAATTTGCGAACTCACGGGCGCTCCCTGCCGCCCGGTGGCGGTAGCAGTCCTGCCAGACAGCCGGCAACGATGCCGCTGAGAATGGCAACCGGAATAGAGAACAGCATCATGCCGGCCAGCGCGCCCGCCAGCGCGGCGATAACGGTAAAGCTCTGTCGGCGCTGGAACGAGGCCAGCAAAAAGCTGAGGAACAGCGCGGGCAGCATAAAGGTCAGCGCGCCTTCAACGGCGGGGTAATCATCTAAAAGGCCGTTCCCGGACCACGCCCCTGCAACCGTACCGGCAACCCAGGAAAACCAGGAGCAGAAGGCAATACCCAGCATCCAGTTTTCGCTCCAGCCACGGTTGTCTCGGTAGAGTTTTGCGGTCGCTGCGGCGAAGACTTCATCAGTCAGGCCAAATGTCCAAAAAGGTGTTTTACGTGGGTTAAGTTTTTGGGTGATGCGCTGGCGCAGGGAAGGACCGTAAAGAATGTGTCGCACATCCATCGCCATCACGGTTAGTGCTGCGATCCACAGGGAAGCTCCGGCGCTGAGCAGTGCGGTAATCACAAACTGGCTGGCTCCGGCATAGATAATGCAGGAAAAAAATATCGCTTCTAACGGCGTGAAGCCCAGCTTTGTTGCATTCAGTCCAAACGCAAAGGCAACCGGCACGTAGCCAATAACGATTGGCAGACTGTCGATAACACCTTCGCGCCAGCTGGAAGGAGGGAAATCTGTATTTTCCGAAAGATAATTTTGTTCAGCTGTCATAGCCCGTATCGCTTGTGTTGCTGAATAATTGCATGTGAAAAAATAACCAGCTTGAATAAATCGCGTCTAACATTACCAGAGTGTGAAATCCGTTAACAGGCCGTCATACTTGAAAAAACTTCATTTTTGACTCAAAAAATCAGCTGAAGCAGACTCATGCTTAGCGTTTCGCCACCAGTTGAATAGATTAACGACGGTTAACAGAGCGCCACAAACGCAGACGCCATACCAGCCTGCCATCTGATAGGCCGATGCGGAAAGCAGTGAGCCCGCAGCACCACCAATAAAGTAGCAGGTCATGTAACCTGAGGTCAGACGATTACGCGCTTCCGGCATATGGCGATAGATCACGCTCTGGTTGGTGATATGCACACCCTGAACGGCCAGATCGAGCAGCAAAACACCAATAACCAAAGCGATAAGTGAGTGAGCGCCAACTGCTGTGATTCCCCACGAGAGCAGCAGAAGTATCAGCCCTACGCTGGTGGTCAGCCGGGCTTTACCTTTATCGGCCAGCGCGCCGGCCTGGCGTGCTGCCAGTGCCCCTGCCGCACCCACCAGCCCCAGCAGACCGATTTCTCCCTCAGAGTAGCCCCATTCGGGCGAAGAGAGCAGAAACGCCATTGAGGTCCAGAGCACGCTGAAGTTAGCAAAAATCAGGCAACCGGTGATGGCCCGGGTGCGCAGAATGGGGTGCTGAGCAAACAGTGAGAAAATCGAACCCAGCAGCTGGCCGTAGTTCAGCGAAACTGATTGCTTATAGCGTGGCAGATAGCGCCACAGGGCCAGAGACATACAGACCATCAGCACGCTGGCCACCCAGTACACGGTACGCCAGCCGCCCAGCTGTGCCAGCCCGCCCGCAACGGTCCGCGCCAGCAGTATCCCCAGCAGTAGCCCGCTCATTACCGTGCCAACAACCCGGCCGCGTTTTTCCGGTGCAGCCAGCGTAGCGGCCAGAGGAACAAGGATTTGCGCCACCACGGAAAACAGTCCGGTGAGAACGGTTCCCAGCAGCATCAGCGGCAGCGTGGGGGAGAGCGCGGTAATGACCATCCCGCCTGCCGCCAGCAGACTCATGGTGACAATTAAACCACGCCGCTCAAGCATATCGCCCAGCGGCACCAGCAGCAGCAGCCCGGCGGCGTAGCCAAGCTGAGCGGTGGTGACGATAAAACCGGCCTGATGGAAAGAGAGATCGAACGCCTGGGCAATGGTTGCCAGCAGCGGCTGAACATAATAATTACAGGCAACGGACAAACCGGTGGCGACAGACATCAGCGCAACCAGCGCCGGATTCAGTCCGGTATGGGGGGATTTCATAGCAGCCAGAACAGGGGTAAGAAATATCTCATAGGCTAATAGTAACCTAAAAAACTATTTCACTCACAGAATAATTAACAGGACAAACCAGTTCGCACGGAGCTTTCCGCGCGGTGAATACTGCCCTCAATGCGGACTTTTACAGCCTGCGAGGAGTGCGAGATCGGGGGGAGCAATCGCTCCTGGATGGCGCGATTGAAATAAAAGGACCGCTCGTTGAAGGCGAGTGGCCCTTGAAAACGCGTTGTCGAAATGATTTCGCAGCGGCTAATGCGCCTTTATTTCGCTGCGGCCAGTGCGTCCTTCACCCAGCCATCGAACAGCGCCTGGTGCGCTTTGATCCAGCCATCAACGTGGGCGTTGATATCCGCTTCTGAAGCCTGGCCGCTGTGCATACGTGCGTTCTGCGCGTTGATATCGGCAATCGGCAGCTTCATTTCCGAGAACAGTTTCGCCGCGGCCGGATTTTTCTCCGCCCAGGCTTTGTTAGCAACAATGTGCATGGTGTTCACCGGGAAGCCATAGTTCGCGCCGTTAGGCAGCTTGGTATCCACATCTTTCTGCTCGCCCGGCATAGAGGAGAACGGCACCTGCAGCCACACTACATCGCGGCCAGGAATCAGCACGTCGCTGACCCAGTACGGCGTCCAGGTGTAATACAGGATCGGTTTACCTTCCTTAAAGCGGGTAATGGTATCTGCGATCATTGCCGAGTAGTTGCCCTGGTTATGCTCAACGCTGTTGCTGAGATCGAAGGCTTTAATCTGGTGGTTAATCACCGCTTCACAGCCCCAGCCAGGCGTACAGCCGGTCAGATCCGCTTTGCCGTCGCCGTTGGTATCAAACAGCTTGGCCAGCTTCGGGTCTTTCAGCTGATCGATGCGGGTAATGTGGTATTTCTCGGCGGTTTTCTTGTCGATCAGATAGCCCTGAGCAGCGCCCTGGACGTAGGTACCTTCACGGTAGAATTTTGCGTCGCCGCCCGCGGCTTTGTACATATCGTCGTGCAGCGGCTGCCAGTTAACGGCGGTGAATGTGGCATCGCCGGAGGCAATCGAGGTGTAACCCACGTTGTAATCCACCTCGCTGGTGCTGTCTACGGTATAGCCCAGTTTTTCCAGCGCGCGGCTGACCAGCTGCGTCTGGAAGCTCTCTTCACTGATGGTGCTCTGAACCGGCTTAACGGTAATACCTTTACCCGGCAGATCGGCGGCGGAAACCTGAGCGGCGGCCAGCGTAGTTAACGCGGCGGCCAGCAGTGCGGTCTTGCGCATAGTAACTCCTGGTTGTCATTAATTGTGGGGAGGTGAGCGGCGGCACGATTTCATGCCGCCGAAAGCTTATTTGATAAACGGACGGGTCAGCAGTCCGAGTGGCCCGGTGGCGTACCAGCGGCGGTTACCCCGGCTGCGAACGTCGCGGCCCAGTGACTGGGTCAGACGGTCGAGGATAATCGCCAGAATCACAATACCGACGCCGCCTACGGTAGCCAGGCCCATATCAAGTCGACCAATGCCGCGCAGGACCATCTGGCCCAGACCGCCGACGGCAATCATTGAGGCGATCACCACCATCGACAGGGCCAGCATCAGCGTCTGGTTCACGCCGGCCATAATGGTCGGCATCGCCAGTGGCAGCTGCACTTTGAACAGCATCTGGCGTGGGCTGGCACCGAACGATTCCGAGGCCTCAATCAGATCGGCAGGTACCTGCTTGATGCCAAGAATGGTCAGACGAACGATCGGCGGCAGAGCAAAGATAATCGTCACGACTACGCCAGGGACGTTACCGATACCGAACAGCATGACGATCGGCACCAGATAAACAAAGGCCGGTGTCGTCTGCATGGCATCCAGCAGCGGACGGATAATTTTTGCCGCTCGCTCACTGCGCGCCAGCCAGATCCCCAGGGGCAGCCCGATGACGATGCAGAACAGCAGGGCGGTCAGCACCAGCGCTAGCGTCACCATCGCCTGCGACCAGGCACCAATGGCGCCGATAGCGACCAGCGAGATAAGCGTGGCGATACCCATTCCCAGGCCTGACATCTGCCAGGCAATCAGGGCAAACAGTACGATGGCCACCGGGGCGGGCATGCCCGTTAGCAGCTGCTGAAATCCGCTCAGGATGTAATCCACCGGCAGGCGGATACCCTGGAATAGCGGACGGAAGTGAGAAACGACCCAGTCGATGCCGTTTGTCACCCAGCTATCCAGTGGGATCAGCGTTTTGTGAAATGGATCGAGAATATTGAAGTGTTCCACCTGCGGAGCCGGCGCGCTGTTCAACCAGTCGCTGCCGCCGCTGGCTGCTGCATGACCACCGTCCGGCGCACCCCAGGCATCTCCGCCCGCTGCGCTGCCGTCGGCAGGTGCTGTCGCACTGCCACCCCAGGGATCGCTGCTGGCGGAAGCTGCGCTGCCGTCAGCCGGAGCGTTGGATGATGCGCCGCCGTCGGCAGGTGCTGCCGCACTGCTACCCCAGGGATCGCTGCTGGTGGAAGCGGTATTGCCATCAGCCGGTGCGGCCGCTGCATTGCCGCCATCGGCCGCGCTGGTGGAGGTATCCCACGGATTACTGGTTTGTTTGCTCATGGTTGGCCTCCATCACGATCTAATGCCTGTAGTAACATGCCCTTGGAAATAATACCGATGTATTGACCCTGTTCGCCGGTAACCGGAACCGCGCAGGGAGCCTGCGCCACATGGGACAGCAGATCGCTTAACGAGGTATCGCCCGGCACCGCCGCAGGATTTTCCAGTAGTGCATGATTCAGCCCCTCTCCGGCGGCGAGAGCCGCTTTCAGGGAATCGGTGGAAACTACGCCAATAAATTTTTCTTTCGCCAGCACGTAGCCGTACTCGCGGTCGTTATCCTGCAGCAGCTTGATTGCCGATCGCGGGCCAAAGCCCGGAGCCTGACGAATTAGCGCTGCGGCGCTGCGGCGGGCAATATCTTTTGCGCTGAACACCTGACTGATATCCACGCCGCGGAAGAAGGTGCGGACATAGTCATTGGCCGGGTTATTGAGGATCTCATCCGGCGTACCGACCTGCACCACTTCACCGCCCTGCATAATCGCAATACGGTCGCCAATACGCATGGCTTCATCAAGATCGTGGGAGATAAATACGATAGTGCGCTGATGCTTCGATTGCAGTTTTACCAGCTCATCCTGCATCTCAGTACGAATTAATGGATCGAGAGCAGAGAACGCTTCATCCATTAATAATATATCCGGATTAATCGCCAGAGCGCGGGCTAATCCAACACGCTGACGCATACCGCCGGATAGTTCATCAGGATAAGAATGCGCATAATTTTCCAGCCCGACCTGATGCAGCGCTTCCAGGGCTTTTTCCTGTCTTTCCTGCAACGGCGTTCCCGCTAATTCCATACCGAAGGCGGTATTATTTAATACCGTCATATGCGGCATTAGCGCGAATGACTGGAATACCATGCTGATCTTATTTCGGCGAACCTGGCGCAATTCACTGTCAGATATTTTGGCAATATCTTCGCCGTCGATGATGACCTGGCCGCGGGTGGGTTCAATCAGACGATTGAGAAGGCGAACCATGGTGGACTTGCCGGAACCGGAGAGCCCCATGATGACGAAGATCTCGCCTTCTTCAATGGCCAGACTGGCGTTCTTAACGCCAAGAGACAGTCCGGTTTTTTCCAGAATGGCCTCTTTGCTGAGCCCTTTATCAATATACTTAAATGCCCGCTCGGGATGTTCCCCAAATACCTTATATAAATTCTTAACTTCTAATTTAATTGCCATGCATTAATTAATTCCTGGTTGATTAATTTTCTTATAGGGGTTCTTCTTTCAGTTTAGTTATTAACGATATATACCGTAGCACACTGAGACTGAGAGGCAACCCTTGAGGCGGCATTTGAAAATGATCGGGGAGATGTCAGTATCAAAGAATGTCAGTGCTGGTAAGGGATTGAGCGGTGTTGAGTCGTGGTGAAAAAAATCAATATTTACCTAAGAAATATCCTTGTGTTGCGGAAATATGAACCCGTCATGGGTAAATATAAGGCTAAACAGACGGGTCTGGCAGGCAGTTATTCAAAGCAAAAAATCAGCCGATTGGCTGATTTTAATTACTAATTTCGCGAGGGACTATTACAAGCGGGGATTCGGCAAGAATCCCCCGATGAAGCAATTAAAAATCCCAGTCTTCGTCTTCAGTATCGACGGCTTTACCCATCACGTAGGATGAACCGGAGCCGGAGAAGAAGTCGTGGTTTTCATCGGCATTCGGTGACAGAGCGGACAGGATCGCCGGGTTCACGTCGGTCATTTCCGCCGGGAACAGCGCCTCATAGCCCAGGTTCATCAGCGCCTTGTTGGCATTGTAGTGCAGGAACTTCTTCACATCCTCCTGCCAGCCAACGCCCTGATACAGCGCATCGGTATATTCCACTTCGTTTTCATAGAGTTCCAGCAGCAGGCCAATGGCGAACTGTTGCAGGTCTTCTTTACGCTCGGCGCTCTCACTTTCCAGCGCTTTCTGGTACTTATAGCCAATGTAGTAGCCGTGCACCGCTTCATCCTTAATAATCAGGCGGATAAGGTCGGCGGTGTTGGTCAGCTTACCGCGGCTGGACCAGAACATCGGCAGATAAAAACCGGAGTAGAACAGGAACGATTCCAGGAACACGCTGGCGATTTTCTTCTTCAGCGGGTCATTTTCGTAGTAGTGCTGCAGAATGATGTCGGCCTTACGCTGCAGCGGCTCGTTTTCCTCGCTCCAGGCATAGGCGGCATCCACATCGCTGGTGTGGCACAGGGTGGAGAAGATCGAGCTGTAGGAGCGAGCATGCACCGCTTCCATAAAGCTGATGTTCGACATCACCGCTTCTTCATGCGGGGTCAGCGCGTCGGCCATCAGCGCCGGTGCGCCCAGGGTATTCTGAATGGTATCCAGCAGCGTCAGACCGGTGAACACGCGAATGGTCAGCTGTTGTTCATCGGCATTAAGGCCGTTCCACGCCGGAATATCGTTCGACAACGGAACCTTTTCCGGCAGCCAGAAGTTACTGGTCAGGCGGTTCCACACTTCCAAATCCTTTTCGTCTTCGATTTTATTCCAGTTAATAGCGTGAACTTTCTTCAGTTTCATAGTGATATCGTGAGTTCCGATTCGGCACCGGCCGGTAGAAAAAAAGTTGACGGGCCGGAAGATCCGGCCCGCGATTTAATGTGCTGTTACAGCGAGCAGGAAACGCAGCCTTCGACTTCGGTTCCCTGTAGCGCCATCTGGCGAAGACGGATGTAGTAGAGCGTCTTGATGCCTTTCTTCCACGCGTAAATCTGCGCTTTGTTGATATCGCGAGTTGTCGCGGTATCGCGGAAGAACAGGGTCAGTGACAGGCCCTGATCGACATGGCGTGTGGCTTCGGCGTAGGTATCGATAATCGCTTCCGGCCCGATGTCGTACGCATCGCGGTAGTAGTCCTGATTATCGTTATTCATAAACGGTGCCGGATAGTACACGCGGCCGGTTTTACCCTCTTTACGAATCTCAATCCGCGACACAATCGGGTGAATGCTCGACGTTGCGTGGTTGATATACGAGATCGAACCGGTTGGCGGGATAGCCTGCAGGTTCTGGTTATACAACCCGTCCTTCATCACTGCCGCTTTCAGCGCCTGCCACTGCTCCTGGGTTGGAATTTCGATCCCGGCATCGGCAAACAGGGCGGCAACGCGAGCGGTGCGCGGCTGCCAGCTCTGCTCAACATACTGGTTGAAATACTCACCGCTGGCATAGCGTGAATCGCTAAAGCCGCTGAAGGTGGTCCCGCGCTCGCGCGCCAGCAGGTTCGAGGTGCGCAGCGCGTGATAGGTGACGGTATAGAAGTAGATATTGGTGAAATCCAGGCCTTCTTCACTGCCGTACTGAATGCGCTCACGCGCCAGATAGCCGTGCAGGTTCATCTGCCCCAGGCCAATCGCGTGCGACAGCGCGTTACCCTGCTCAACGGAAGGCACCGAACCGATGTGGCTCTGATCGGAAACCGCCGTCAGGCCGCGCACGGCGATTTCAATCGTCCGCGCGAAGTCCTCTGAATCCATCGCATGGGCGATATTCAGCGAGCCAAGGTTGCAGGAAATATCCTTGCCGATGCGGCGATAGCTGAGATCGTCGTTGTACTCGGTAGGCGTATTGACCTGCAGGATCTCCGAGCACAGATTGCTCATATTAATCCGGCCGTGGATCGGGTTAGCGCGGTTGACCGTATCTTCAAACATGATGTACGGATAGCCGGACTCAAACTGGATTTCTGCCAGAGTCTGGAAGAATTCACGCGGATTAATAAAGGTACGACGAATGCGCTCGTCGGCCAGCATCTCGTCATATTTTTCGCTGATGCTGATATCGGCAAACGGCAGGCCGTAGAGGCGCTCCACGTCATACGGTGAGAACAGCGCCATCGGCTGATTGTCTTTCGCCAGCTGGAAGGTCACGTCCGGGATCACCACGCCGAGAGACAGCGTTTTGATACGGATTTTTTCATCGGCGTTTTCGCGCTTGGTATCAAGGAAGCGCAGGATATCCGGGTGGTGAGCGTTCAGATAAACGGCACCGGCACCCTGGCGTGCGCCCAGCTGGTTTGCATAGGAGAAGGCATCTTCCAGCATTTTCATTACCGGAATAACGCCGGATGACTGGTTTTCAATACGCTTAATCGGTGCGCCGGATTCACGCAGGTTGGAGAGCAGGAACGCCACGCCGCCGCCGCGCTTGGACAGCTGGAGCGCCGAGTTTACCGCACGGCCAATCGACTCCATATTGTCTTCAATACGCAGCAGGAAGCAGGAGACCAGCTCGCCGCGCTGCTGCTTACCGCAGTTCAGGAACGTTGGCGTAGCGGGCTGGAAGCGTCCGGCAAGGATCTCATCGGTCAGCGACAGTGCCAGCGCCTGGTCACCCTGCGCCAGGGTCAGCGCCACCATGCACACGCGCTCGGTAAAGCCCTCAAGGTAGCGTTTGCCGTCGAAGGTTTTCAGCGTGTAGCTGGTGTAAAACTTCCAGGCACCGAGGAAGGTCTGGAAGCGGAAGCGGCGCGAATAGGCCTGCTCGAACAGCGCGCAGACGAAGTCGAACGGGTAGGCGTTCAGCACATCGGCTTCGTAGTAGCCTTCAGCAACCAGATACTGCAAACGCTCGGCCACGGAGGAGAACTGCACGCTATTGGGGATCACGTGCTGAATAAAATACTGACGCGTGGCTTCGCGATCTTTTTCGAACTGGATGTTGCCTGCGGCATCATACAGATTCAGCATCGCATTGAGCGCGTGGTAATCAGGTGCGGCCGCTGCGGCCTCTATGAGGGTGCTGTCTGTCGCTGCCAAAATTCGGTTACTCCCTTGTAAACGTTAGCGATATCGTCTGCGGTGCCCATTAGCTCAAAGCGATAGAGGTACGGCACCTGACATTTACGCGCAATAATATCGCCAGCGAGGCAGTAGGCCTCACCGAAGTTCCGGTTTCCGGCGGCAATCACACCGCGGATAAGCTGACGATTATTGGTATCATTAAGAAATTGAATCACCTGCTTAGGTACCGCGCCATGACTGGTGCCGCCGCCGTAGCTGGGCACTACCAGAATGTAGGGCTGGTCGACCTGCAGGCGCTGAGCGCTGTCTAACGGAATGCGTCGCGCCGGCAGATTTAAGCGGGTGATAAATCGATGGGTGTTTTCCGACTGGCTGGAAAAATAGACCAGCGTAGTCATCGCCTTAACCCCGGACCGCTGCCAAATGGCTCAGTGCCTGAATCTTGTCAGGGCGGAAGCCGCTCCAGTGATCCTGTTCGGCCATCACGACCGGGACCTGGCGATAACCAAGAGATTTAAGAGTTTCTACGTGAGCAGGTTCGCTATCGAGGTTGATCAGCTGATAGTCGATCCCTTTCTTATCCATCGCATTTTTTGTCGCGTTGCACTGGACACAATTATTTTTAGTGTAAATAATAATGCGCATGATTCGTATTCACCTTACGGGCTGGTTAACTGAGTATCTGGCGCGGAAATTACTGCCCGACTCGCGCCGCCACTGCCACACCATGTTGCGTGGTCTTGATGAAGTGAATACTAGATATAGTGGCCTTAAAAAGCAACCACACAAGATATAGGAAAAGCGTATTTATTTAGTCAACATGCTCACAAGCCTTACGCCACAAGGTTTTGTGCAGATAAAAAAAATGCCCGCACTGTGATCTGCGAGCATTTGTTCAAAAAATAAACGGTACTAACGGCGGGTTGTGCTAGTCGTGATTAATGCGCCGATCAGCACGCCGAGAGCGGTACCGATCCCCACGCCGTGCCAGGGTTTATCACGCACGTAAGTATCGACCTGAGCGCCTGCATCTCTCGCTGCCTGAGTCACCCGATTATGCCCCTGTAGTTTGGCACGAGTCTCTTTTAGCAGTGTTTCAGCACGGCTTTTGGCACCTTCCACGTCATCCTTAGCTTTACTACCGTAGGATTTCAGCAGGTCATCAAGCGTATCTGCCAGCAGTGATACATCTTCACTCAGATCAATATCGTTATTTTTCGCTGTCCGATTGAACATTTTTGCTCCCTAATTCTGAAATGTACTATTAAGTATAGGACAGGCTAAAAATCGGTAACGCTGAAAACCTGCGTTTTGGATTATTCCGAAAGCACTGACTATGTGGCCTGAGGTAAGGTTGCGGGGTTTGCAGACACAGAGGAAAAAGCATGTATTTACGACCTGATGAGGTAGCTCGCGTACTGGAAAAGGCGGGATTTGAGATGGATACGGTCACTGCCAAAAGCTACGGTTACAGTCGGGGTGAAAACTACGTCTATGTTAATCGTGAGGCGCGTTTAGGTCGTACGGCGCTGGTTATCCATCCGACACTGAAAGAGAAAAGCCAGGCGATTGCGGTACCGGCATCTGATATAAAAACCTGCGAACATTACGTCCGCTTTCCCATGTATCTGGTGGGCGACACCAACGATCACTACGGAATTCCCTACGGATTCAGCTCACGCGCCGCACTCGAGCGCTATCTGGAACGGATGTTTGACTGATTTCCCCGCCGGATGCTGAAATCACGCAAAAAAAATGCGCCCGCAGGCGCATTCGGAATTCAGTACGTTTTTGCCACAATCAGAAGTTGTAACCCACAACCAGGTAGTAGCCAAAGCCGTTAGATTTGACGTGGAACGGACCGTTGCCGAAGTTCAGCTCGGTGCCATCGTTCCACTGGCCGCCGTTGTGGAAGTAACGCGCCACGAACGAGTAGTGCCAGTGATCGTAACCCAGTGACAGAATATGGCTGGAGGCGATAGAGTTGCTGGTACGCGCAGGCGCAGAGTTGTCGCCCAGATCGGAGCCCCAGTCAAAGTTGGTGAAACCGATATAGCTCAGGTTGCCGCCCCACAGACTGGTGATCGGCACAAAGTATTTCACCTTGAAGCGATAGCCATCCCACTCATTTTCGTTCGCGGCACCGTAGTTCGCCCACTGATATTTTGCGTAAACGTTCAGTGACAGGCCAACATCTGAATGCGTATCGATATCGGTACCCAGACCCATATACCAGGTGTTCTGGCGGTTTGCGCGGTTGTCGCCCATATCGTAGATATAGTTGTTAGCGAAATACCACTCTTTGAACGGACCAAAGCCCAGGTTAGTGCCGGTCAGTTTATCAATAGAGAAGCGAGGTTCGATTTCCATAAAGAACGGGGAACCGTTATCCCATGCGCCCTTGTCGTTACCGTTGCCCACGCCGAAGAATTTAGGCACATCGATGTAACCGTAGAAATCAAACCAGTCTTTTTTCGCAAAGGCTTCATATTCCAGGTAAACATCGTTGTTCAGCTGCGGTCCGAAACGGGTGTGGTAGCTGCCAACAACGTTAACGCTCTGGTGCCACCAGTCGGAAACGTATTCAGGGCTGCTCGAATCAGCGAAAGAGACGTTGGTATAAGACAACGCTGCCAGCGCACCAGCCATCATAATTTTATATTTCATTATATTACCACATGCTCAGAGACCATCCTCCGCAGCCAGCGCGAGGGTCAGGTTGGGTTAGTAAAGCCTTCAAAACGGGTACCGCCGCAATTGACGAAAATCCCCATCAGTAATGTTGCGGCAGTGTGCCGTTATCCGGCCATTAGGAAATAGAGATTGCTCACACTTGTCAAATTCTGTTTCATTTCAAGTCAGCTAAAGTGTGATGAATGTCACATAAATGTGTGTGGGATTAGGGAACTTTACGTTTTAGTGCCAATTCGCTCATTAAATCAGCAGTTAAACGTTTGCCTGTGGCGAGTTTTAGAAAAGGGGATCGCCGGTAGAAAAAAAGGCTGATGTGCTGAGGTTAACAATTGAAATGAAATATAACTTTTGATTATGGCTTTTCGGCGTGAAAGGTGGTTTTTTGCTCAGTTGCAGCGGTAATGTAAGTTGGCCAAATGCTGTAAATCGGCTTTTTGTGCCTCCCTGGCCAGTGCGGGAAAATCAGAAAACAGGTAGCGTGAAACTGGTGCAGGCAGGCGAGCCATTGAGCGCCCGGGGCGTATTTCAAGGCGGCCAAAGTGGGAAAGCTCAACGCCGTTAAAGCGGTCGGGCAACGTCAGCCAGAGCGGAGGAACACTTTCCGGTGCACGTGACGGCAGCCGCCGTTCACTAACATCGTAATTACGGTAGCGCAGCAGAAATTTATCCGGCAGGCGACAGGCACTGTTCCACCAGAGACGATCGAGCATATCGAAATGAAAGCGCGTTGCGGCGGGAGGCTCTGCTTCAAGCTGTTCCAGCGCCTGCGGGATCATCGTGCGCATGGCGTGCTGATAGCGAGACAGTGATGCGCCACCTCCCGCATTGAGTAGGTCGATCGCCACGCGGGCACCGAGCAGATTGGAATAGAGGTCTTCAGGAGAAAAAGCGGAAACGCCTTCGGAAAATCCCTTCACTGATTCAAATCCATACCACTGTGCCACCTCGTGCCATGCGGCAAGTTCAAATGCCAGATGCGCTGCCAGGAATACTGCCAGTCTGTAACGCTCAGTGGCACTGGCCGGTGGAGGATAGGAAAACAGCTGGATTTCGCGCTGACCTAACTCATCGCCCAGTTTCAGCGTTGTTGCCTGGCCTATCCGGGGCCAGATATGGCTGAACAGCCAAAGCGTGTTATCAGCGCTGTCGCGCAGATGGGCCAGATCGATGAAGCCACCCCGCCGCGTGTAGACGAGGCCGTTGTGTTCGCTGTTCAGGCCACTCAGCGTGCTCAACATGTCCATTACACCCGGATTGAAGTGGTGCTTGCCGATGTCTGTCGGGGCAACCACGTTATCGACCTGATACCACGGCACCGGTACGCCAAACAGTTTCACTTTAAGACTGTAGCCGAAAGCACAGCATGGCCTCAGGCTGTTTGGCTGCGGCAGTGGTCGCGTCAACAACCATACCTGCGGTGACTGACCTGCCGGAAGGCTGAGATCGGCCACGGGGATTATCGGATCATCAGGTTGCTGAGCCTGGCCGTTAGCGAAGAAAATGAATGGCAACAGCAGCAGTGACAGGCCGATAAAGCGGAAGATCAAAACGCCTCCCCGACCTGGAAGTAAAAACCTGAACTGTGTTGTCCAAGGCCATAATCAAGGCGGATGTTCATATTTTTCTTAAACTCAAAGCGGTATCCGGCCCCGACAGACGGCAGCCAGTGCCCGTCAAGAACCTCACTCGGTTTGTCCGACATACTACCGGCACCCAGCCATGCCACAACGCCGTGACGCCAGCTGAGTTTTTTGCGCCATTCCAGCTGGCTGGTCAGCATATTACGATTACGATATCGCCCTTCGTAGTAGCCGCGCAGATGATGACTGTCCCCCAGCAGCGACTGCATCGTCCAGGGGACGTGTCCGCTGGTAAAACGACTGTAGACCTCCCAGGCCAGCAGGTTGGTGCTATTTATGGCATGGTAAAGGTTGTACTGCGCGTCTAAAGCATCAAAACGATTATCGCTGGCAATTGCCGGACTGTAGCGGGTCCATGACAGGTTCAGCACCTGACCGCGCGACGGATTCGCCACAAAATCGCGAGAGTCATAGCTAAACAGCACGCTGGCTCCTGAGCTGAAGATATGGCGTGACTCATCCTGTTGATAGAAACTGCCATTGGTTTTGTGCTGCAGTGATGACGCGCCTTCATAGGAGAATGACCAGCCAACGCCGGCGTAAGTATGGTTAGCCAACTGATAGAGTATGCGTGGCACGCCGCTCAATTTTGTTGAGTCGTAGGACTGCTTTCCACGCTGTTTTCGTCCGGCGCGGTATCCCTCTCCCCAGTAGTGCAGCGGTCTGCGGCTGAGGTCGCCGGACAGGTAAAAACGCCAGCTGTCATTATCGATAAAGGTGTAATTCTCATAGCCGATGCCGAAGGCACCTGTAGAGCTGGCAAATCCGGTAAAGGAGAGTGAGGAGAGCGGCGTATCGCGCTGGCGGTCGTCCGGCCGGTAAAGACCGACCGCCGCCACCCCGACGCCGACGCCCAGTTCCGGGGTATAAAAAGGGCCGGGAACAATTCCCCAGTCAATGGTTTTACGCATGTCGGCTTTACGGTCCGCCCCCAATTTATTCAGAAATCGGTCGATTTTTTCCCGGTTGGGGAATACGTTGGCCTGACTTACGGAGGGTAGAGTCATCAGGCCACAGAGCAGGAAGGTTTTAAACTGCATATTCAGAAACGAAACTCTCCGCCGACCATAAAGCTGTTACGGTTGGAAAAGCCCACTTCACTGGTGATATTAAAGTTTCGGGTTAGCTCATACTGCCCGCCGACCAGAATATTCCACGGCGATTTAAGATGCTGCTTAACCCGGAAACGCCCTTTATCATCGGCGTTAACGAAGTTGACCAGGCTGCTGAGCTGCGCTGGCATATGCAGGTCGCTGATATTCCCCCTGAAGTCCTGATCGACATCCTGATACATCGTGCCCACCCACAGGCTGGCATGGGTAACCGGAATGGAGAATCTCTCTACACCGGGTACGGTAAAGCGATAACCGACGCGTGGAGTAAAGGTAAACGCAGAAATATTACCGTCCAGAATGTCAAAATGCGTTTCGGTATAGTTGAAGTCCATGGTACCGAACCAGTCATGATAACCGTAGGCCAGCGTGGTGCCGCCGCCCCAGGTGGTGCCTTTAAATTTCAGCGTGAAATCCAGATCCTTCAGCTCTGGCGGGCAGCCTGCATCCGTAATGCAGGCACTGACGCTGGAAACGGAGCGCCCTTTGGTGTGCCCGACAATGCCGTAAACATTCATAAACGGAAACAGCCACATGTCCAGCCTGGCCGTATCGGTTTTACTTTTTTCACGAGTGTGCCCGACGAGAATATTAAACATATTATCGACCGGGATCGGGGTCATTCCGGGGAACAAGCTGGGGATTTTCAGATTGGAGAAATCGATACTCTTAACTTTGATATTCTGATGAATATCCATATGGTTGTAACCAATACCATAAGGATCGGGCAGATCGTAACCGCGCTCACGTAATTCCTTACCAAAGAAAGGCAGAGGGCCGGTTGTTTCACCAAAAAGATCCGGGGCTCGCTCCCTGGACGGCGTGGTGGTTACCACCGAGGGGGTTAGTGGGTCGCTGTGATAATCGTAAGAAGGTGCATCTTTTTCCATAATGGGTACGGCGGCTTGTGTGACCATGACGGGTGCTGAGCACAACAAAATACCGCAAAGCGTATACGCTTCCCTGCAGTAAACCTTTCTCATAGTTCCATTCCATTTGAGGCTATGCAATATATGCAATAAAGGACGCATCATAATTTAATAATACGTAATTTATTAAAACAGAAAATGCGACTGGTTATAGTTTTATGATTTTTATAAAAATAAATTCCCATGGTTTTAATTTATTAATTCTAAATGATTAGTCTAAGTCTTAAATATAATTCCGGGGGATGTTTTCAGTCTGTTTCAGGAAATGATGCCGGAATAAAACCACGAGCGGTTGTTCCGGCACCGGGCGAACATCATTCCTTAATAAACTGGCTCAGTAGTTGCAAAACCAACGGCAGTTCGGTCATACCGTTACGGCTGAGGAAATGTCCGCAGTCGGGTAGCGCGTAGAAAGGGGCGTTGAGCTGCTGACTGAAGCGCAGCGAGAGTACGGGAGGAACAATATCGTCGTTGAGTGATGCGATTACCGCGCGGTGTGGCACCCGTTGAACAACACGGTTGGCATCGAACGGCACCGACATAAAGGTGTCCAGCTCGGGCAGTGGGGGCACCGCTTCACTGAAACCCGCGACCATAATGACGCCGCCGGCATCCTGTCCGGCGGGCTGCTGATTCAGGTAGCGCAGGGCGGTAATGCAGCCCAGGCTGTGGCCAACGAACCAGGTTTGGTTGTCCACCTCGCCGACACATTCCGTCAGCGCGGTCTGCCATGCTTCCTTTTCGGGATGCTGTGAATCAGGTAGCGCCGGTACGGTAACCGTCATGCCCAGCGCTTCGGCTTCCGCTTTAAGCCAGTCAAACCAGTGGTGGTGCGGGCCTGCCGTGTAACCGTGAATAATAAATAAGCGGGGTGATGCCATTCGCTTTTTGCTCCTGAACGGTGGAATTCGTTCTACAGCATAGCGAGATAATGTAGCGAACTCACTTCCAACTCGATTTACCCTTCGCAATCACCTGTAACGGTTCCGCCCGCTGCTGATAAGGCTGGCGCAAAACAATGCGGCTGGCGAACTTATCAATGCCGATTTCATCCTCGAGCAAACGATCCATCAGATCCTGAAACAGGGCAATGTTAGGCGCGATGATCTTCAGCAGATAATCGTAACCGCCACTCACGTTGTAGCACTCCACGATTTCACGATACTTGCTTGCGCCCATCTCGAACTTTCGGAAGTCAGCGGGGTAGTGGCTACTGAGGGTGATCTCAGAAAACACCACGACGTTGCTGCCCAGCTTATCCAGGGCGATTTTAGCGCTGTAGCCCGTGATAACGCCGCTTTGTTCCAGCCGTTTGGTCCGCGTTAAACACGGGCTGGGGCTGAGGCTTATCGCCTCAGCCAGCTCCAGGTTCGAACAGCGTCCCTCGCGCTGAAGATGCTCGAGTATTCTGAGGTCGGCGAGGTCCAGGGATTTTGAATTTGACATAGAAGGACTATACCACAGGATTTAACTGCCCAGCGCGAGCGGCAGCGGCTTCCGTCAGCGCCTGGTCAAGCGCCCTGATGACCATGGCCGCCTGCTCCTCGCTCAGGATCAGCGGTGGGCGGATTTTGAGCACGTTGTGCCCTTTTGCGCAGGCGCTTAGCAGTATCCCCTGCTGGCGCATCCGGTTCACCACCTGGCTGGTCAGCCAGCGATCCGGGGTACGCGTGAGGCGATCGGATACCAGCTCCACGCCGACAAAAAGACCGGCGCCACGTACGTCGCCAATTGCCGGATGCCGCGCCTGAAGTTCGATAATACCATCCAGCAGAACCTTACCCACCTTGCGGGCATGGTCTATCAGCCCTTCACGTTCGATGGTCTGCAATACGGCTAAGGCCGCAGCGCAGGAGACGGTATTGCCTGCAAAGGTATTGAAGTAACGGGAGCGTTGGCCGAACTCTTCCAGCACGTCGGCTGTGGCCAACAGACCGGCAATCGGCTGGCCGTTGCCCATCGGTTTGCCCAGGGTAACGATGTCAGGAATGACGCCGTGGCGCTGGAAGCCCCACATATGTTCACCCGTTCGTCCAAATCCAGGCTGTACCTCGTCGGCAATAAACAGACCGCCAGCGCGTTTAATTGCCTCGACGGCACCTTTCAGAAAGCCTGCCGGACCCGGAAGAATACCGTCACTGGTGAAGAGCGAATCGACAATCAGCATAGCGGGCTTAATACCGTGGCGCTGCAAATCGGCTATGGCGGCTTCAACATCCTGCGTGAAGCGTTCATTCAGATCGACGCCTTCAGCATGATAATGGCAGGGGGCGGGGATCAGCCGTACGTGAGGGCCAAGGTCAACCGAGGTCCCGAGCGACGGTGAGAACTGAGAAACCGCGTCGGTAATACCATGGTAGGCCGTTTCGGTGACGATAATCCCGCTGCCGCCGGTGCGCATCTTCGCGATGCGGTACGCGAGGTCGTTCGCCTCGCTGCCCGTGCAGGTCAGCATCAGGTGAGCCAGTGAGGTTTCTGGAACCGTCGCCAGCAGACGCTCGGCCAGTTCAAGGATCGTGTCGTGCAGATAGCGGGTATTGGTCGCCAGGGTCTGAACCTGCCTGCAAATCGCCTCGCTGACCGCTGGGTGGCAATGGCCCAGTGAGGTCACGTTGTTGTAGACGTCCAGGAAACGGCGGCCATCGGCATCGATCAACCATGCGCCTTCGCCGCGCACAATATGCAGAGGATGTTCATACATCAGACGGTAGGCCGGGCCCAGAAGCGCATCGCGGCGCTGGATCATTGCGGTGGTCAACGCGCCGACGTCAGCACGGCCGGGGATATACGCATTCACCATATTCAGGTCAGTGGTGCTTTTCATTTATTTCTCCCATTTCGAATTTTAGACAGCAGCCGATCGCGCGCGCTATTGCGGGAAATCTCTGCCATTTGTGCCAGGGCTTCCCAGGCGGCGGGATTGTGGCGCAGGATATAGTCGCGATTATGGGGGTAGCGCGCAGCGCGCCACTCCGAAATCAGGGCGGTAATAAGATGGCGGGTTGCCATCAGGTCGGTCACGATCTCCTGCTCAGGCTCGGTAAGTGCCAGCGTGCGATGATAGGCTCCCACGAATTCGGCAGGCCCTTCGAACGGATCGGCACAGCCCGTCATATGGAAAGCCGCCGCGGTAGCCACTTCGCCAACCAGCGGCGCGTATAACAGATCGCCGAAATCAATAATCCCGCTGATGCGATCCGGCTCTTCCGGGGCGACGAGGACGTTATAGAGGTGGAAATCGTTATGTATCACCTGGGATCTGAGCGCGGGAAGAGAGGGCAGAACATGCTGCTTGAAACGCTTCATAAACTCTTCGGCAAGCCTGCGCCGATCGGGATGGATGACGCTTTCCAACTGCTCGTTGAGGCGATGAGCAGCCGAGACGTTCCACAGCAGATCGTGGCTGGCAGCAGAATGCGAGAATCCGTGCAAAGCCAGATTGAGCTGGGCCAGGCAGGTTGCCATGGAGCGACGCTGCCCGGGGGTGCGTTCCGTTTCCTTTATCTGTACCCCATCCAGATAGCTCAGCATCCGTACGAGGGTGATCGATCCGTCACGCCACGTTACGTTTTCACAGGAACGACCGGCCAGCGTCGGCACGACGCGCGGGATGGGCAGATCCGGTGAGGCGCCTGCAATATGGTTTAAGGCAGCAATCTGGAAATCTACAACTGATGCAGATTCAGATGGATTGCTGATCTTAAAGACATAGCGGTTCCCGTTTTCCTGTTCGATGCAGCAGTTCTGATCGCGTTCGGCGGTCAGCAACCGGGCCGTGCCCTCGATACCATACCGAGCAGCCACCACCGACTGTATCTCTGAAAGAGAGACGGCGGGCGCTGCAGTATTGAGTGCGGCAGCCCCGGACGAATGTTCTTTCAACATCATTTTCCTCTCTTCGTCATGCGGTTTCCCGGTAAGGATCACAGGCCCAGCAGGCCAGCAAGCTGACGGAAATCGGTTATCCGGCTGACGTCGTAACCGTCAACGCTGGGTTCATGTCCGCGATCGATAAATGCCTTCGCCATAAAGCCAAGATCGCAAGCCGTCATCAGGTCATAGCGGAAGCTGGAAGAGCAGTGCATCATCTCTTCCGGCCCACAGCCCAGCCGATCGAACATGTATTCGAAGATTTGCGCGCGCGGTTTGTAGGCACGCGCCTCTTCTGCGGTATAGACGGCGTGGAAGGGGGCTTTAAGGTGGGCGATGCTGTGTGGAATAAGGTCGACCATCGAATTCGACAGGATCACCAGAGGGATATGCCGGGCAATCCGCTCCAGCGTTTCGACTACGTGAGGATGAGGCTGCCAGGTTTTCACCGCGTTATACAGCGCCAGCGCGTCGGAGGAACGGTATTCAACGTTATGCGCCCGGCATGCCCGCTGGATGGCATTTTCGACCACCTGCAAAAACGGCTTCCAGTCACCTAACACTTCATCCAGACGATAAAAGCGGAAGCTGTCGAGAAAGGCGGGCATCTGCTGCTCCGCAACGCGCCCGGCAAAAAGTCCCTTTGCGGTCGGCCCCATTTCAAAATTAATAAGCGTGCCGTAACAATCAAAACTGATGAATTTTGGCTTAAAAATCATTGTATTAACCCTGTTGTGTGTTCGATTAAAAAAGTATATCGCTCCGTCCGAACACAAAAATTCATAAAATCGCAGAAATCGGGCAAGAAATTCTCCATTCTCAGCCACTCTCAGCATTTTTGATTTTCGTTATTATTACATTGTTGCATCGGGAGTATTGAACCGGCATCTGTGGCGGTTGTGATGGCGCAATTCAGCCAGACGTTCGGGTAACGTTGCTGGATTAAGTAGAAACAGAGGGCAATAAGAAAGGTGGCGATGAATGAATATGAAAATAGTGGGGAGGTCAGTAATTTGGCTTTTCAATTTTCATTTATCGATGTGGAATTATAGCCATCTAAAACAGGGTGTGTTTTTGTCTTCCTTATCACAATAAATATTAGCCATCTTATTCCGGGTCGTTATTGGAATGTTACCGTGGCTTAAGACTTTTTACCGGCGGCAGCAAATTAGAGCATTGCCAGATTATTGATGTTAAATTAATCCAGTAGCAACCCGGCTATGAATCCTCCCTATATTTGATGGAACAAAACTGGTGAAAAAGGACAAACATCTCAGAACAGGCAGCGATCCGCGTGCACTCTCGGATTATATTTCGCTGCGTGAAGAATTAATGAAGCTGTCTCATCCCGCCCGGCCCGATGTGGACTGGAAATATGCGGAATCCCTTTGCCTGAAACTGTTCGAAAGCAACGGTGTTGAACTACAGACTGCCGCCTGGTATCTGTTGGCACGAACGCATCTTGCCGGGCTGGCGGGCATGAATGAAGGTCTGGCGCTGATAAATGCGTTAAGTACCTATCAGTGGTCAGTGATGTGGCCCGGCAGCACGCATAACCGGATGGAAATAATTACCGCGATGAATCAGCGATTGCAGAAAGCTTTTCGAACGCTACCGCTGGTGAATCGCGACGATCTGGCTCTGCTCTACCAGACCGAAAAAAGCCTGAACGCACTGATGGAGGTGCTGGCGCGGCATGAGCTGAAGCAGGCCAGCCGACTGGATGCCTTACAGCAGCTGGTCGGGCAGGCGATTACCCGTCTTGAGAATGCACCGCATGCTGAAATCCCCGACTCGCCGGTGATACTTCCTCCGCAGGCCGTTCTCTCCGAATCATTAGAGAGCCTTGCCGTATCCGGCCCGCGTATTTACGTCGTGCATCCAGCTCCTTCCGAGGCCGCTGGCTCGGCAGGTGAGCGCTCAGATCCGTATCCGGGCGCTTTGAATAGCACATCACCTGGCGATTCCGGGCCGCTCCCCGTCGCCCTGCGCCCTGAAGGTGAGCTGTTCCGAGGCCGCTCGCGGCGCGCATTTCTCGCCGGGATGGCCAGCGCGCTGCTGATAGGTGGGCTGCTGCTGTGGGGCTGGCACAGTTTTACCCGGCCTTCTGCGGCACATCAGCAGTTCTCAGCCTCGTTGATGCCATTGCCCGAGCGGCTGACGGAGCAACAGCTGAGTGAACTTCGGCAGTCCGCGCCGCAGGCGGATCGCCATACGGATAAGATGCAGAAGCAGCTTAAGTGGTTAATGTCGCTGCCGCCGGGCTGGCCGGAGCAGTATAGCCAGCAATTAATGACTGAGGGCTTGGCGCTGTGGCCGGGTAATCCTGCGGCGTTACAGATGCAGCAGACGTGGCAGCGGCAGATGGAAAAAAATGCGGTACCGCTGGCGGCGCTGAGTAACTGGCATCAGGGAATGCTCAAGCTGCAGCAGTTGGCCGAGCGGCTGAACGGTCTGGATGAAAAGCGCGGTAAATATATGACCGTCAGCCAACTGAAATCAGACGTTTTTGCCATTACTCAGGATTTTAACCGCGCACCGCCCGTTGAGGAACTGCTGCGCCAGTTTGAGGCGGATTCGCCGGATTTACAGCACAGGCAGGTTGAGATGGCCCTCGATCGGCTGCAAAAAAGATATGTTTTGCTTAGCGGAAAAGCGTCCCAGGTGCGGCAGATTAAGCAGACAGCAAAGGGGGAGTAACTGTTATCCATTGTGGCGAATACGATTATCCCAATTTCATCCTCTGATGAATTGGGATAAATCTCACGAGGTTTTCGATGTTTTAACTTTATTGTTAACAATGCGTTTTTTGCGTTAATTAAAAATCTGCGCAGGTGTTTCTAACCTTCTCGCTCAATAGCGTATTTATGGATATATTATTATTTATGCAGAAGTATTTTTTTTGCCTGACTTGTAACCGGCGGAAGGGAGGCATATCATTCACGCCCCACAAAAACCGAACCACACGATGTCCTTATTCAAATGAACGATTTTTAAATCTTGTGGAAGGGATGCGTTTCTATTTGCGAGTCAAGTTAAATATAATATTTCGGTAAATTAACCATCCTGAAGCAAGCGTTAATTGGCTTTTTAGGATGATTTTGTGATGGGGAAACAACTGTGTTATCCGGTTAATATTGACTGCAAACCGAAGGATTCGGAAATTCTTCAAATCAGGGTTGAGTGTTAATGAGTCGAAAATTATTCAGGCAGGAAGCCGTAGACCATCAGAAAAGTTACTGGAACGGTCGGGTCATTTTACTGAGGGGCGTTTCATCCCTCGTCATTTCAGCATGCTGTCTGGCCTTTCTTGCGGCAGCGATTGCTATCCTCTGCTGCTTTAACTTTACCCAGCGCATTGACGTGGATGGTGAAGTGACGGCTCCCGGCGTCTGAGGCCGGGAGTCGTCTAAGCACGCGTCAGAACTTACCAGTTATCCAGAATGCGCTGGCGCACTTCCTGCGGATAGCCCTGTTCGAACGAAGCGTGCAGATGGCGGGTGGTTTGCAGCGTATCGAACACCACCTTGGCACCTTTACCCGCCACGTACTCCTCTTCTTCATAGCACTGTGGCAGGCGGATAACGCGCTGATCTTCAAACACCGCGCGGCGACCCACCGGATGCACGCGGGTGGAAAGTACCCATACCACCTCACGCAGATTGGTCGGATCGAAGTCGTCATCCACCACGTAGACCTTCGGAATAAACACCATTGCGCTGGTTTTAAACAGCACTTCACCAATGCGCTGTGACAGCTCTTCGCTGGACACACCCGGCAGCAGCTCGCGCCAGTTTTCCGGCATGACAATCAGCAGCCAGTGCACCGTTGAATCTTCCGGAATCCAGGCCGCTTTGACCGGCAGTTCCGCTTCTCTCAGATAGGTCAGCGCATCGGCCGCCAGCCCCATCGCCCACAGCGTGTGGGATTCATCGGTTGGACGGCCGGTGATCGACATCGGCCAGATCGGATCGTCACGGTAGGTAATGGTTTCCACATGGAAGGTGGGCTGTGCGGAAGAGCCGGAGCCAAGGTAGCCGCCGTACTCGCCGTACGGGCCTTCCTGACAGTCGCGGGTAATTGATACGTGCCCTTCAATCACAATCTCAGCGGTGGCCGGTACATCGAGATCGATGCTGACCGCTTTCACCACTTCGACGGGCGCACCGGCCAGCGTGCCGATGTAATCCGCTTCGTCGGCGTGTGCCGGGATCGGAATACCGGAAACGCAGGAGATCGCCGGGGCAGGGCCCTGTACCAGTGCGTATGGCATCGGCTCACCGATCTTCACCCACTCCGCCCAGATCTGGCCAATATGCTGGCTGGGAACGATCAGACCGACCATTCTTTTCCCGTCAACCTTCATCACGCGAGCGATGGACCAGTTCACCCATTTCCCGTCCGGGGTTTTCACAATCAGCGTGCCCCAGGTATTGGCGTAGCGACCGCCATCCTTGTCGTGAGCAAACGGAATAGGGAAGCGGTCGAGGGTGGCCTGTTCGCCGCGCAGGATGTTCTGCTGGCACGGCGCGGCGGCAGACTCTACACGTACCGGCGGAATGCCAGGCTTGTGACGGGCGGCCGACAGCGCTTCAACGATCTCCAGGCCGGTGGATTCCGGCGCAAGGCCCAGCGACATTGCCACGCGGGCATACGGCATATCGCTGCGTGAAGAGAGCGATGCCGGTGCGCCAAACAGGCGGAAACCGGATTCTACCCCAGTGATATGATGAAACAGCGGAGCGGGGGACTGGATTTCGTAGCTGCGGCGGGTGATGGCACTTGGTTCAAAATCGCAGTCGACCTCGCGGGTAACATGCATGATGTCGCCCATGGCATCCAGCGCGTCGATAAAACTTCTTAAATCATCGTAATATTTCATCCGGCTCTCCTGATTCGTAGCGGAAGATGGCGGGCGTTAGCCCCAGCGTTTTGTGAGATCGTTATCAAGACCGAACTGATCGAGAATGCGCGAGACAAAATGATTGATAATGTCATCGATGCTGGCCGGATTGTTATAGAAGGCGGGCATGGGCGGCAGCATCATCGCGCCGGCGCGCGACAGCGCCAGCATATTTTCCAGATGGATCACGTTCAGTGGTGATTCGCGTGGCACCAGTACCAGTTTTCGCTGCTCTTTCAGCGTAACATCGGCCGCGCGGGCGATAAGGCCATCGCCATAGCCGCCGCGTATGGCAGCGAGGGTTTTCATGCTGCAGGGCACCACCACCATGCCGTCGACGCGGAAGGAGCCGCTGGAAATCGCTGCGGCCTGGTCGTGTTCGCTGTAAGTCCTGGAGGCGAGGGCGATAACGTCCTGTACACTGTAGGGTGTTTCCATTTGAATCGTGGCGCGGGCCCACTTGGAGATCACCAGGTGAGTTTCCACGTCCAGGTCTTTCAGTGCGGTAAGCAGGCGAACGCCAATTGCCGCGCCTGTAGCACCGGTCATGCCGACAACAAGCTTCATGTGGTTCTCTTTTGCTAAACTTTTGGGTTATAGTTTGAGTATAAACAGTTTGAGTTCGAACTATAAGATTATCGTTTTAAGGAGTCAAGACGGTCCATGTCACAAAATCCTGACTTAATTGTTGCTGCTCCTCTGTGGCCGCACGGCGACAGTTCGCTGATGCACCTTGTGCGCCGCGCCGGGCAGCACTCCACAACCTGCTGGGCGCAGTGCGTTGATACCGGTTTATCCGCCGTGCAATACGCCATTCTTGTGGTGCTGGCGGAAGAAACCTGCTGTGACCAGCAAACGCTGGGGAATCGCGCCGGGTTTGATAAAGCGACCGGCACCTATGTTATCGACCGGATGACCAAAAGCGGGTTAGTCAGCGTCGTTGTCGATCCGGATAACCGCCGCCGCAAGCTGGTGTCGATGACGGCCGACGGTGAAATCATGCTGGCACGGATGGTGGAACAGGCAAAAAGCGCAGAAAAAACCATCGCTTCCGGCCTGAACGAACAGGACATTCGCGATCTGAAGCGCCTGCTGAGCAAGCTGGGCGGATTACAGGAGCCCTGAGAATCATGCAGCAACAGATAGCGCCTGAACAAAACGGTGAATCCAAGCCCGATCTGACCATCGGCTTTCTGCTGATGAAACAGTTCACCCTGGCTTCGGTGGCGGGGCTGGTGGAATCGCTGCGCTTTGCTGCGGATGAATCCTTCTCCAGCCGCCAGATCTTCTGCCGCTGGGAATGGATGACCTGCGATGATCAACCGGTCACTGCCAGCTGCGGCCTGCCCGTGTCACCGACGGCGGCGCTGGATTTTTCCCGAAACTGGGATTACTTCGTGGTGGCCGGCGGGCTGCTGGAGGAGACGCGCCAGCCGCCGCAGTGGCTGCTGCATGCGCTCAGAGAGATCCATGCGCGCAATATCCCGATCATCACTCTGTGCAGCGGGGCCTTTGTGGCGGGTAATGCTGGTCTGCTGGACGGGCGACAGTGTGCGATTCACTTCACCACCCGCGATGAGTTTCGCCTGCGCTTTCCGAAAGCGATCCCGGTGATCGATAAAACCTACATCAAAGACGGCGGCATTATCTCCTGCCCCGGCGGAACCGCCATCGATCTGGCGGCCGATCTGATCCGCCAGCACTGTGGGCTGGTGCGATCGCAGAAGGTGCTGAAGTACCTGCTGGTGGACGACACCGCGGTGCCTGCCAGCCGGGCGAAGCAGAAAGAGAATCAGAACCCGCCGGACGTCTATGAAAACGACGTGGTTAACAAGGTGATCGAGCTGATGAAGCACCACCTCGATTCGCCGGTTCCTCTAGCCGAAGTGGCTGCTTTTGCCGGAGTCACGTTCCGCCAGCTAAACCTGATTTTTACCAAATGCACCAGCTATTCGGCGGCGGTGTACTGGCGGCGGATGCGGCTGGAGCAGGCGCGCAAGCTGATGGCCGACTCCAGCAACAGCATCAACGCCATCGCTGCCGCTACCGGCTTTGCCGATGCCTCACATCTGATCGCCTGGTTCCGCAAGCAGTATGGCGAAACGCCCAGCTCATACCGAAAACGCCGCAGGGAAGTGGAAAAGCTGATCAAGCCGTGAAAGCAGGGGCTGCGATGCAGCCCCGAGGTGAATTTACCAGGCGCTATTCTTGGACAGATTCGCTCTGGCCGAGGCCGCTTCAGGCCGCTCATCACTCAGCGAGGCGGCATCCTCCAGGCTACGCGAGGCGGTTTCCGGTGCCAGGAACCAGGACACAATCAGCCCCACGGCGGTGATCCCGGCAGCGATGTACATCGTTGCGCCAATGCCGATCGTCTGTAGCGAAACCGGGATCAGCCAGGTGCCGATCGCCGCCCCAATCCGCGACATCGACGTTCCGATACCCACCGCACCCGCACGGATCTCCGTCGGGAAGATCTCATTTGGATAGACCAGCTGCAGCACCTGCGCACCGCCGATAAACAGCGCGTAGGTGCCGAACAGCAGCAGGATCACCGGTGACGGCCCGTCGCGCAGCAGGCCAAGCAGCGCCAGCGCCAGGCCGGACCACAGGAAGCTTTGCAGCAGCAGTTTACGGCGTCCCAGCGTGTTCACCAGCCGGGTAGCGATAATACAGCCGATAACGAACAGCAGCGTAATCGCCACCGAACCGTAAGAGGCCCAGCCGCCGCTGAGGTGCAGGGCATCCAGCACCTTCGGCGCAAAGGCGTAGACGGCAAACACCGGGATGACCGAGCAGGTCCAGAAAATGGTAATAAACGCCATGCGCTTGCCGTAGCCTGAGTGCAGCAGGCTCCTGAACGACAGGTGCTTATTTTCCGACTGTGCGGGCAGATTTTTCAGGCTGAAGTCGTTGCCATAAACCTGGCGAATAACGACTTCGGCTTCGGCATGGCGTCCTTTACTGATGAGCCAGCGCGGCGATTCCGGCGTGCCTAAGCGGATCAGGAACAGCAGCAGGCCAATCACTGCGGTGCTGGCCAGCGTTATGCGCCAGGCTTCTGCCCCGCCAATGTAGAGAATCGCTTCGCCGGTCATATAGGCGGTGGCGGCACCGGCGAACCACAGAATGGTCAGCGTTGCGAGACACGGGCCACGGTATTTTTTCGGCAGAAACTCCACCAGAAACGCGGTGGCTACCGGGTATTCAATACCCACCGCCACGCCGCTGAGCAGGCGAAGAATAAACAGCATTTCACCGCTTTGTACCCAGAACTGGGCCAGCGAGCAGAGGATAAACAGCGTAGGGCCAACGAAATAGATCAGACGCCTGCCGAGGCGATCGGTCAGTACGCCACCCAAAAAGCCGCCAAAGAAGATGCCGATCAGCGCCGATGCGGCAATCAGCCCTTCCCAGAATGCGTTGAGCCCCAGCGCCGGGGAGACTTTGGTCATGGCGATGCCGATGATGCTCAGCACGTAGCCATCGACAAAGGAGCCGCCGCCGGAGCGAACGGTCAGTAATCGGTGGAAGCGGCTCAGCGGCACGTCTTCAACAGAAATATGAGCAGACATGGTAACTCCTGTTTTTTCTCCGATACCGTTGAATAAAAAGCACAACATAATGACTGTAATAAACATGAAAGCGAGGGATGCTTATTACGGTCACGGGGTTTATTACTTTTAATCACAGCATTAACGGGATTATTTTAAACCAGATAAATCCACCAGAATGTTATCCGGAGCAGGTTGTTTTCATTAATTGATTAATCAGGTGAACGGTTATTATCAGTTTTTTTATATTCTATAAATTCTCCTTCGGTTAAAGAGGATGGAACAGGAATTGTTTTTGTTTAAAATTCAGTGAGTACGATGTGTCGAGGTTGGGAGGAGAGTACTCCTCCCGGGGTAAAAGCTAAGAGGCCTTACAGGAGAGCTTTTTTTCAGCCACCGTGCGGGTTGCCCACCAGCAGGCGAGAGAACCGAGACTGACCATCGCGGTGCCCTGCCAGAAGGAAATGGACAGCTGCGAATTGAGCATAAACGCCGCCAGAACCGCAGAGATAATCGGAATAAAGTAGGATGCCGCCGCCAGAATGGTGACGTTCCCGTGCAGAATACCCACGTTCCAGGCTGCGTAACCGAAGCCCATCGCCATGGCCGCCAGCGCCAGATTAATCCAGACTTTCGCCGATAAAACAAACTCGGGCTGCGGCGACAGCAGGAATTTCACCCACAGGGTTAGCGCGGTTAAAATAAAGAACAGCGTAATGCCGTTGCTGCCCTGCGCAATTCTTTTCGTTACCACACAATAGATTGCCCAAATAATCGCGCCGCTAAAGGCCAGTCCGTAGCTGAGTGGGTTATCCATTATATTACTGGCCATTTCGCTCAGAGAGAATCCGCTGTCGCCACCTAACACGCGGCAAATTCCCATGACTGAAATAATAACCCCAGGAATAATTAACAGGCTGGTTTTCTGTCGGTTAACAATAACCGATAAAACAATGGTCATGCTGGGCCACAGATAATTCACCATACCGACTTCAATTGCCTGGCGGCCGGAGTGGGTGAACCCGAGCGACAGCGACAGGCACAGCTCGTAGCAAACAAACAGCACGCTGCCGATAATCAGATAGCTGCGTGGAAACTTGCGGATGTTGGGGAAGCCGATGGTGAACAGCAGCAGCACGGCGCTGCAGGTGTAAATTAGCGCTGCGCCGCCAATCGCACCAAATCCTTCACTGACGCTCTTAATCAATCCCACAATCGCGCTCCAAAGCAGGATGGCAATCAATCCTGTGAGCGTCGCTTTGTTCTGGGGCATAGCCTTCTACCTCTGTTTACGGTGTTCGCCAGCGAACCGGACGGATATCTGTTAAAACTTGGTTAAATGCAGCATCAAAATTATGCTTCCTGAGCGAGGCTGTAAATATGCCAGATAGCGTAATAATCTCATAATGTGATCGTTATCGGAAATCATGTAGAAAATTTTTCCTGGTTGAAAATAGTTTTAATTTACTGATTCTTAACATTTTAAAAAAAATTAATTTGTATGAACGTACCATTCATGCGAATTTTTTTTGTATTTTACTCGTATACAAAAAATCCCCCTTCATTGACCTGTCAAACCGGGCTGTGCAAATTGTTAACAAACGTCGCCATTTTCTGCCGCAAAGCGGGTGATTTTGGTCCTGATTTTCCCTCTGGAGGTTAACGTGTTGACATTTGATGGTATCTTCACCCCGGCTATCACCCCTTACGCCGCCGATGGCAGCATTGATTTTGCTCGCTTTGCCGACGTGCTGGAGTCGCTGATTGAAGCCCGCGTGCACGGCATTATCATCGGCGGTTCCACCGGTGAATACTACGCGCAAACTACCGAAGAGCGCCTGGCGCTGGTGGAACATGCCCGCAAGGTGATTGGCAACCGCCTGCCGCTGGTGGTGGGGACGGGAGCTATCCGCACGGAAGATGCCGTTGCTTTTGCACAGCACGCCCGCGAACACAAGGCCGACGCCATTCTGGTGACCTCGCCGCCTTACGCGCTGCCAACCGAACTGGAAAATGCCCACCACGCGCTGACCGTGGATAAAGCCGCTCAGCTACCTATCATGCTTTACAACTACCCCGGCCGTATGGGTATCAGCATGGGTGAAACCTATTTCACCGAAGTTAGCAAATCGAAAAACGTGGTGGCGATTAAAGAAAGCTCCGGCGATCTGAACAACCTGCATCTGCTGGCTATTAAGTACCCGAACATCGCACTCTCCTGCGGCTGGGACGACCTGGCGCTGGAGTTCTTCGCCTGGGGCGCACGCAGCTGGGTTTGCGCTGGATCTAACTTTATTCCACGCGAGCACGTTGCGCTGTACGAAGCCTGTGTCATTGAGAAGGACTTCGCCAAAGGCCGGAAGATCATGGCGGCGATGATGCCGCTGATGAACTTCCTCGACGGCGGTAAGTTCGTGCAGTCCATCAAGTACGGTTGCGATCTGGCCGGTCTGACCGCAGGTCCGGTGCGCGCACCGCTGCTGGCGCTGGATGAAGAAGAGAAAGCGCAGCTGCAGGCTGTGATTGAAGGCGTGAAACGCAACGTCGCAGCGGTTACCGGGTAAGGGGATAGCATGAGCCAGATTCAGACATTAAATGATGTGGCCGCTGTGGTTCAGGGGTTGAAATTTGCCGATAAGGCATTTATCAACGGTCGCTTTGTGGCGGCAGCCTCCGGCAAAACCCTGCCAACCACCAACCCGGCGACCGGCGATAAGCTGGCCGATCTCGCCGCGTGCGATATTACCGACGTGAACAGCGCCGTTGACGCCGCGCGTGCCGCCTTTGACGCCGGAAGCTGGAGCCAGCTGCCGCCGGGCGAGCGTAAAGCGGTGCTGCTGAAACTGGCGGCACTGATGGAGCAGGAAGTCACCGAGCTGGCGGTGCTGGAAAGCCTCGACAGCGGCAAACCGGTGAGCGAATGCCTGGCGGTAGACGTGCCGGAAACCATTCACATTATTAAGTGGTACGCGGAAGCGATCGATAAGCTCTACGACCACACCGCCCCGGTGGGTAACGGCGCGATGGCGCTGGTGGTGCGTGAGCCAATTGGCGTGGTGGGCTGCGTGCTGCCGTGGAACTTCCCGCTGCTGATGCTGGCGTGGAAAATCGGCCCGGCGCTGGCGGCAGGCTGCTCGGTGGTGGTGAAACCGGCCGAACAGACTTCGCTGACCTCGCTGCGCGTGGCGGAACTGGCCTTTGAGGCGGGCGTACCGGCTGGCGTACTGAACATTGTTACCGGCACCGGCAAGGACGTGGGCGAGCCGATTGGCCTGCATGCGGATATCGATATGGTGAGCTTTACCGGCTCCACTGCGACCGGCCGCCGTTTCCTGCACTATTCGGCGGACTCTAACCTGAAAAAAGTGGTGCTGGAGTGCGGCGGTAAAAACCCGGCGGTGGTCTTTGATGATGCTGAGGACCTGGCAACCGTGGCCGGACACGTGCTGAACGGCGCGTTCTGGAACATGGGTGAGAACTGCTCTGCCACCTCTCGCCTGCTGGTGCAGGAAGGGGTGAAGGATCGCCTGCTGGCGCTGATCGCCGAGCAGATCGGCAGCTGGCCGATGGGCAACCCGCTCGATCCGGAAAACCGCCTGGGCACGATGATCTCCGCCGATCACTTCAGCAAGGTCAGCGGTTATCTGGAAACGGCACGCCAGGAAGGGCTGCGCATTGTGCAGGGCGGCGACACCGAGAACGGCATTTACGTCCAGCCGACCGTGATCGACGGCGTGACGCCGCAGAGCGCGCTGTTCCGCGAAGAGATCTTCGGGCCGGTACTGTGCATCACCACCTTTAAAACCGAAGCCGAAGCGATTGCGCTGGCCAACGACACCCCTTACGGGCTGGCGGCATCGGTCTATACCGGCAAGCTGAACCGCGCTATCCGCGTCTCCCGCGCCGTGCGTGCCGGTACGGTCACTGTGAACTGCTTCGGTGAAGGCGACGCCACCACGCCGTTTGGCGGCTACAAGCAGTCCGGCTTCGGCGGGCGTGATAAATCCGCCTTCGCGCTGGATCAGTACACCGAGCTGAAAACCATCTGGATTGATGTACCGGGTGCCGACAGCTAAGTCTTAGCTTTGCCCCTCCGCTGTCCGCTATTCCCGGCGGGCAGCGCTTACTTTGCTAACATTCCCAGTCCTGAGAGGGCAGGGTGTACCGCTTTTCCCGCCAGAATCGCTCTACTCTAGTGTTAAAATTGCCTCGCGAAGAATTTCGTTACCTGTTGATAATACGTAAGTCTTGGCTAATTGATGAAAGTGTTATGTCGATCCAGGTATCGCATGAAATATTTGAATTATTTTTGCTGTATACGCACTTTTTCTGTAGGTTAATCGGCATGGGATAGCGCGTTTCTCGCGCAAACATTGAAGATGATGGCGTTCAGGAGGCAACATTGAGATCGGGTAAAGCTGCACTATATGAGGATTTAAAACGTCTCATTTTAACCATGGAACTCGATCCCGACGAGCTGCTGGATGAAGCCAGCCTGACGGCACAGTACGGTTTATCGCGCACGCCGGTAAGAGAAGTCTTCCAGCGGCTGGCAGGTGAAGGCTATCTGGAAATCGTCGAAAAACGCGGCGTGCGGGTGATCCCAATGAGCCACTCCAGCCTGCGCAATTTCTTCCTCGTTGCCCCCATGATCTATGCCGCCACGGGTCGCCTGGCGGTGCAGAACTATAAGCCCTCGCAGATGAAGGCGCTGAAGGAAACGCAGAAGCGCTTCCGCAAAGCGGTGCAAACCCGCGATGCCGAAGCGCTGGCGCTGGAAAATAACCGCTTCCATGAAATCATGGGCGAGATGGCGGCCAACCCCTATCTGCAACCGAGCCTTGGCCGCCTGCTCATCGATCACTGCCGTATTGGCCACACCTTCTTCCGCCCGCAGAATGCTGATATGGAACGCCGCCTGCAACTCGCTGCCGAGCACCACGACGCGTTTATCGTCGCCATTGAAGCGCGCGACGAGCAGGCCGTGGTTGACCTGGTGTTCGAGCACTGGGAGCTTTCCCGCGAGAATATGGAAATCTTTATTGCGCCGCAGGGGCTGAAGGCGGATTTCTGATTTACCCTTGCGGTACTTCTACTTCGGCCGTCGTCAACGAAATGCCTTCCGCCCTCAGCCCACTGGCGATGTCTGCGGGTAGGTGGTTGTCGGTGATGATGGTTGAAAATGCCGCAAGCGGCGCCACGCTGTAGAGCGACCAGGCATGATATTTTCCGCTGTCCGCCAGCAAAATCTTCTGGCGTGCATTGGCGATAACACTTTGTTTAAGCTTGGCTTTGTCTTCCGTTGGCGTGGTAACTCCTTTCTCAAGGCTCCATGAGTTACAGCTCATAAACGCAACATCGGGATAGACGCTCTGCAGCAGTAAGCAGCCGTGCGGTCCGGTGCACGACTGGCTACTGTCATCAATTCGCCCACCAATAATGCTGACCTCAATATTCTTAAAGGCGGACAGGAATAGCGCGATATGCAGATCAACGGTGATCACCCGCAGAGAGAGGTGGGTAATTCTACGCGCCAGCTCCATCATGGTCGTACCGGCATCAAGCACGACTGCATCGCCATCTCGAATAAGCTGCGCAGCCTGCGCGGCAATCGAGAGCTTTTCAGCATGATTGATGGCCAGTTTTTCATAGGTAGTCGGCTGGCTGGTAATGGGCCGATTAAAGACAACCCCCCCATGAACGCGGGATATCGTTCCGACATTATCAAGCTTGATCAGGTCGCGTCGAATCGTTGCCGGCGAGGAGCCGATAAACTCAACCAGCTGTTCTACCGTCACCAGATTATGGCCGCGAATAAATTCGACAATGCGTTCCAGGCGATCTTGTCCTTTAATCATAGATACTTAAGCCAGCTTCATCGCAAGTTGGATAGAGGCTATCATGCTCTCAGGTTTCGCTTTTCCTGTCCATGCGATATCAAAGGCCGTACCGTGATCGCATGAGGTTCGCAGAAACGGCAGGCCGGCGGTAATGTTGATGCCATCGTAAAAACCCAGCAGCTTTAGTGGAATGTGGCCCTGATCGTGATACATGGCCACGACCATATCGTATTTGCCTTCATATGCCTGTAAAAACACGGTGTCCGGCGGGCAGGGACCGGAGACATCAACGCCTTTTTTCTGCATTACGGAAATAGCTGGTGCAACGATCTCGATCTCTTCCGTGCCGAAAAGCCCGTTTTCTCCTGCGTGGGGGTTTACTCCTGCCACCGCAATTCGGGGGCGCGTAATGCCAACGCGTTTAAGAAACTCATCGGCAATATTGACAACTGTTTCAATACGTTGCTGGTTAAGCGTATCTAAAAACTTCCTCAACGCAATATGGGTCGTTACGTGAATGACTTTTAGCCTGTCGGTGTAAAGCACCATGGCGTAGTCTTTGCTTCCGGTCAGGGTGGCCAGGAGTTCGGTATGGCCAGGATACATATGCCCCGCAAGGTGCAGCGCTTCCTTGTTAAGAGGAGCGGTGGCAATGGCCTGCACGTCGTGGCTCATGGCCAGCTCAGTCGCGCGTTTAATGCAGCGGAAAGCCAGGTCGCCAGCCTGGTCCTGCACCTCACCCGCAATCAGCGTGTCGGGTGATGCTGCGGGTTCATCAATCACGTGAATAACGCCTGACTCAAAGCATGCATCACTCACTTTTGCGATTGAACGAAAATGGGCCGTCGGAACGATTCCCAGACGCTGCTGACGCTGAAACGTGCGGAGGCAGCCGACGACAACAATCGGTGCGCCGTTCAGTTTTGGAGCCATTAAAGATTTTACGATAATTTCCGGGCCAATTCCGGCCGCATCACCCATTGTGACGGCGATAACATGTTTATTCACTATACATTTCCTCGATAAATTCCAGAGCGTTCTGGAGGGTATTGTCAGCACCGAATCCGCCAGCCTTAGTGATAACGGGCAGGTCTTCAATCTCGCTATTGATAAAGGTTCCCCACGGAATACAGGGGGCGACCTCCCCCTGAATACGATAGCCTGTGGCTCCCAGCGCCTGCGCCACTGAAGTGGCGATATCCCCACCGGTCAGGAATAGCGCCCCCACTTTTGCGCCATCAACTATTCGCAACGTCAGTGCGCCGAGTATATGGCTCAGCGTTTCACCCAGTTCGCGCTGGGAGAGATGAAATTCCTGACACAGTGAATGAATATTGTTGCGTTCTTCCAGGGTTCTACAGGTGCGCAAAATGCAGTGTTTACCCGCTGATAAAATGCGGCAGCTGTTATCCACCAGTTCGGAGAGCTGTCGACCGTTGTCGACGCCTAGCAGGCTGCGAACGTCAACGTCCACGACTTCGGCACGATGAGCCTGGCGAACCTGCTCTACCTGATGCCACGTGGCCTCGCTCATCGAGCCTGCCACTACCAGCACGGGTAGCAGTATGCTTTGGGTGCAGTAACGGGATGGCGGTAAAGCGTCGGCCAGACCCGCAGCTCCCACCAACAAAGGGGCTACGCTGAGTGACAGCGCCGCCTTAGCTATTGTGGCAAGATCGTCATGTGTTCGGGCATCGCAGACGACGATACATTCGCCCCGCGCGGGGATCAGCTGCTGCAGATGTTTGCCGAGATTGCCGGATTGCACCTGCAAAAGGCCCACTTCGGAAACCAGACAGTTGCTTTGCGCTTCAATCAGCGTTTTGATCCGTGATGAGATCACCGGAGTTTTCGGATCGCTGGCAAATTCGGTTTCCAGCAGTGGGATGCCGTACACGCAGCATTCACCGTTCTCTGTCGTTCTACCCACGCTGGGAATCGCAGGGGCAACAATGGCGATACGGCGGTTGCCGATTTGCATGGCGGCATCAATTTCTGCACCCAGATTACCGCGCAGAGTAGAGTCGATTTTTTTGTAGAGGATCAACGATGTCAGGGCGATCTGAGCTGCTACGGATTGCATAGCCTCTGCAACCTGACGCCTGGCATCCTGCGCATTTAATCCCCGGCTCTCGGTATTCAGTACCAGTACATCGGTACGTGACGAAGCGCGTACACACCGGTTCATCACGACTTCCGTTCTGGCCCCTTTTTTCGCTAACTGCATGCCCGTATCATTAGCGCCGGTAAAATCATCGGCGATTATCAGCGCTCTCATACATTGGTTTCCTGTTCGGTTCTGCGGTTGCGCCTGGCTACCCATGCGGTTAACAGCGGGGCCAGAATCGCTGTAGTAATGACGGATGTTGCAACCAGCGGCGTCGCGATAGCGGCGACGGAAGCAAAGGAGGGATCGGCCTGGGCGATAGCAAACGGGGTAGCAACGGCATTACCTGCTGTACTGGAGGCTGCTGCGCCAGCCACGCCACTACCGCCTACCAGGCGGTCAACACGAATATTGAAAAATCCGCCCACAAAGGTGGTTATCACGCCGAGGAAAATACCCGCTATCCCACCTTTTAACAGCATATCAAGGTCAATTCCGGCACCAATTGAAAAAGCAAACAGCGGGATGAGTACCGGCCCCCCTCGTGTCAGAAAATCACGCATGTCAGGGTCGATATTGCCAAGGATCATTCCTACCAGAATAGGGATGATGACGGCGACTAATGCCATTAGCGGGATATTGGCCATACCCGCGGCACCCAGTGCGATCATCGTAAATAAAGGGCCATCGCCGAGAGAGAGGATAGAGATGGCCCCTACATCGCGCTCTTTCCCGTACTCGCCAACCAGTGCGGCATACAGGCCACCGTTAGCGTTAGCAAATGCTGCGATGACCGCCAGGCTGCTCAGCCCGAAAATCCCCTGGTTTCCAAAAAAAAATTCGATACCAAAGCCAATCATCACGCCGATAATGACCTTAGTAAAAGTAATGCTGGCGCCCTGTAGCAGCGCCTGAGGAGCGGCTTTGAAACTAATTCCCGCGCCCATACAAAGTAGAAAAGCGCCAATTAAAGGCAGGGTGCCGTGTTTAAATAAAGCAGTAGTAAATCCTCCGATCTCCAGTGCTTTTGGACAAAACGTGTTGAGTAGTGCGGCAATGATCAGAGGGACCAGCATCATACCGCCGGGTATTTTTTCTAATGTTGATTTGATCTTCATGCGGTTGCCTTGTGATTAAGTGAAATTAATTTGATTTTATTTAATCACAACGGGTTTTTAATCGACGCTCGTCACACTTTTAGTACTATTTTTGATTGAACTTAATCTTTTTTCTGCGGGATTTTGAGAGTGGTGATTGAAATTGAGCATTTTAGTATGGTCAATGCGTTTTGAGATGAGGTGTAAGAAAGTCCGCAAGGGTGCGTCAGGAAGGAAATAAGGAACCGCTGCGGTTCCTTATGTTGAAGACGGCCTGGCGGCCAGAAGACGGGATCTTAACAGCTCAGGGCGCGATCTTGTGCCAGCAGGAAGGGGCGCAGATAGGCGACGCTGTTGGATAGAGGAATGACATCATCCGACAGGTGAATGTTTAATTCATCGCGGAGGTAGTCACGGCGGGTGACGATCCTTTCCCACAGCTCAGGATACGCGGTCTGGATTTTATCCTGCAGCGTGCTGTCCGCCAGCGCCACGCTCTCTTCAGCGCTCACGCCGGTATAGCCCGGCACCGAAGGGATAATATCAATCTGCATAATCATGCCGCTTTTTAAGGTTTCCGCCGAGCCGCTGTAAATCGGGGAAGACATCCACTCTTCATCCGCGCTCAGGTGCCCGGGGTTCAGGTGCCAGCCGTAGCGTTCTTTATCCAGTACTTTTTCAATCAGCGCGTACATCTCGCCGCCCGGCATACCAATACGGATCTGTTCAAGCCAGGTGGCGACGGCAGCAAAATAGGGCTTCGCCACTCTGTCCAGATAGTCTTTCTGGTTCGCCGGCAGTTCACTTTCATCCGCCACGGCGAATCCCGTCCGGCTGGACAGCCCGCCTTTAAATCCCGCCGTCAGGGAGACGGGCTGACCGCGTTCAACCTGCTTATCGGTCGGGAAAAAGTTAGCCTTATCAAAACGCTGGCCGGTAGCGGCAATGGTGACAACGGTCGGATACTGCCCCTCTGCCGACAGATAGTTGCCCAGTTCCGTTTCACGGATGCCGGGCGCAACGGCGTTCATCGCATTGAGGATGCAGTTGGAGGCCAGATTCGCACCGTATTCATAGTGGGCGATCTCATTTTCATTATTGGTGGTGCGGGCACCGCTGTCGCCACGAATGAACAGATGTGCGGCATTTTCCAGCGCCGAGGCGGCAGGCAGCGTGCTTCTGACGGCATCGACAATAAAGCTCGGTAAATCAAACAGCTTTTTATTGTTGCCGTAGGCGGAAGTAAACATCTTCCAGCCAACCAGCCCCAGTTTAGTAAACGCGTGTAGGCCGATGTCCATAAACAGCCGCTCAAGGCTGACTTCATTATCCATCGGCTGGTTAGGCAGCGAGAAGAACGGGCAGTGCTTCAGCGTGACCGGAATGCGGGAATAGCTGGCCATTTTGAGGTTTTCATTGCCCAGAATCACCGTGGCCTTACCGCTCTGTTCTAACAGCAGCAGGCCTTCTTCAAAGCGGGGGAAAAATCCCGTGAGATACTCAAAGTTACCCCCGTGCTCCTTATCCGCATAGATCAGGATGGCGTCAAAGCCTTCATCCTTCATGCGGGCCAGAACTTTGTTTTTACGTTCCAGCATCGTTGCATCACTCAACGGAACGGGAACCACGTCAGTGAACTGGCGGGGAGACGCTGTGGCTTTCAGCTGGATAACTTTAGTATTCATAATTAACCTCACGTTAACGTAGTAGTCAGAATGAGTTCGACGTCATGTTCCTTTAACGCCTTCATAAAATTGTCGTCGGGACGACTGTCCGTAATCAGTACATCTATCTGCGAGAGATCGCAGACTTTAAAAAATCCGGTGGTATTAATTTTGGTGTGATCGGCCAGGGCAATAACTTTGGTTCCCTGTAAGACCATCTGCCTTTTCACCAGTCCTTCTTCTTCGGTATGAATGAAAACGCCTTTTTCAGAGATGGCGAAAATGCCCAGCAGCACGTAATCAACGTGATACTCAGCGAGCTTCTGAATGGTTTCCCCGCCGAATAAAAACAGCTGCTCTTTGTGCAGGGTGCCCGGCAGCAGTTTGACCTCGCAGGCCTTATTTTTTGCCAGCTGGCTGGCATTGGTCAGCGAGTTGGTAATCGCCCGCACCGGCCTGTCGCCGAGTTGACGAATGACCGACTCCACCGTGGTCGAGGCATCAAAAATCACGCTGGTGTTGTCGTTAATCAGGCGGGCGGCCTGCTCGGCAATGCTTTCTTTAACCGGGTTCAGCGTGCCTGAACGCGCTTTGTAATCAAAAATCAGGGCGTCGCGATTATTCACCACCGCGCCACCGTGAGTCCGTTTGATGATGTTGTCCTGTTCAAGCCTGATCAGATCGCGGCGGACGGTGTCTTTGGACACGCCCGTTCTGGCGACCAGCGTTTCGATGGAAACGCTCTTATTTTCCTGAATGATTTTTTTGATCTTCTCTAAACGGTCTTCAATCAACATGGCTGACTCCTTGATGCAGGCAGCCTAACACTGCGTGCATTTTTCTGCAATTATTTGATCTGTGTTTAAACATTTAACGCATATTATTGCATTTCGATGCAGTGCGGATTTATAGTCCATCCTGTCATGGCCAGACTCGATTTCATTTCCGTTTCTCTCAGAGGTTGTGCGACATGGATAATAACGTCTTCAATTTTCTACAAAAAGTGGGTAAATCATTTGTTTTGCCTATTGCGGTGCTTCCTCTGGCAGGCTTGCTGCTGGGCGTCGGCTCAACGCTGATCAATCCTGCACGCAGCACGCTGCTTGATGAGGGCAGTATGCTGTTCCGGCTGGTTGCGGTGCTGACGGACAGCGGCAGTATTCTGTTCGGCAACTTACCACTGCTGTTTGCCGTCGGGGTGGCGCTTGGCCTGGCGAAAAGCAGCAAAGAGGTGGCGGCGCTGTCGGCGCTTATTGCGTATTTTGTGATGAACGCCGCGCTTGCCAGCACCGTCAAAAACTTTCTCGATCTCGATCTGCTGCTCAAAACGCCCGGCCTGATATCGGACTTTATGAGCTTTAAGAACACCATGAACACCAGCGTGCTGGGCGGGGTGATTATCGGTATCGCGGTTGCGGTATTGCACAATCGCTTCTGTAAAATCGTGCTGCCGGACATGCTGGCCTTTTTCTCCGGCGAGCGCTTTATCCCGATCGTTTCCTGCGTGGCGGCTATCGTTATCGGCATCGCGTTTGCCTTTGTCTGGCCGTGGATTGCCGGGGGCATTGCCTCATTGGGCGCAAGCATTGCCCGCATGGGTGAGTTTGGCGTGTTCCTCTACGGGGTGATCCTGCGCGCGCTGATCCCGACCGGGCTGCACCACGTCTTTTATATGCCGTTCTGGCAGACCGCGCTGGGTGGCACCGCCACCGTGGGCGGCGAAGTGGTGGTTGGCGCGCAGAATATCCTGTTTGCCCAGCTCGGCCACGGCGACGTTATCAGCCCTGAAGTGGCGAAATTCTATTCCGGCAACTACATCATTATGATGTTTGGCTTCCCGGCTGCGGCGCTGGCGATGTACCACACGGCGTACAAAGAAAATAAAACCAAAGCCAAAGGCCTGCTGTTTTCCGCATCGATTACCTCATTCCTCACCGGGATCACCGAGCCGCTGGAGTTTTCATTCCTGTTCGCTTCGCCGCTGCTGTACTTCGGGATCCACTGTGTGCTTTCCGGTTTTGCCTTTGCGGTGGTTTACCTGCTTAATGCCGGCGTGGGCTATACCTTCTCGGGCGGATTCTTTGACTTCCTGATTTACGGCGTGATCCCCGGTAACGACCGCACGCACTGGGTCCCCGTGGTGGCGACCGGCGTGGTGTTTGCCTTCCTCTACTACATTACGTTCCGGGTGGCGATTACCCGACTGAAACTGAAAACGCCGGGCCGTGAAGATCGTACGGACGATGTTCGCCTGCATAGCCGCTCGGACTATGTCAGCAGTAAAAAAAGCGATGCCGGTGGTGCTCACCAGGCTCCGACCGCTAAAACTCTCAGCGAACGAAACGCGCAAATCGTTGCCGGACTGGGTGGTCTGGGCAATATCGAAGAGGTGGACAACTGCGCAACACGGTTGCGCGTGACCTTACTTAACGGTGAGAAGGTCGATAAGGCGCTGCTCAGCCAAACGGGGGCGGCCGGTGTGTTTGTGAAAGGGAACAGTGCCCAGGTGATATACGGCCTGAACGTCGGGCATATTAAAACTGAACTCGTTGAATATATGGATGCAATGCAAAAGGAATAACCACGATGCAGATTAGAAAAAGACTGTACCTTGTTTCAGGTGGCACCTACGGCAGGCTGGGCAACGCCTACGCCGTGGAGCACAGCCAGGGCTTTATCCTGATTGACTGCAGCGTTCCCGGCGCGCGGGAGACTATCCTGGCGAATCTCCGGCACTGGGACATCAGCGAAGATCGCATCACTCATGTCCTGATGACGCATGGCCACGACGATCACGCAGGCTGCGCCGCGTGGTTTCAGCAGAAAGGGGCGAAAGTGTGTGTGGGGGCGGCGGATGCGCAGATGCTGATTGACGGCCATCTGGGCCTGAACAGCCCGCAGACTAACCACGTGATGCCGCCCTGTACGCCGGACCAGACCTTTGACCGCGATACGGTGCTGCAAATCGGCGACCTGACCATCCAGGTTTACCTGGCCCCGGGCCATACCGACGGCAGCGTGCTGTACTATCTGACGCTGGGCGAGGACCGCGTGCTGTTCAGCGGCGACATGTTCTACCCGGACGGCGAAACCGGCGCGGCCGCCTTTACCGGCTGGAAAGGCGACATGACCTACAGCGGTGAAAAGCTGGGGGAAAGCTTTGCCAGGCTGTGGCTGCTGAACCTGAAGCCAACCGTGGTCATTGGTGGACACGGCATTCCCCGCATAGGCAGCGATGCGCATGACTGCATCAGAACGGCTTATAAATACTGGATGCTGAATAATCGGTAGGTGGGAGGGGCAGGCAGGGTTGAACGTTGATAGATTTACGCTTTAACTGACTCTGGATAACGCCTATTATCAGACATTCCTTAAAGATAGCTGATGGAAGGATTCAGATGACGTTTGAAGGCAAGAAGAAAAAGGCAATCGCGCTGCTGGAGGAAAAAAAGATGTGGCGGAGCAATTATGCGCCACCTATCCTGCGCTTGTGCTGGATGCTTGGGGGTAAAGTACCGCCCCCACCGTTTGCCCCTTTCTGGCTGAATACGTTGCTCTATACCGCCTGGTTCGGTCCTCTGTGGGGCGTTATTATGTGGTTTAGTCACTGGCAACATCAGCATTTCAGCGTGTTGCGCGCGGTGTCTACCTCCCTCTTGACCGGTTTGCTGTTTGGTATATCCATGGCGCTATTCCATTACTGGGGCAGGTGGAAAAACAAGCTGCCTGACTGGAAAAGCCTTTGATTGAGCTGGGTTATAAACGACAGAAAAAATGATTTAGAGAAAAACGATCCCCAGGGGTTACCTGGGGATTTTAGTAGGTTCGATAACAGAGCATTTCGCAGTGAAGGGTGGGGTGGGGGCTCTGGGAAGATTACAGACACAAAAAAATACCGCAAAGCTTTCTGTAAGCATCCCGCTAAAACGGCCCATTCACTTTTAGAGATCTTCCGACATACTGACTATGTCCGCTGAGGAGATCGCTATGCGTAAGATCCGATTCACTGAGCAACAGATCATTGCCGTTCTGAAATCCGTCGAAGCTGGCAGGGCCGTCAAAGATGTGTGCCGCGAAGCTGGAATATCCGAAGCCAGCTACTACCACTGGAAGGCGAAATATGGCGGGATGCTTACACCGTAACGAGTAGCCTCTAACAAATCCCAGTAGACTTCAATAGACACAAAAAAGCCCGCAAAGCTTTCACCTTGCGGGCTTTCAGGACTTCGGCGGACAATTCTGGTATCGCCGCTGAAGAATTTTGGGCTGGCGTCCCTGTAATCCATACTTTAATACTTTGATTATTAGATATATTAATTATTTGTATTTTACATTAAGGTGCAATAGAGGGATAAAAAAAGTATTGTGGCTAAAAATCAGTCACATTTTGAATGTCATGACTAGCGGTGAGGAGTTGAACTCATGAGTTCAACTTCCGAAGGGGATTGAATGACTGTCAATTTAAAATAGTCAACTAAAAAAGCACTTTTTGCTAAAAAAATTGTTGATCGTCATAAGCGATATTCGAATAATAGCTTCTGTCGAAAAACAATGGGAGAGATAAATGAAAGAAAAAAACAACTTTATACGTCTACCTGAAGTTCTGGAAAGAACAGGATTTTGTAAAGCTTGGATTTATCGTTTGATTAGTCGTGACGAATTCCCTTCACCTATAAAAATCGGTGATCGTGCAATCGGGTTCGTCGAAAGTGAAATAGATGCGTGGATTGATGAAAAGATTTATTTCTCAAGAAATAAAGCCGCCTGAATGTTATTACATGCTTTTTGATTTATTCCTGACGGGATTAGTCATTAAAAGTAGAAAATCTCTCAAAATCGCGGATAGAGCGTTTTAGAGCCACATATGAAAAATATCATTTATTTAAAATAAAAGACTGGTTTTTGAACTGGTCTTTTTTATTTTTATCTAATCGTGTTTTTGAAATATTTTTGATTTTATCTATTGACTGATATTATATATAGATTTATATAATATAAAGATACAGAATATTAAAAACTCTTCGCCGACTTTTAACTCATGTTAAATACCACTTCCAGAAGATTTTAATCTTTAATAAAGCAATAACGCTAATCCTGTGTATCGGGTATAAGAATGAAGGTTCCTCAAGTGTTTGGCAATTATTATGTTATTGTGGCAGTGCCGGATGACGCGTAGCTGCCAACCTGAATCGCACAATCTAAAAAATTTACAGACGGTAGTATAGGCTCTTTAGTAAAACGAGAGTTGTTTGAAAGTTTCATGATTTGTGTTTGCGCGGGTCGTGGGGGAAATATCAGGATGGAAATGTTCTGAATATTTTCAAGGCGCAATGAGCATCTCCTATCTCTCTATTTTAGCCTTTTTGGCGTGGGGGGTAGGGGGGGAATGCTTAAAGAAAAACTATTTCCTCCTTCGGAGGAAAACTACTACGGCTGAAAGCCGCCCCGCTAAAACACAAACCCCAAAACCTTAAAACCAAAAACTTTTAAATTAATTAATTAGTACTACTAGTACAAAAGTTTTTTAATAAAAATAAATATAAAACCACAAATAAAAAGTAAAGTGCTATTTAATGAAGAGCTAATGGAAATATAAGTGAAGTCAGATCATGGATAAAAGTTAAAGAAGTCGGATTACGCCAACTTCTTTAATAGATAAAATGGTATTCGATTTAGATTAATCTAACAAACCGCGAGAAGTTTTACCAGCCGTTTGTCTAAAGGTATAGCGTTCAACAACATCACCTTTAAACCAGATCTCAAGATCTTTCATGTGCGCTGTGCTGCTGTTCTTTAATAATGCTAATCCCGGTATGTAATTTGAAATCTGGGATTCACCGGACATAACGGAATACCCCCACATTTCTTTACCATCGTTAGTTTCTTTAGTCTGAGGCTCCCCATAAAAACGAAGGATATCTTGTTGAGTAGTTTTACCCTTGATAATCTTAGATGCTATATTCTGCTGTGTCTCGTCTTTAATAGATTTGTTTCCATAAACGGTACAACTCGCCAAAGGAAGAATAATAAATGCTGCCGCAATCAATCTTTTCATATCAACTCCAAATATAAATTATAAAACATAACAAGGTTATAAAACGTATTTATTAAAAATGAGAAGCCAGCGATCGCAGATCTCTTGATTGGTCGATGATGTTTTGTTTTTCATTGGTAGATTGATTTTCCATGAAGGATTTTTTATATCATCTGTCAGTATAAAAATACCGGAACGCTGATTAGCTAACATTTGTTCATTACTGTTAGCTCCAGCGGACTTTATCATAGAGTTTAGATTATTACCTGTGCTATAAATTTTTCCGGCTTCGGATAGCGTATAATTTATTTCCCTGATGTTGTCGTATTTGAAAGTGCTGTCCTTATCTGTATTGAAAATACGTACTGTGTGTTTTTTAGTATCAATGACTACACCGGTGTTTTGACATTCATATGAGAGGACATCACCATCTAATACCTCTGTGTAAGTATTGAGATATCTTCTTTTTTTAGGGCCAAAGTAAAACAGTTGGCAGAGAATCAGGATAAAAATCACTGCCCAAAAAAGAAAAATAATGTTTTCGGTTTTCATAAAATTTCATTCCTCATAGAGCGATAGTTTTTAGCTTAATCATGAAGATACCAAGGTGATTCGCCCGATCTTCCACGCTCCGAGCATACCATGAGGAGGGCTGCTCTCAAGTAAAATGATCGTTATTAAAGATCAATTATTTAATATTGATAGTTTATAACGATTAAAGAGTGCTTATCGATCGGTGTTTTAATTGTTTTAATCGATCGATAGAGTAGTTATGATAGGTGATAACTATCATTATGTCGATTTTGATCGATATAAACGATACGACGATAGGCGGAAATAAACCAATACTATCAATTGGTTAAAGTGAATATGACTCTAAGTCATTCATTGAGGATAAAAAATGAGCAAAATATTTAGGGCGTTATTGGTCGGTTTCTTCTGTTCTCATATGCTTCACGTTCTTCATTAAATCTCTGTTCAGTTAATGATAATGATTGTTTAGCTGTATGAAGCTTATTTTTAAACTCACTTTTTGACTGTGTTTTGTTATCTTGAGAAAGTTCAGGAACGACAGCGCCGCCCATCAGATAAGCTTTTTTCTTCGCTGCTGCTTCTTTATTTTCTAAATCCTCTAACTCTTCTTTTTGTGCTTCTGTTAAGTGTAGATTCTTATCTACCTTCTCATCGGTTAAATTAATATTTGATGTTGAACCTATAGCTGCTGCTGAACTGCTTTTACTATTATTTTTAGTAGTGTGAACTTTGATTTCATTATCCGCATTAAGATCTGCTTTATTGAGTTCAGATTGAAGATATTCGCCAACTTCGTCGAGTTTATTTTGCGGGTTGTTTTCATTGCCTCCCTGTGTAGCATCTTGCAAAGATGCGGCAGGGGAGGAAGTAGGAGCCAGCGGCGAGGGCTTAAGCTGTTTCTGTTCAATGTGGTTAAGTGCTTTTGCCTCTTGTGATACTTTCACTTCTTTGAGCACGTCAAAGCGTGCTTGTCGCTCTGGATTGCGGCTATGGCCTCTATGGATAGTCGGCGGTCTGTCTAAGCTGATAGACTGCGCCTCTTGCTCAACCGTTCTGAGAGGGGGGAGGATAGCGTCAAGCTCTGTTTTTTGTTCTTTCAATGAACGATGATCAATACGCGCATCGATGCCAGCCTTTTGCATGTGCTCGTTCGCTGTGTCTGCCCAGCTCTTGCGCCATTCTTGTAGCTGCTCTTTGCTGTTCCATTCTCTGACCTTTTGCCCGAACCCTGCACCATCAGGAGTAAGGCGGCGAGTAGTTAGCATTACGTGAAAATGTGGGTTGTCGCTATCGAGCTTGTGAAAAGCTATATCAGCAATCATTCCATTTTTTACAAAATGCTCTTGGCAAAAATCTATTGCTAACGCCTTTTTTTGTTCGTCTGTCATTTCGACAGGAAGCGCAATATTAAACTCGCGTGCTAACTGCGCATCTTTTCTTTTTTCGCTTTTTTCTATCGTGTTCCATAAATATGCAGGTTTTAAAAAATTACGGTCTGCGCTTTCAGGCATTAATATCACACTGTCTGAAATACCTTTCTTTTTGCTATAGTCGTGGATTTCTCCTGTGTGTTCGTCCGTTAACTTTTCGCCGTGGCGATAAGCTGCCGCAGCTACGCTACTATGCCCCTTACTGCGTGTTATTGTTTGAGCACTCATATGAAATATTGCCATTGTTTCTATCTCCTGATATTGAAAGCACATACTTTTTAAAATAAGCAAAATATATTTGCTTTTTTAAAAATCGATTAAGTAATATTGAGCATAAAGCGAATGTTGCTTTTTATTTTTATGCGTTAGTAAACCCCCATTTATGGGGCGCGCACATTCGAAGAATGTATAAGTGCGCTATTGTAGTTTTTAGTAAAACTAAAATAGCCGCCGCACGTGAACCTTTTATCTGAAAGATGCGTTATAAAAACAAAAAAATATATATCGCGCTTTACTTAAATAAATAATTATATTACTTAATATATATAACAGAAATCAAAAAAAATAAAAGAGGTGGAACATGAATGATATTGATAAAAAAATTGAAGTGGCAGCGTCTGATCTTGTTAAGTTGATTATTCAAAAACTACAGGATGAAAATACAGATATTGTTTATAGGACAAGCTTATTTATAACTTACAATCTTCTTTCTCATGAGAATGATTTTACTGTTGTTTATGACACGTTAGGAGGAGCTCTAGAATGATTGGGAATAATGATTACGACTATTATGATAATGAGTATTTGAATGATAACACTGTGGAAATTCCTTTGAGTTGTGAAGATTATGAATATAGAGAAGACTATTTAAAAGAAAAAGATTTTGAAAAAAGGTCTGTTTTACAGAATATGATTGAGTATAAAAACGAAAGCATATTGTTCGGAAATCTCTATGAGATGTCCGGCGTGATCGGATTTTCATTAGTGTTATTGGTAGGGTTTATTTTAACTTTACCAATTTTATTGATCAGTGGGTTGATTGCTTTTTTTATTACGATAAAAGAAAAGAGAGGTTCAAAAAATGGCGTTTAATATAGAGAAATATAATAAAGTAAAAAAAGAAATTGAGCAAAGAGCAAACTTATTGAATAGAATGGAGCAAGAAATGAAGGCAGAAGAAAGGAAAAAAGATGCGACACGTAAAATAAAAGTCGGCGCTGAACTAATAAGAATAGTTAGAGAGAATAACATCGAGACATTAGATTTTGCGAATGATATTTCTTTGTTAATAGGAGCATTAACTAATAGTCTAATACTGAAAAGAATACACGATCAGCGTGAGTTCTTAAAAGTTGAAGGCGATAAAAGACTGAATGAATGGAAGCTAAAAAACAACAAGAAAAGGAGTAAAGCAGATGAATAACTTAAGACCTAACCCGAACCCTCGAAAAGAGGGGGCGGCGGATATGATGAACCGCTTAAACTTCTATGATACGTCTTTTACTTGCTTACATTTTTTAATGATAGATTTTGATAATGATATGCAAGAAATGAAAAGAAAAAAAGATTTTCATCCGCTCCAGCTTTTGAATAAGCATAATAGAGCAAGCTTGGATTTAGAAGTGCGAAATATTATTAGAATATCACTTGTTAGTAAAATGTTAAATATTCAAAGCGAAGAGCTTTTAAGCGCTGATTTATATTTTCATAAAAAAGATGAGTTAGATATATGTGAAGACGCGCGAATAATAGGTTATGCGTTTAGAGACTTTGTAAAAAAAAGAATAGAAACAGCGATTAAAAACATTGAAGAAGAGAGAAATATATGAGCCTATTATCATTATTAGCAAAAGCAAAACCAGCAATAGATGACGGTGGGGCTAGTTTTATGGGGCCAGCGATGGGTTTTTTTGTTGCTGCTTTCTTAGTTGCTATTATTGCTTCTGTTGTTTCAAGTGCTTTTGCTTCTGCTAGAAACATCTGCTGATGTAAGTATAAGCAACGCAAAAAAATATCATGTAGCATTAATAAAAGAACAATATAGAAGGAAAGGCGGGGGCTGATATGTATTATTTAATATGTGTGGTTTTTATGGTTGTATTTTTTATTATTTGTATGTTGTCGGTGATGTATGCCGCTGAAATATATCAATGGCAGCATTACAGCGGCTATAATTTTAAGCATTGGTTAAAATACGGAAAAAGGAGAAAAGATCATGAAGAAAAGAGAATAAAAAAGGAAGCGAAAAAAATGACTATAGATAATATATTGAGGCTTCTACGAAAATATAAAATAGATTTTGATCCTAATGAGTTAGTCAAAGAAAGTTTTAACATTAAATTAAAATACTATAAGCTTATATTATCCGAGAAGGAAAGGTTGAGAGAGAATAAAAGATTAGATGCGGAGTTAAAACAAAAGATAAAAATAGAGACGTCAACATTTGATGCTGAAAAGTTTCAAAAAGAAGCTGAAGAACGTTATAAGTCATTCATGGAACGCCGCAATATCTCCAATAAGACTAAATGACAACTCCTATATTTAGGACGTCAAGAAGAATGGTGGGGGTTCCCTTTTAAGGGTTCCGCTATTGTTCTTGATGACACATAGATTAAAAAACATTTGTATAGGTGGGAGGTTCACGTAGTGAGACATTCCACCTGTTAAGCTATATTAGGTGGGCTTACATGAAAAAGCACACACTGAGATTTGATAGTTGGCTCTGAGTAAAGGGAGGATCAGTATATTAATTAGTGGGGGAAAAAGGGCCGAAAAGCCCTTTTAGCAACATATGTTATAACATGTTCATAGTGCGTTAAATCAAACACGTGCTTCAAATACTTGTGGATTATTCTTCAATGCATGAGAAATATAGTTCAAGCCAGAATCTCTAGGAATGACCATGTCATCTGAAAAAATGAAAACTTCGTTTCCTTTATATACTTTAGCAACATTGTATTGAAGCTGATAGAGGAATTTTTTCCTGTTTTTATAATAGCTGAGTATGTTTTCAACACCATCATATGAAACAATCCATTTGATATTATCGATTGTTTGTATTGTATTAGCTATTCTCTCATGGTCTTCTGGCTTATAATAATTAAGATATAGGCCACTTGCTTTATCAAAGTAAGGCGGATCACAATACATGAAAGTATTTTCGGGAAAGGCTATAACATTTTCAGCAAAAAAATCCTCTGCATCTTTATTATAAACAAAAACACTGTCTTTTTTGGATGCAATTAACTCTATACGATTTATTAGCTCTGAATGTGAAAATCTTGCATCAATTTTCCATTTACCTTCTTGTGATAATCCACCAATAACCCCGCCAGTTAATACTCCTGAGCGATTAGTTCTATTTAAATAAAAGGTCGAAAAACCAACATCGAAAATACTATGCTCTGATGGATGACGTACTACTTCACGATGCTTTTTCCATTCATCAATATTTAATAATGACTTAGATATCTGATTACAGAATTTTTCCGTATTGTTTAATATTGAATGCCAAAATGCATAGATATGATAAGATGAGTCATTGAGATGAACATTTTTCACATGTCCATCAATGAGAAGCTGCATTGCAACACCGGCTCCACCTGCATACGGTTCAACGTATTGACAGCCTTCCATTCCGTTCGCAATAATTAGTTCCAAAACAAAAGGGGTTAGCTTTTGTTTCCCGCCGGGGTATCTTAGTGGTGTTCTATATTTAGCCATAATTAGTTATTCATTTTTTCAATTAGTGGGAAAATGCATACAAAAAGACCCGGAATATCATTACTACGGATAACAAAGTTTGGATTATGCACTAGCTGGTTCATCGAGGTTATTGACAATAAACCATCTTGGCGCGTTATTTCTGTTAATGGGCCATGCAATAATTTTACCATTTGTTTGTCAGTTTTATTTTGGGTTAAATAACTTACAATGTCTCTTAATACATCGGCTAGGTTTCTGTCGCTACCATCTGTTTTAACATATTTTGGAGAGCCTTGGGATGAACTTATGTCATCACAATATGCCTTAGCAGATATTTCAATCATGCATCTTAGAAGAAAAATAAATGCGATGGGATGTTCCTCAGGCTTTAATTTTTCCATTTCTTTTCTAATATCGAATAGTTTTGATCTATTTGGTCCAAATAGTTTCAGGCTGCGCAATAATTTTCTTACTGTTTTTATGTCGTTTGTTGAGGTGGCTGTTTTTTTTGTAGACGAAGAACCATTATTAGCTGCAGAAGTATTGCTATTTGGCGTTGAGCTATTAGCGGCGGTTCCATTTGTTCCAGAACTACCTGAACTATTCTGTGATGAATTGTTTGCGGATGAGTTAGTAGTCCCTGTAGGACCATTTTGGGTAGATGAAGATGTATTATTTGAGTTGGTATTGGTTGTGTTTTTTTTCGTGTTCAGCGGTGGGAACCCGTACCGTATTAAGAAATCACTGGATGTACGAATATCAGGAAATTTCAATTCCTCTAAACCAATGGCATAGATAACTGATTCTAATTCTTTTTTAAATTTTATGTTTGGATAGTTCAGTGCTAGATCCATAACTGAAGTGCAGTCAACTCTCTCATATATTTTAGGGAGTGCTTCATTTAAAACAGATAGGTTATATTTTCCCGACCATCTTAGCTTTTGTTCATTTGAATGGTTTTGACCATGTTCAAGGTATTTCTCAAGCAGTGTTAAGCCATACTCAGGGGCTGAATTTACTTGCTGGTTATGTCTCGCTCGAGCAACGGTTTCCCAGTCATCGCGTCCAGCTTTTTGACCTTTACCATGAGTAAGAGTAACAATTTTATCGACTAAATCAGCCTCATCTGTATCATAAATTGTGCATGGGATCATTTCATTTTGAACTTGCCATGTATTCGGCAACGCATTTATTCTACTTTCTATTTCTGATGGCAAGTCAAAATTATTTTTATCTACATATCCATGTATTATTTTAAGTGAAGCGATGCGACGATTCCCTTCTTTTACAAGATATATGTTATTTTCGCGAAGTATGATAATGTTTTCTGTCGGAAGGTATCCATCATCAAGTAAGCTATTCATGAGCCCCCAAAAATAATCAGGACTAATAGTAATCATAGCTTTGATGGCATCAATTTCGTTATCTTGGGCGACTGTTCGAAAATTTTTAAGATCTAAAACTAGTTCTTTTACTTTCAATTGTTGTGTAGTAGCCATAAAATTTCCATATTCAAATAGTGAGAATGTTAGCTAAAATGTCTGTCTATCCTCGATAGGATTGTCTGCGATTTATCTGAATAAAACATGCGCAAACCTCCCAGTTTTGTCAATGAGTTTAACATCTTTTGTTGCTGATTCTATCTCATCGTGCAGATAGGCTCAAATTCGATGGGGTTTTCAGGCTGCTATAGACTTGTTTTTTTGCGCCGCAACGAAATCTCCCCACCACTGCATTAACGCCACTCTTTCAGCAAGATATTCGGCACGGTTATAAGCTGCGACGATCTCGTCTCTTTTCGAGTGAGCAAGGGCCGCTTCAAGAGCTTCCGTTCTGAACTTACCAGACTCTTCTGCTGCTGTTCTTGCAATAGAACGCATACCATGTGCCACCAGTTCACCGCCAAAACCCATGCGGATGATTGCTGCGTTAGCTGTTTGCTCGTGCATATGGCTAAGAGGAGCTTTGATGCTGGGGAAAACCCACTCACGATGACCGCTGATTAGTTTCATGGATTCAAGAATACGCATAGCTTCCTTACTCAATGGAACCTTGTGGGGCCGTTTCATCTTCATGAACTCAGCGGGGATGTTCCAGAATCGGTTCTCTTCGTCGATGTCAGTCCAACGAGCACGGACAGCCTCTCCGGGGCGAACCCATGTAAGAAGTTGCCATTCAATTAGCAGGCGTGTTTCTAAGCGTATAGATGCGTTTGCTAAAGCCACTATGAACCTTGGTAACTCGCTGGGGGGGAGGGCTGGCATGTTTTGCTTCTTTGGCTTGCTGAAACGCTGTGTGAGGTTATCTGCAGGGTTGAACTCAATAAGCTCTTCTGTGGCCGCATAACGGAAAATTTCGTTCAGTCGGGAAATTATACGGCGTAGAGTTTCAAGAACACCTCTTTGCTCGATAGGGTCAAGATGTTGTTTCAACATCTTAGGGCGGATCTCTTTAATAGGAATATCCCCCAAAGTTGGAAAGATGTTTCGTTCAAGGCTACGCCAGATATCCTTAGCATGATCTTGCGATATGCCTGATGTTTTAATTTTTTCATCAAGCCACTTTTTCGCCACTGTTTGGAATGTGTGTTCAGTGGCATCTTTGAGCGCTTGAGCTTTTTGCTCATTGTGGGATTGGGGATCGATACCCTGTGCAAGCAAAGAGAGGTATTCATCCCGTAGCGCTCTTGCTTGAGCAAGTGTCAGGTAGGGATAGAACCCAAGACTCATTTTGGCCCGTTTCTTGGTTAAAGGAACGGTATAGCCGAGGTGCCAGATTTTTTTGCCACTTGGTTTGATACGCAGGAACAAGCCATCTCCATCCCATAGCGTGAACTCTTTCTCTGTGGGCTTGGCCTTTTTGATCTCTGTGTCAGTGAGTTTTGTTGCTACCTTCGGCATTTTTGCTCCCTCGTTTTTACTCCCTCATCGACGAGGGATAATAGGAGGGTGCCATAAGGAGTGGTTTCTAGCAATTCTCAGTAGACTTCACTGGACATGAAAAAGGCCGCAAACCCTTGTGGAATGCGACCTTAGTAGACTTGAGTAGACGTAATTTTACTAAAAAGTGGTGGAGCTGGCGGGAGTTGAACCCGCGTCCGAAATTACTACACCGTCGGCACTACATGCTTAGTCCAGTCTTTACATTCGCCGGTTAGCTGCGGACGGACACGCTACTAACAAACTAGCCTGATTAGTTTTAACGCTTCAACCCCAGGCAGGGCTTCCACGCGATCTCTTTTGGGTTTGACCTCTCTTTGATCCCCGTCTTAAGAGCGGAAGCTAGGGAGAGAGGGCTCTTAGCAGGTTATTAAGCTGCTAAAGCGTAGTTTTCGTCGTTTGCGACTATTTTTTTGCGGCTTTTTACGAGGCAAACCGCCCCTCGGCATGCTCCTAGGGCTTCGCAAATCCCGTCGAATCCAGAATCAGCCCCAAGTAGAAAATCAGTATATCAGAAAAACCTGTCGCTATGCCAGTAGCTTAGCGATTAGCGTGCTTCATAATGCGCGATTTGTCTAATTTCCATTCGCGCTCTTTGATGTCATCGCGCTTGTCGTGCTCTTTCTTACCTTTCGCCACGCCGATCTTCAGTTTGGCCCAGGCGTTTTTCCAGTACATCGACAGCGCCACGATGGTGTATCCGTCGCGGTTGGCTTTGCCAAAGATGGTGTCGAGTTCGCGCTGCTTCAGTAGCAGCTTGCGGCTGCGGGTTGGATCGCAAACCACATGCGAAGAGGCCACGCTCAACGGCTGGAATGTTGAACCGAACAGAAAAGCTTCACCGTCGCGCAGCAGAATGTAGCTATCGCTGATATTGGCCTTTCCGGCACGGAGAGATTTTACTTCCCATCCCTGTAGCGAAAGCCCAGCTTCGAACTCTTCTTCAATGAAGTATTCGTGGCGGGCACGCTTGTTCATGGCAATGGTAGCGGAACCGGGTTTATTTGCTTTTTTCTTTGTCATAGTGCCACTTAGTGTACATGAAGCCGTGATTTTTGGCATCCCCTGTAACGTGACCGAAAGGGGAAAGAGGTATTCTAGCAGATGCCAGCCAGGAGAGAATTTTTGTTTGAATCCCGGCAATGGTATTATTTAAAAGTTCTAAGATTAGACAGGAATTGTTATGTCCCAGATTAGTCGTTCGGCGCTGGTGCCGTACAGTGCTGAGCAAATGTACCGGTTAGTTAATGACGTCAGCAGCTATCCGGAATTTCTGCCGGGTTGTACCGGCAGCCGTGTACTTGATGCCAGCAACGATCAGATGACCGCATCCGTAGATGTTTCCAAGGCGGGCATCAGTAAAACTTTCGTTACCCGCAATACCCTGACGGATAACCAGAGCATCCATATGCAGCTGGTTGATGGTCCGTTCCGCAAACTGAGCGGCGGCTGGCGGTTTACTCCGCTGAGCGAGGAAGCCTGCAAAGTTGAGCTGAACCTGGATTTCGAGTTCACCAATATGCTGGTAGAACTGGCATTTGGCCGCGTCTTTAAAGAGCTGGCCAGCAGCATGGTTCAGGCTTTCACCCAGCGTGCGAAAGAGGTCTACAGTGCCTGATATTGCGGTTGAAGTTGTCTATGCACTGCCGGAAAAACAATATCTTTACAGCGTCAAGGTTCCGGAAGGCAGTACGGTTGAAGATGCGATAAAGGCATCCGGCGTGCTCGACCTGCGCAGCGATATCGACCTCAACGAAAACAAGGTCGGCATCTACAGCCGCCCGGTTAAGCTGCATGATGAAGTGCAGAGCGGCGATCGTATTGAGATTTATCGCCCGTTGATTGCCGATCCGAAAGAACTGCGCCGACAGCGCGCCGAGCGCGCGACAAAAAAATAAGGCGCCGTTGCGCCTTATTTTGTATCCATTCCACAGCCGTTAAGGCGGAGTGGATCAACCCTCAGATTTTGTCAGAGCCGGTTTATTATCAATGTTGGTCAGCGTGCCGTTGCTGTCGAAGGTCAGCGTCAGGGTTTGCTGCTTGATTGGCTCATGGCCAGGCTGCTGGCGGAATACGTAGTACCAGACGTTGTTGCCGAACGGATCGTGCATCATCGGCGTACCCAGAGTGTAAGCAACCTGCTGTTGCGTCATACCGGTGTGGATCTTGGCAACATCGTTGGCAACCAGGTAGTTACCCTGGTTTATATCAGGCCGGTAAACCACTCGCTCCAGAGTGGAACATCCAGCGGTCATCATCAGAAGAACCACCGCAGCAGCAGTCAGCGTTTTACAGCGCATAAGTATGTTTATTCCTTTGTGGCTATTTATATCCCCACCCACCTGAAGCAGCCGCCCCGGCAATCTGGGTCTATCAGTGTACAACTACGATACCAGCGTAAGTTGCCGATGATAATAAACCTTTACGCAGTTTAAAACCTCTGCGAAGCAAGGATATGACCACAAACCGGTAAAAAAGTGCAATGCTCAGGCGGCTAAAAGTTCTTTTGCGTTCGCCAGCGTGTTGCGGGTGACCTCGCTTCCGCCCAGTAAACGAGCCAGTTCCTGCAGGCGCGAGCGTTTGTCCAGGCACTGCATATGGGTTTCAGTCATTTCGCCGTCGGTTTCTTTGCTGACGAAGAAATGCTGATGGCCACAGCCTGCAACCTGCGGCAGGTGGGTTACGCACATCACCTGAGTTGATTCGCCCAGCTGGCGCAGCATCTTACCGACCACGGCTGCGGTTGGTCCGCTGATACCCACATCGACCTCATCGAAGATCAGGGCCGGGGTATCCATCTTACGGGCGGTAATCACCTGAATAGCCAGCGCGATGCGCGACAGCTCACCGCCGGAGGCGACTTTCGCCAGCGGCTGTAGCGGCTGGCCGGGGTTGGTGCTGACGCGGAAATCAATGCGATCGCCGCCTTCCGCCGTCAGGTGCTCAGGGTTGAATTGTAGATCGATAGTGAAGCGGCCGTGCGGCATTGACAGCGCGTGCATACTTTCGGTGATTAAGCGCCCCAGCTCTTCAGCAAAGTGCGCGCGGCGTTCATGCAGCTGTTCGGCGCAGTGCAATGCGGCTGCGTGGTGTTCGGCTACCGCCTGAGTCAGTTCATCCTGATCGCTTTCCTGCTGGTCCAGCAGTTGCTGTTCTGCCAGCAGCTGCTGATGGAAGGAGGCCAGCTCCTCCGGCGCGATATGATGCTTGCGGGCAAGGCTGATCTGCCGCGACAGGCGCTGTTCCAGCTCCTGAAGGCGGTTTGGGTCCAGATCCAGCCGATCGCAGTAGTGTCGCAGTTCGTCGCTGGCTTCGCTAATCTGGATAGCGGCTTCTTCCAGCATGCCAAACACGCCGCTGAGCTTGTCATCCATCTCGGTAAGCTCGCCCATCAGTTGACGAACGGTATACAGCTGGCTTTGCAGATTATGATCTTCGCCGTCCGCCAGCATCAGCAGCGCCTGCTGGCTGACGGAGAGCAGATGGCCGCTGTTGGCCTGGCGCTTATACTCTTCATCGATCTGCTCGTACTCGCCCTGTACCGGGGCGAATTCATTCAGCTCTTTCAACTGGTACTGCAGCAGTTCGCGGCGCGCTTCCCGCTCCTGTGCCTGCTGCTGATGGTGTGCCAGGTTGCGGCAGCTCTGGTGCCACTGGCGATAGCGCTGCGCCATGTTTTGCAGCAGCAGCGTTTCGCCCGCGTAGGCATCCAGCAGGGTTTTCTGGTGTTCGGGTTTGAGCAACAGCTGATGCGCGTGCTGACCGTGGATCTGAATCAGTGCCTGGCCCAGTTCACGCAGCTGGGAAAGCGGCACCGAAGTGCCATTGATGAATCCGCGTGAACGGCCATCGCTGCTGATAACGCGGCGCAGCAGGCACTCGTTGCCGTCATCCAGCTGGTTATCGCTCAGCCAGCGCTGGGCTGAAGGCGTATCCTTCAACGAGAAGCGGGCGCAGATATCCGCACGGGATGCGCCCTGGCGAACCATATCCGCTTCGGCACGACCACCCAGACAAAGCCCCAGCGCGTCAATAGCGATGGACTTACCCGCACCGGTTTCGCCGGTGATTGCCGTCATCCCGCGCTGAAAGTCGATTTCCAGTTCACGAACGATAGCAAAGTTACTGATGGTCAGTTGTGCCAGCATAGTTGCCTTCCTGTATGAAAACACATATATGGTTTTTCATACAGTATATACTGGTTTTATGACCAGTAAAGTAGCCAGGCACAGATTTAGAACAATTTTTTTGACCAGCCAAGTTTTGAGCTTAGCGTGTTGAAATAGTTATAATTTTTTGGGTGGATAAGATTGAGGTGGTAATCACTACGGCGGATCAGCACATCTTCCCCTTCCTGGATCGGCAGGGCGATTTGGCTGTCGCAGCTGATTTCCAGATCGCTGCGCAGTGAGGAAAAGCGCAGGCGGATCGTGCTGCTGCTGTTAATCACCAGCGGTCGCGCCGACAGGGTGTGCGGGAACATTGGCACTATCGCAATCGCGTCCAGCGATGGAGTTAAGATCGGGCCACCCGCTGAGAGAGAATAGGCGGTCGAGCCCGTCGGTGTGGAGATGATCAGGCCATCGGAACGCTGCGAAAAGGCGAAACTCTCATCGATATAAACTTCAAACTCAATCATATGGGCGACTTTGCCCGGGTGCAGGACCACTTCATTGATGGCGGTGCCGATGCGCGGTGCGCCGGACTGGCGGCAAACCTGTGCCTCCAGCAGAAAACGGCTTTCAACAAAGTATTCGCCTTCCAGCACGTCCGCCAGCTGCTGCTGGGCGTTGTCCGGGTCGAGATCGGTCAAAAATCCGAGATTACCGCGGTTGATGCCGATAACCTTAATATCATAACGCGCCAGCACGCGTGCGGCACCGAGCATATTGCCGTCACCGCCGACCACCACCGCAAGGTCCGCTTTCTGACCAATTTCGGCCAGCGTGCCGGTTTCCACCCCTTCCAGTTTCAACTCGCGGGCAATCTGGCGCTCAATAATCACCTGATAGCCGCGCGCAGTGAGCCAGCGGTACAGCATTTCATGGGTGGTGAGCGCGGTAGGATGCCGGGGATGACCGACGATCCCGATGCAGTTGAAGTGGCTGTTCATGATTCTGGCATTCCTTACGAGGTAAACTCCCCCGACAATGTGACTGGTTCCCTTGAAACCGCGATTCTGATCCCCATAATAAGCGAACCAGCGATGGAATATGCACAAACGCGGAGAAATTCATGAGTAGTAAAGAACAGAACACACCAAACGAGCAAGTCTCAGACGAAATTGAGATCGAGCAGGCGAAAAACCAGGCTACAGACGCAGCAGATGGGGTGGATCCGCGCGATGAACGTATTGCGCAGCTTGAAGCCCAGCTGGCTGAATCTCTGGGCGGCGTGCGCGATGCGCAGCTGCGCGCTCAGGCCGAAATTGAAAATATTCGCCGTCGTGCGGAAATGGACGTTGAGAAGGCGCACAAGTTTGCGCTGGAAAAATTCGCCAACGAGCTGCTGCCGGTAATCGACAGCCTTGAGCGTGCACTGGAAGTGGCTGATAAGACCAACCCGGAACTGGCTTCGATGATCGAAGGTATCGACCTGACGATGAAATCGTTGCTGAACGCGGTGGGTAAATTCGGTGTAGAAGTGGTGGGCGATACCAACGTACCGTTCAACCCTGACGTGCACCAGGCGATGTCGATGATGGAATCTGAAGACGTTGCGCCAAACCACGTAATGATGGTGATGCAGCGCGGCTACACCCTGAACGGTCGCCTGTTACGCCCGGCGATGGTTGCAGTGGCGAAAGCGAAAGCCTGATAATTAAATCATAAAAAAGCACCGAAAGGTGCTTTTTTTATCACTGTTATTCAGGAAGATGCGGCGTCCAGTCTATCGGCGCTTCATTCCGTTCACTCAGCCACTGATTGGTTTTAGAGAAATGCGCGGAACCGAAGAAACCGCGATGGGCCGACAGCGGGGAAGGGTGCGGTGCCTGTAAAACGTGGTGGCGCTTCCGGTCGATAATGCTGCCTTTCTTCTGCGCATGGGAACCCCACAGCAGAAAAACCACGCCTTCGCGATGCTGATTGATCGCGGCAATCACGTTATCGGTAAAGGTTTCCCAGCCAAATTTAGCATGCGAATGCGCCTTGCCACCTTCAACGGTCAGAACGGTGTTGAGCAGCATCACCCCCTGATGTGCCCAGCTTTCCAGAAAGCCGTGATTAGGCCGCTGAAACCCGGGAATATCCGTCACCAATTCTTTGTACATATTCACCAGCGAAGGCGGTACTGCCACGCCCGGCAGGACGGAAAAGGCCAGACCGTGTGCCTGATTCGGCCCGTGATAAGGGTCCTGCCCCAGAATAACCACTTTTACCTGCCCCAGCTCCGTCAGGCGAAAAGCGTTAAACACGTCTTTTTGTGGCGGATAAACCGTTTTGCCGGCCGCACGCTCTGCGGCGACCGCAGCCAGCGTTTCCCTGAAATATGGTTTTTCTTTTTCCTCAGCCAGCACATCGTGCCAGGTCATGGTATTGACCATCGCCAACTCCTTTAAGTCTGTAGAGCGTGTAGCTTAGCGTGGTTTAGTAAGGGGTTAAACTTAAAAAATAATTGAATATTTACAAAAATGTTAGAAATAAAAAATCGGGGAAAATTGATATAAAACAGAATGTTACTCTATTAACCGTTATTGGCGGTTTTTATCAATTGATTTGGGTCAAAGAGGAGAGCATTTCGGGCTGATATACAGAAGACTGGTTTATCCATTCATCCGTGCGCAGTTTCAATCTGCGCCCACTGCCTGGGAGGCAACATCATGATTACCGGAATTCAAATTACTCAAGCAAAAAATAGCGCACTGCTGAATTCATTCTGGCTGCTGGACAGCGAGAAAGCGGAAGCTCGCTGCGTGTGTGCGAAATCTGGCTACAGTGAAGATCAGGTTGTGTCGGTCAGCGATCTGGGCCAAATCGAATATCGCGAAATTCCGCTGGAAGTAAAACCTGAGGTACGTGTAGAAGGCGGTCAGCATCTGAATGTGAATGTATTGAGCCGCGAAACGCTGGAAGAAGCGGTTAAGCATCCGGAAAAATACCCGCAGCTGACTATTCGCGTATCCGGCTATGCCGTGCGTTTTAATTCTCTGACGCCGGAACAGCAGCGTGATGTGATTACCCGTACATTTACTGAGAGTTTATAAGCAATAATCACCGGATTTAATTGGTGAGCTGTTGATAAACGCATCACGCCAGCATTCGGTTTAATTTACTGAATGCTGGCGTTTTTTTTATCATTCGGCAAATTCAGGCGCTGGCCGGGAAACACATAATTAACACAGTGATCATTTTTTGACTCAACGGCCTGTTTTCACTGCTTACAGGCGAAAAAAAACCGCCCTTCGAAGGCGGCTTTTTATCATGCAGTGCGATTATTCAGCACCGTCGGTTTTAGCAGCGCTTGGCTTGCGGCGTTTACCGACATTTTTGGCGTCGCGGTGGCGGACTTTAGCGCGCGGCTTCTCGTCTTCTTTCGCCTTATCTTTCTTCTCTTTGCGCTTCGCCAGCACCTTTTTCGATGGTTTGCCTTTCAGCTTCTCATTTGGTGGACGGGTAGTCGGGCGCAGTTCTTCGATGATGCGCGACTTCAGCGGTTCCTGGATGTAGCGACTGATTTTGCCCAGCAGCAGATGGTCGTGCGCTTCAACCAGCGAGATAGCGATGCCTTTCTTACCGGCACGGCCGGTACGGCCAATGCGGTGCAGATAGGTATCTGCCGTTACCGGCATATCGAAGTTAAATACGTGGCTGACATCATCGATATCAATACCGCGTGCTGCGATATCGGTAGCGACCAGTACGTTAACGCGGCCTTCAACAACGCGTTTGATGGCCTCGTTACGCTTGGCCTGCACCAGTTCCCCTTCGAGGTAGCTGGTATTGATCCCGGCTTCACGCAGCCACGCGCAGACTTCATGAACGCGCTCGCGTTTACGTACAAAGATCACCGCACGAGTCACTTCCGGCTGTTTAAGCAGGTGGATAAGCAGGGCGGTTTTATGCTGCGTATCATCAGCACGGTAATACCACTGCTGGATTTTTTTACGCTCGCGACGCGCCGGATCGGCTTCAACTTCGACCGGCTCGTTCAGAATACGCTCGGCGAAGTCCTTAATGGCTTCCCCTTCCAGCGTGGCGGAGAACAGCAGCGTCTGTTTACGCCAGCGCGTTTCGGCGCTGATAGTCTCAATATCCTGCGCAAAGCCCATGTCCAGCATGCGGTCGGCTTCATCAAGGATCAGGGTTTCAACCGCGCGGCAGTCAAAGTTCTCTTCTTTAATGTACTGCAGCAGACGACCGGTGGTGGCGACCACCAGATCCTGGTTTTCGCTGAAGACTTCCGCGTGGTTCATAAATGCCACGCCGCCGGTAATGGTCGCGATGTCCAGGTGGGTATGTTTAGCCAGTTCGCGCGCCTGCTCGGCAACCTGCATGGCCAGTTCGCGCGTTGGCGTCAGAATCAGAACGCGCGGAGGGCCGGACTTCTTACGTGGGAAGTCGAGCAGGTGCTGCAGGACGGGCAGCAGGTAGGCCGCAGTTTTGCCTGTACCGGTTGGTGCCGAACCCAGAACGTCGCGACCCTCCAGTGCTGGCGGGATCGCCGCGGCCTGAATGGCAGTGGGGCGCGTGAAGCCTTTTTCCTGCAGAGCTTCCAGCAGGCTTTCGTCTAGTTCGAGTTCGGAAAAAGTGGTTACAGTCATGGTCTACCTCAGTTTGGGGCGCTGATTATAGACAGATTGAACGCGATCTTCATCTGTTTGTATCGGGTTAATGACTTTTCCTTCGTCATGGTTTGCCCTATGCTAGCGCCGTTTCTCTTTCAGGTCAGTCAAATGTCGCAACAGAAAGCCATTCTCCGTGCCAACGGGTTTACCTTTAAACAATTTTTCGTCGCGCACGATCGCTGTGCCATGAAGGTGGGTACCGACGGCGTACTGCTTGGGGCCTGGGCTCCGGTTGCCAACGTCCGCCGCGTGCTGGATATCGGTACGGGCAGCGGTCTGATTGCACTGATGCTGGCTCAGCGTACCGCGGGATCCGTACAGGTTGATGCCGTCGAGCTGGATGCGGCGGCGGCAGAGCAGGCGCAGGAAAACGTTGCCGCGTCGCCGTGGCCGGATCGAATTTGGGTTCATCAGGCTGATATTCTTGAATGGACGACGGGTTGTGAACAGCGTTATTCGCTGATTGTCAGCAATCCGCCCTATTTTGCACCGGGTTCGGACTGTGCGACCCCGGAACGCGCTTCCGCCCGCTATACCGGCGCGCTCACACATGAAGCACTGCTGGGCTGCGCCGAGCAGCTCATCACGGAAGACGGATTTTTCTGCGTGATCCTACCGGAATCTGCCGGGAGTGCGCTGGTTGAGATTGCCCTACAGCGCGGCTGGCATCTGCGGTTCCGCACCGATGTGGCAGATAACGATACCCGGCCACCGAACCGCGTCATGCTGGCGCTATCGCCACAGGCGGGTGAGCAGATGCTGGATCGTATGACGATTCGCGGGCCGGATCAGCACTACTCTGAGGCGCACTGTAGTCTGACCCGCGACTTCTATTTATTCCGCTAATCGGGGAGCCAGCACCGTCGGTCTGGCTTCGCCCAGCGCTTCAGGATAGTCAAGCGTATAGTGCAGGCCGCGGCTTTCTTTGCGATCGAGGGCGCATCGCACCATCAGTTCGGCAACCTGTACCAGATTGCGCAGCTCCAGCAGGTTGTTAGAAATGCGGAAATTGGCGTAGTACTCGTCAATTTCCTGCTGCAGGGTGTTAATACGCCGCAGCGCGCGTTCCAGGCGTTTAGTCGTGCGAACAATCCCCACGTAGTCCCACATAAATAGCCGCAGTTCATGCCAGTTATGCTGGATCACCACGCGCTCATCGGAATCGTCCACGCGGCTTTCATCCCATGCCGGAAGCGCTGTCACTATTTCAATGTCAGCCAGGCGGCGATCGATATCTTCCGCCGCTGACCAGCCGTAAACAAGGCACTCCAGCAGAGAGTTTGAAGCCAGGCGATTGGCGCCGTGCAGCCCGGTATAGCTGACTTCCCCAATGGCATACAGCCCGCTGAGATCGGTTTGTCCCTGCTGATTTACCATCACGCCACCGCAGGTATAGTGCGCCGCCGGAACGATAGGGATCGGCTGGCTGGTGAGATCGAAACCCAGCGTCAGCAGCTTTTCGTAAATGGTAGGGAAATGCGCGCGGATAAAGTCCGGCGGCTGATGGCTGATGTCCAGATACATGCAGTCGGCACCCAGCCGCTTCATCTCGTGGTCAATCGCCCGGGCTACAATATCGCGCGGTGCCAGTTCGCCACGTGGATCGAAGTCCGGCATAAAGCGGGAGCCATCAGGGCGCTTAAGCAGTGCGCCTTCACCACGCAGGGCTTCGGTCAGCAGAAAGTTTCGGGCATCAGGATGGAACAGGCAGGTGGGGTGGAACTGGTTAAACTCAAGATTGGCGACCCGACAGCCGGCACGCCATGCCATCGCGATGCCGTCGCCGGAAGCGACATCCGGATTGGTGGTGTATTGATACACTTTCGCTGCACCGCCGGTTGCCAGCACCACCGCACGCGCGCGGCAGGATTCGACCTTTTCACGTTTGCGGTTCCAGATATAGGCGCCGACTACCCGGCGTTCACCCGGCAAGCCGATCTTGTCGGAGACGATCAGGTCAACGGCGTTGCTGCGCTCAATCAGCGTAATGTTGGGGTGGCTAAGCGCCTGGCTCACCAGGGTCGTTTCAACGGCTTTGCCGGTCGCGTCGGCGCTGTGCAGGATGCGGCGGTGGCTATGGCCGCCTTCACGAGTTAAGTGATAAGGCTGCTCGCTGTTTCCTGGGGTTTCTTTATCGAAAAGCACGCCGTTATCAATCAGCCACTGAACGCAGTGGCGGGCGTTACTGGCGATAAACGAAACGGCATCACGCTCGCACAGGCCGCTGCCGGCGATGAGTGTATCCTCAATATGGGACTCAATGCTGTCAGTTTCATCAAACACCGCCGCGATGCCGCCCTGAGCATAAAAAGTAGAACCTTCGCTGACCGGGCCCTTGCTGAGCACGGTAACACGGTGTTTTGCCGCAAGGCGCAGCGCCAGAGAAAGGCCAGCTGCGCCGCTGCCAATAATCAAAACATCACAGCTGTAATCGGAAGAATGCGTCATGGTGTTTAATTTACTAAACAGGTTGTTTGCTGAGCATAGCATTCAAATTAATCAGGCAAAAAGGCTTTTTATCGACCAGTGTGCAGAGTGTGAGCTGTATTGAGATGTGGAAATTTGCCGCGTACATCAGGCTTAACACGCAATCCAGGGTTATTAATAGTGTGAGCCGAAGCTTTTTGAAGCGATTAGAGGGTGAAAAACCTGGCCCCATGCGTTACTCTGCGGGCGTTATCAGGGTGATGAACCATGAGTTCAGGTTCCAAAGAAAGGCAGTGGCTCACAAATCGGCAAGAATGCATAAAAAAGCGAGCTGATTTGTAAATATGTCCTGATGACCTCACAAAAATAATGGCGTAATGGAACTTCTCCAATGAAAACCACTCAAATCGCGTGCTTGCTCGAAAACAATATTGGGTTATCACTGGGAGTTTGGTTACGCGTGGAAACAGATTTGGGGAGATTTTACCTCGGATGAGCGAGCAGTTAACGGATCAGATTCTCGTTGAGCGCGTGCAGAAGGGCGATCAGAAGTCATTCAATTTACTGGTAGTACGCTACCAGCATAAAGTGGCGAGTCTGGTTTCCCGCTATGTACCTTCAGGAGATGTTCCTGACGTTGTGCAGGAATCATTTATTAAAGCCTATCGTGCGCTGGAATCGTTCCGGGGAGATAGTGCTTTCTATACCTGGCTCTATCGAATTGCCGTCAATACGGCTAAAAATTATCTGGTGGCTCAGGGGCGTCGTCCGCCGTCCAGCGATGTGGACGCTATCGACGCAGAAAATTTTGAAAGTGCGGGAGCGCTGAAAGAAATTTCGAACCCTGAGAACTTAATGTTGTCAGAAGAACTGAAACAGATAGTTTTTCGTACTATCGAAACGTTACCCGAGGATCTGCGCATGGCGATTACACTGCGCGAACTTGATGGCCTGAGCTACGAAGAGATAGCGGTTATCATGGATTGTCCGGTGGGTACGGTTCGGTCACGAATTTTTCGTGCACGAGAAGCTATTGATAATAAAATTCAACCGCTTATCCAACGTTAGTAATAACGTACACAGGAAGGGTATTGAGGCATGCAGAAAGAACAACTTTCCGCTTTAATGGATGGTGAAGCACTGGATACCGAGCTGATGTCGGCTCTCAATTCCGATGCAGCACTACAGAAAAACTGGGAAAGCTATCATCTGATCCGCGATACGCTGCGTGGCGATGTCCCACAGCTGCTGGATTTTGATATCGCTGCCCGCGTGGCCGCGGCTATCGAAGATGAGCCAGCGAAAACTGTCACTCGATTGATCCCGGAAGCTCAGCCGAAACCCGAAGAAGCTGCAGCGATGCCGTTCTGGGGCAAATTACGTCCATGGGCTGCTCAGATTACTCAGGTTGGCCTGGCCGCCTGCGTTTCACTGGCGGTCATCGTCGGCGTTCAGCAGTACAACAAGCCCGTTGCAGGCCAGTCTTCCGATTCGCCGGCGTTTAACACGCTGCCGATGATGGGGCAGGCTTCGCAGGTTAGCCTTGGCGTACCTTCTGAAAACGCAACCAGCACCAGCAAAGTCAATCAGCAGGTGCAGGATCAGCGTCGTCGCGTGAATGCACTGCTGCAGGACTATGAGCTTCAGCGTCGTCTGCATGCAGAACAGCTGCAGTTCGATCAAAATCCTGACCAGCAGGCTGCTGCTCAGGTTCCCGGTAATCAGTCCTTAGGAATGCAACAGCAGTAATGAAGCAGCTTTGGTGTGCCGTCAGCCTTCTGGCTGGCAGCCTGATGTACTCCTCTGTCGCCCCGGCACAATCTCCGTCCGGGGCGCTGTTACAACAGATGGAGCAGGCAAGCCAGTCTCTCAGTTATGAACTCGCCTATATCAATGTCTCCAGACTGGGGATCGAATCCCTTCGCTATCGTCATGCGGTCATTGACAACAAAACCTACGCACAGCTGCTGCAAATGGATGGGCCTCGTCGAGAGATCATTCAGCGCGGCAGTGAAATCAGCTATTTCGAACCGGGCTTGGAACCCTTCACCATGGCGGGCGATCATATCGTTGATTCGCTGCCTGCGCTGGTTTATGCCGATTTTCAGCATCTTGCCAGCAACTATGATTTTGTTCCGGTTGGCCGCACGCGTATTGCCGATCAGCTTTGTGAAGTGATTCGCATCGTCTCACGCGATGGTACCCGTTATGGCTACGTTGTCTGGCTGGACAGTGAAACTAAATTGCCGCTGCGTGTTGATTTGCTCGATCGCGATGGTGAGACGCTGGAGCAGTATCGCGTGATCAGCTTTGCCGTTGATCAGGGCGTCAGTAAGCTGATGCAGGGGCTGGAAACTGCGAACTTGCCGCCTTCGCTGTCGGTGCCTGCGGGTAACAAGGTGGCGTTCAACTGGAAAGCAGGATGGTTACCGGCCGGAATGAAGGAAGTGGCGCAGAGCCGACGCCAGATCCCATCACTAAACCGCCCGGTAGAATCGCGCCTCTACTCTGATGGTCTGTTCAGCTTCTCGGTAAATATTACCCTTGCCGATAAAAACAGCACCTCTCAGCAATTGCGCACTGGGCGTCGTACGGTGCAAACTGAAGTGCGTAATAATGCGGAAATTACCGTAGTGGGTGAATTGCCACCTGCTACTGCCAAACGCATTGCTGACAGCATTACTTTAGGTACGACACCATGATGAGAGAATGGGCTACGGTTGTCTCATGGCAAAACGGCGTGGCTACGCTGCATTCGGAAATTAAAACCTCCTGCAGCAGCTGTTCCGCGCGTAAAGGCTGTGGCAGCCATATGCTGAACAAGCTTGGGCCGAAAAATGCCCATGTGATGAAAATTGCCAGTGCCGAGCCGTTGATTCCAGGCCAGCGTATTGAGTTGGGTATTGCTGAATCCAGCCTGCTGAGTTCGGCGCTGCTGGTTTATATGTCGCCGCTGGTCGGATTGTTTATTCTTGCCGGGCTGTTCCAGATGCTGTTCCACAGCGATTTGGCCGCTGCCTGCGGTGCGTTGCTGGGCGGTATTGGCGGCTTTATCATCGCCCGCGGTATTTCCAGCGTGCTGGGCCGTTCCGCATCGTACCAGCCGGTAATTCTCAGCGTGGCACTGCCGCCGGATGCACTGCACGTCTCCACCGATGCCTGATCCTTATCGCCTCTGCCCCGGTCAGTACCTGGCGGGCAGAGTGATACCTCGCCTAATATTTGCGCAATTCTTTGTTTCCACGCCGTTGCTGGTACTATTGGCACCCCGCGATGATTCCACCCCTTTGATATGTAGTGTAGAATGCAGCCTTTCGGGCCTCTGTTCGCCTGTGATATCACGCTCTCATGATTTTATATCGCGAGAGTTCCAGAATTTGTAAGGCAGAAAAACCTCAATAATGAAGCACATAAGAAACTTTTCGATCATCGCCCACATTGACCACGGTAAATCGACGCTCTCTGACCGTCTGATTCAGATTTGCGGTGGCCTGACCGAACGTGAAATGGCTGCACAGGTTCTGGATTCCATGGATTTAGAACGTGAGCGCGGCATTACCATTAAAGCGCAGAGCGTTACCCTCGATTATCACGCTCCTGATGGACAGACTTACCAGCTGAACTTCATCGATACCCCGGGACACGTTGACTTCTCTTACGAAGTTTCCCGTTCTCTGGCGGCGTGTGAAGGCGCACTGCTGGTGGTCGATGCCGGTCAGGGTGTTGAAGCCCAGACGCTGGCAAACTGCTATACCGCGATGGAAATGGATCTGGAAGTCGTGCCGGTTCTGAATAAGATCGACCTGCCTGCGGCCGACCCTGAGCGTGTTGCTCAGGAGATTGAAGATATCGTTGGTATCGACGCTACCGACGCTGTGCGCTGCTCGGCGAAAACCGGCGTTGGCGTGCCGGACGTACTGGAACGTCTGGTACGTGATATTCCACCGCCGGAAGGCGATCCGGAAGGCCCGCTGCAGGCGCTGATTATCGACTCCTGGTTCGATAACTATCTGGGCGTTGTGTCGCTGGTGCGTATCAAGAACGGCACCATGCGCAAGGGCGACAAGATCAAGGTGATGAGCACCGGTCAGGTTTACAACGCCGACCGCTTAGGTATTTTCACACCAAAACGTGAAGATACCGACGTGCTGAACTGTGGCGAAGTAGGCTGGCTGGTCTGTGCGATCAAAGACATTCTCGGTGCGCCGGTGGGCGATACCCTGACGCTGGCACGTAACCCGGCGGATAAAGCGCTGCCTGGCTTCAAAAAAGTGAAGCCACAGGTCTACGCCGGTCTGTTCCCGATCAGCTCCGACGACTATGAAGCCTTCCGCGACGCGCTGGGCAAGCTGAGCCTCAATGACGCTTCTCTGTTCTACGAGCCGGAAAGTTCAACGGCCCTGGGCTTTGGTTTCCGCTGCGGCTTCCTTGGTCTGCTGCACATGGAAATTATCCAGGAACGTTTGGAGCGTGAGTACGATCTCGAACTGATTACCACGGCGCCAACCGTAGTGTATGAAGTACAAACCACCGATGGTCAGATTGTCTATGTCGACAGCCCGGGCAAACTGCCGCCGCTGAACAATATTGAAGAGCTGCGTGAGCCGATTGCAGAATGCCATATGCTGCTGCCGCAGGAGTATCTCGGAAACGTGATTACGCTGTGTATTGAAAAACGCGGCGTGCAGACCAACATGGTTTACCACGGTAATCAGGTTGCGCTGACCTATGAAATTCCAATGGCGGAAGTGGTGCTCGATTTCTTCGACCGCCTGAAGTCGACTTCTCGTGGCTATGCGTCACTTGATTACAACTTCAAGCGCTTCCAGGTCTCTGACATGGTGCGCGTGGATGTGCTGATCAACAGCGAGCGTGTTGATGCGCTGGCGCTGATCACCCACCGTGATAACTCGCAGTATCGCGGCCGCGAACTGGTCGAGAAGATGAAAGATCTGATCCCTCGTCAGCAGTTTGACATTGCGATTCAGGCGGCGATTGGTACGCACATTATCGCCCGTTCAACCGTTAAACAGCTGCGTAAAAACGTTCTCGCCAAGTGTTACGGCGGTGACGTCAGCCGTAAGAAAAAGCTGCTGCAGAAACAGAAAGACGGTAAGAAACGCATGAAGCAGGTGGGTAACGTTGAGCTTCCGCAGGAAGCGTTCCTTGCCATTCTCCACGTAGGTAAAGACAGTAAATAAGCCCACATTTAGGGCTTTGAGGGAACTGGAATGGCTAATATGTTCGCCCTGATTCTGGCGATAGCAACGCTGGTCACCGGGATTATCTGGTGTATCGACAAGTATAAATGGGCACCGGCCCGCCGGGCGAAGCGCGCAGCGGCAAAAGCCGAAGGCACGCCAGAAACCAAAGCGGATAAACAGCCGGGCTGGGTCGAAACTACGGCATCGGTGTTCCCGGTATTGCTGGTGGTTTTCGTAGTGCGTTCATTTATTTTTGAGCCGTTCCAGATCCCTTCAGGATCGATGATGCCGACGCTGCTGATCGGGGATTTTATCCTCGTGGAAAAATATGCTTATGGCATCAAAGACCCGATCACCCAGACTACGCTGATCCCAACCGGGCATCCTAAGCGTGGTGACGTGGTGGTATTTAAATACCCGAAAGATCCAAGTCTGGACTATATTAAGCGTGCCATCGGTGTTCCCGGCGATCGGGTAACCTACGATCCGCTGAGTAAAACGGTATCAGTCACGCCTGGCTGCGGTGGTGGCAAGTGTGAAACCGCGCTGCCGGTGACTTACTCCGACGTAGAGCCAAGCGACTTTATCCAGACCTTCAGCGGTTTTAACGGCAATGAAGCCGGCAATGGTTTCTTCCAGGTGCCGCAGGGTGAATCCATGCCTGGCGGTCTGCGCCTGGCAACGCGTAATGAAACACTTGGCGACGTGACTCACCGGATTCTGCTGGTGACTCAGATGCCAAGCCAGGCCGCTTCTTACTATCAGCAGCCAGGCCAGGAGCAGTCCACGTGGGTTGTGCCGCAGGGCATGTACTTTATGATGGGCGACAACCGAGATAACAGCGCCGACAGCCGCTACTGGGGCTTTGTCCCGGAACGCAATCTGGTGGGTAAAGCGACGGCTATCTGGATGAGCTTCGAAAAACAGGAAGGCGAATGGCCGACCGGTGTACGTCTGAGCCGGATTGGTGGCATTCACTAATACTCATCGTAGGGTGAGTATATTTAACGGTTGGCTTCCCGCTTTGGGGAGCCACTGCACACGAAACAGATCGTGTTGGTGTTCAGGCTCAGCCCTGTTCCGTGTGCAGCATAATTGACGCATTCAGAAATTGGTAACGCATGAACCCCATCGTAATTAACAAGCTTCAACGCAAGTTGGGCTACACTTTTACTCATCAGGAATTGTTACAGCAGGCACTGACTCACCGTAGCGCCAGCAGCAAACATAACGAGCGACTGGAATTTCTGGGCGACTCTATTCTGAGCTATGTCATCGCCAATGCCCTTTATCATCGCTTCCCGCGCGTGGATGAAGGCGATATGAGCCGTATGCGAGCCACGCTGGTTCGCGGTAATACGCTGGCGGAAATGGCACGAGAGTTTGACCTCGGTGAATGCCTGCGCCTTGGGCCGGGCGAGCTGAAAAGCGGCGGTTACCGTCGTGAATCGATTCTGGCTGATACGGTCGAAGCGCTGATCGGAGGGGTATTCCTCGACAGCGATATCAGAACGGTTGAGCAGCTGATCCTCAGCTGGTACGCCAGCCGTCTTGAGCAGATCAGCCCGGGCGATAAACAAAAAGATCCGAAAACGCGCCTGCAGGAGTTTCTGCAGGGTCGCCATCTGCCATTGCCATCCTATCTGGTGGTGCAGGTCCGTGGCGAAGCGCACGATCAGGAATTTACTATCCACTGCCAGGTGAGCGGCATGGCAGATCCGGTTGTGGGAACCGGTTCAAGCCGTCGCAAAGCTGAGCAGGCAGCGGCCGAACAGGCGCTGATTAAGCTGGGAATTGAATGAGCGAACAAACCACCCATTGCGGCTTTATTGCTATTGTAGGCCGTCCAAACGTCGGTAAATCGACCTTGCTGAACCAGCTTCTGGGGCAGAAGGTTTCCATTACCTCGCGTAAACCGCAAACCACCCGTCACCGTATTATGGGCATCCACACCGAAGGTGCCTATCAGGCGATTTACGTGGATACCCCTGGTCTGCATATGGAAGAAAAGCGGGCGATTAACCGCCTGATGAACCGTGCAGCCAGCAGTTCTATCGGCGACGTTGAGCTGGTAATTTTTGTCGTTGAGGGCACCAAATGGACCGCCGACGACGAAATGGTGCTGAACAAACTGAAAGACAACAAAGTACCGGTGCTGCTGGCGATCAACAAGGTCGACAACATCACTGATAAAAGCATTCTGCTGCCGCATCTGCAGTTCCTGAGCGAGCAGATGAACTTTATGGACGTGGTGCCGATTTCGGCTGAAAAAGGCAATAACGTTGATACGATTGCCAATATCGTGCATAAGCTGCTGCCGGAAGCGGAGCATCACTTCCCGGAAGAGTACGTGACCGATCGTTCTCAGCGCTTTATGGCTTCTGAAATCATCCGTGAAAAGCTGATGCGTTTCCTGGGGGCTGAACTGCCGTACTCAGTGACCGTTGAGATTGAACAGTTCGTCTCTAACGCGCGTGGTGGCTATGATATCAATGGCCTGATCCTCGTTGAGCGTGAAGGGCAGAAGAAAATGGTCATCGGCAATAAAGGCGCGAAGATCAAAACTATCGGCATTGAAGCACGTAAAGACATGGAAGAGATGTTCGAGGCGAAGGTGCACCTTGAGCTGTGGGTTAAAGTGAAGTCCGGCTGGGCGGATGATGAACGTGCCCTACGTAGCCTGGGCTATACTGACGACCTCTGATTTTGATGGAAGGCTGGCAACGCGCATTTGTTCTGCACGCACGCCCGTGGAGCGAAACCAGCCTGCTGCTCGATCTGTTTTCTGAACAGCACGGCAGGGTGCGGGTCATGGCGAAAGGTGCCCGCTCCAAACGTTCCAGCCTGAAGGGGGCTCTGCAACCCTTCACCCCTCTGCTGGTGCGCTGGGGAGGGCGCGGCGAGGTGAAAACCCTGCGCGGCGCTGAACCTGTTTCGCTGGCGCTTCCGCTCAGCGGCACCACCCTCTACTGTGGCCTGTACGTCAACGAACTGCTCACCCGCGTGCTGGAGCACGAAACCGCCTTTAACGAACTCTTCTTTGACTATCTGCACTGTATCCAGGCGCTGGCGGCAGCATCCGGCTCGCCGGAGCCTGCACTACGCCGCTTTGAGCTGGCCATGCTGGGGCATCTCGGCTACGGCGTGGATTTCATGCACTGTGCCGGAAGTGGGGAAGAGGTCGCCGATGAGATGACCTACAGCTATCGGGAAGAGAAAGGATTTATTGCCAGCCTGGTGGTCAACAACCGAAGCTTCACCGGTCGACAGCTGCGCGCGCTCTGGCAGCGAGAATTCCCCGATGCGGACACCCTACGGGCAGCCAAACGTTTTACCCGTATTGCACTCAAACCCTATCTCGGCGGTCGGCCGCTAAAAAGCACTGAGCTGTTTCGCCAGTTTCTGCCGAGAAAACGAGCGGACACTCCGCCTGCGGCAGACGAATAGCGACAGGTCATACCCCTGCGCCCGTCGAACGTTGTACACTCGATAAAACATTCGCGATTCCCAGAGGACCCCATGGCTGAGTTACTGTTAGGCGTAAACATCGATCACGTTGCTACCGTACGCAACGCTCGCGGTACTAATTATCCCGACCCGGTTCAGGCGGCATTTGTCTCAGAGCAGGCGGGTGCTGACGGTATTACCGTCCATTTACGTGAAGACCGTCGCCACATCACCGATCGCGATGTGCGTATTCTGCGCCAGACTATTCAGACTCGTATGAATCTGGAAATGGCCGTTACCGATGAGATGGTCGATATCGCCTGCGAGATCGTGCCTCACTTTTGCTGCCTGGTCCCAGAAAAACGTGAAGAGGTGACCACCGAAGGCGGGCTGGATGTGGCCGGTCAGCTGGAAAAAGTGACGGCTGCGGTTAAGCGCCTGAACGACGCCGGCATCCTCGTTTCTCTGTTTATTGACGCCGATCGTGGGCAAATCGACGCCGCCGTGGCTTCCGGTGCACCTTATATTGAAATCCATACCGGGGCTTATGCCGAAGCGGCAGAAGGCCCGGCGCGCGATGCCGAGCTGGCACGCATTGCCGAAGCGGCAACCTATGCTGCAGGTAAAGGACTGAAGGTTAATGCCGGTCACGGCCTGACCTATCACAACGTCCAGCCCATTGCCTTGCTTCCGGAGATGCACGAGCTGAACATCGGTCACGCGATCATTGGCCGTGCGGTTTTCAGTGGCCTGGCGGATGCAGTCAAAGAGATGAAGCAGCTGATGCGGGAAGCGCGTCGCTAATGGCTATTCTTGGCCTGGGGACGGATATTGTGGAGATCGCCCGCATCGAAGGGGTGATCTCCCGCTCGGGGGATCGGCTGGCGAAGCGGGTGCTCAGCCCCAATGAGTGGGCGCAGTACCAGGCTCATCAGCAGCCGGTGCGGTTCCTGGCCAAGCGTTTCGCGGTGAAGGAGGCGGCGGCAAAAGCCTTCGGCACCGGCATTCGTGGCGGTCTGGCGTTTAATCAGTTTGAGGTTTACAACGACGAGTTAGGCAAGCCGGGTCTGAGATTCTTCCAGCACGCGCAGGAAGTGGCAAAAAAGCTGGGCGTGATGCACGTTCACGTTACCCTGGCAGATGAGCGCCACTATGCCTGTGCGACGGTAATTATTGAAAGCTAACCCGCAGGGTGCAGCACCACGAATTTATCCCACAGCTGGTCGTTCGTCTCTACCCGCTGTGGGTCAACAATAATGGTGTTATCAATCGGGCAGACCTGCTGACAGGTGGGGGCATCGTAATGGCCTACGCACTCTGTACAGCGATCGGTGTCGATCTCGTAATACTCCATGCCCATCGAAATCGCTTCGTTGGGGCATTCAGGTTCGCACATATCGCAGTTGATACAGCGTTTGGTGATCAGTAGAGCCATCTTGGATGAGGTGCCGTTAAATTAATTTAATCAGTAGGTTAACAAGTTGATAAATCTGGAATTCATTAACTTACTGTTGCAAATTCAATGCCGCGCACTGTATCACAATTAGCTGATAGCCCCAATAACGTCGATGTTTTAGCCGCATAGTAAGGCGGTTATTAACTTTCTGGTTCTGTCTTCAAGTCAACTTCTTAACCAGCGCCTCACTGTGCCGGATATGGCTGGTTGCACGTTCAGGGTCGCGCTGGATCAGTGCCATAAACAGCAGATCGGTCAGTGCCAGCTGCGCCATAGTTGAAGATATCGCGGCACTGCGGGTGGTTTGCTCCTCTGCCACCGTATATAAACAGTGCGACGCCGCCTGCTGCAGCGTGTTCGGCGTAAAGCCGGTAAAAGCCAGCACCGTGGCACCAATCCGTTGTGCTTCCTGCGCCGCCAGGTTGATTTCCCGTCGCTCGCCGGTGTAGGAGATCGCCAGCAGCACATCGCCGGGGCTCATCGCCTGCACGCTGGCCAGCAGCGCATGCATATCCTGCTCTGCAACCGCGCTGATACCAATCTTCATCAGCTTCCACGAAAAATCTTTTGCCACCAAACCAGAAGCGCCAATACCCACCAGAACAATACGCTTCGCGTTTCGCAGCAGGCGCAGCGTCTCCAGCAGCATCTCTTCACTGTTGATATCCAGTGTGGCGCGAATGGCAGACATCTTTTCCGTAAACAGCTTTTCGCCCACGGTTTTAAGGGGGTCGTCGCTTAGAATCAGGTTATGCACGGTAATCGCGTCTTTGTCCGCCAGCGACTCACTGAGTGCCAGTTTCAGCGCCGGGAAACCTTTATAGCCCAGCTTTTGGGCAAACTTCACCACGCTGGACTGGCTGACGCCGGATTCATCCGCCAGCTTTTGTGAACTCAGGTGGCGTGCGCGGTCCGGCTGCGACAGCAGGTAGTCAGCCAGGCGGCGCTCATTGAGTGCCAGGCTGGGATACAGCTGACGAATACGCAGCAGTGAACTCATCTCTTTTCCTCTTGCCAATTCGAACTCATCACGTTGAATTGGCAGCAATGATAACAGGCATGACGCAAAGTCTAACCTATTGATTAGCAGTTTCCATTCTTTACCGGGCCAAAATGCAATGCCCTCAGGGCAGGCCGATTTGCGTGCCGGATTTTTCTGCATCTCGTCGTTCTACTAACGTTTACAATGATCTTAGTGTAAAAACGGTTTATTTTGAATAAAATATTCAACAAATGAAATATCTGTTCGAATTAAAAATTCAGTCAAGGGGGAAGAATGGATCTGGGTTCACTGGTGTCAGAAACCCGCAATGCGGACACTCTTGACCTCGACAGCCTGTCAACGCTGGAGATGGTCAGCAAATTTAACCAGCAGGATGCCACCGTGGCTGCGGCGGTAAGCCTGACTCTGCCGCAGGTAGCAAAGGCCGTTGACGCTGCCGCCGCCGCACTGTCTGCCGGTGGTCGCATCATCTATATGGGAGCAGGTACAAGCGGCCGCCTTGGCGTGCTGGATGCATCCGAATGTCCGCCGACCTTTGGTGTATCGCACGATCTGGTGATTGGTTTGATTGCCGGGGGGCCAGGGGCGATGTTTAAGGCCGTCGAGGGCGCTGAAGACGACGAACAGCTCGGCGTGAGCGATTTGCAGGCGTTGGGTCTTAGCTCTAATGATATGGTGATCGGTCTGGCCGCTTCCGGCCGCACGCCTTACGTCATCGGTGCGCTACGCTATGCCCGCCAGCACGGATGTCGCACGGCAGCAATTTCCTGTAATCCCGGATCGCCGATTGCTCGCGAAGCCGAAATTGCCATTTCGCCGGTAGTAGGACCGGAAGCGCTAACCGGATCGACCCGCCTGAAGTCCGGCACCGCACAAAAGCTGGTACTGAATATGATCTCCACCGGGGCGATGGTGAAAATCGGCAAGGTCTGGCAAAACCTGATGGTCGATATGAAAGCCACCAATATCAAACTGGTGGATCGCGCGCACCGAATGGTATGCGAAGCGACCGGTTGCACGCAGCAGCAGGCCGATGAGGCGTTAGGACAGGTCGACTATGAAGTTAAAACGGCCATCCTGATGATCCTGGCCGATCTGCCAGGCTCCGAGGCGCGCGAGCGGCTTGCCAGGCACGGTGGTTTTCTTCGCGCCGCGCTTAACGAGCGCTAAAAGCGAGTTCTTCACTCACTTCTGACTACACTTATTCTCTGTACGCTACGGGTGTAGCGTGCTTTGCTGCTGGTGAACTCAGCCCGACGGCGAAGAACGTGAGTAACGGGCCGATTGGGGAGGCTGAACAACAGCTTCCTCTTCACCCAATTTTAAGATTCATTGACTGCGAGGAGTAAGGTTTGACAACCGGTCAGGAACGACGCGTTATTTTTTTTGACCTCGACGGTACGCTGCACAAGCAGGATATGTTTGGTACCTACATGCGCTGGATGCTGCGTCGTCAGCCATTAAACCTGCTGCTGGTATTACCGCTGCTGCCGGTGGTGGCTGGGGGACTGTTATTGCGCGGCCGTGCTGCCCGCTGGCCAATGAGCCTGCTGCTGTGGTCCATTACCTTTGGTCACAGCGAGCAGCGTCTGCAGCAGCGGGAAAATGAGTTCGCCAGCTGGTTTCGCCAGCGTGTGAAGGCTTTTCCGGTGGTGCAGCAGCGCCTGACGGACTACCTCAACAGCGATGATGCCGACGTCTGGTTAATCACCGGATCGCCGCAGCCGCTGGTGGAGCAGGTGTATTTCGATTCCGCGTTTCTGCCGAAGGTTAAACTTATCGCCAGCCAGATGTCCCGTGCCAGGGGCGGACGGGTGCTGGCGCTTCGCTGCCTGGGGCACGAAAAGGTTGCGCAGCTGGAAGAGCAGATTGGCACGCCACTTCAGCTCTACAGTGGGTACAGTGACAGTAATCAGGATAACCCGCTGCTGTTCTTCTGCCAGCATCGTTTCCGCGTAACCCCCGTGGGGGAGCTGCAACAGCTGGAATAAGCGCGGTCTGTCGGGCGTAATCAGTGTATAATGTCGCGCTTTTTTTCCGCTGGAGACTCAGGTGAGCGACAATAATGATGAATACTGGATGCGCCACGCGCTGATGCTGGCCCGCCGTGCCTGGGACGAAGGCGAAGTTCCGGTTGGCGCGGTGCTGGTCCATGAAGGGCGGGCGATCGGCGAAGGCTGGAACCGGCCAATCGGTCATCACGATCCTACCGCGCATGCGGAAATCATGGCATTACGGCAGGGTGGGAAAGTCATTGAAAATTACCGGCTGCTTAACACTACGCTGTACGTAACGCTGGAGCCGTGCGTGATGTGCGCGGGGGCGATGGTTCACAGCCGCATCGGCAGGCTGGTGTTTGGTGCACGTGATGGAAAAACCGGTGCGGCAGGCTCGCTGCTTGATGTTCTGGGGCATCCCGGCATGAACCATCAGGTGCAAATAGAAGAAGGCATTCTGGCGACGGAGTGTGCGGCAATGCTCAGCGACTTTTTCCGCCATCGCCGCGCGGAGAAAAAAGCGCAGCGCCAGGCGGGAAAATTGCTTTAGCCTCAGTTCATCGCCAGCTGCGGCGGAACGGCAGGGTAGGCGTTACCCAACTCGGCCTCGGTTGCGGCCTTCTGCGCCAGCTTTCTTTCCTGATCTTCCAGGTATCCCACCAGGCTTATCTGATACTTACGAATATTCTCGACATACGCGTAGGCTTCGTGCCCGCGCGCATAGCCATAGGTGGTCTGGCTGTAGTAACGCTTCTGGCTTAACATCGGCAGACGCAGCTTTACATCTGCCCAGCTGTCAGGATTACCCTGCTGTTTTTCCGTCAGCTTGCGCGCATCCAGCATATGGGCATAACCCATATTGTAAGCGGCGAGGGCGAACCAGATGCGTTCATCATCCGGAATTCCTGCCGGCACTTTCTCCATCATCTTTACCAAATACTCGCTGCCGCCGCGCACGCTTTGCTCGGGATCGGTACGGTCCGTCACATTCAGGCTGTCTGCGGTATTACGCGTTAACATCATCATCCCTCGCACGCCGGTTGGCGAGGTAGCCTGGGGGTTCCAGTGTGATTCCTGGTAAGAGATAGCCGCCAGCAGTCGCCAGTCGATGCTCTGCGCATATTTTTCAAACAGCGGCTGGATCGCCGGTAGCGTGCCATCGATGGCACGCAGGAATGTCCGGGTATCAACATAGTCAAAAGTACCGACGTGGCCGAGATACTTCTCATCCAGCCGCGCCATCGCACCTTCTTCACCCATCTCGTTATAGAAGTCGAGCATCGCCGCATTCAGGCTGTCGTCCTGTTCCCGCTGGATATACCAGGTGACGGGCTCTTCATCGGTGATATCAAACGCCACCGCCAGCTGCGGGTGGATACGCTGCATCAGGCCAATAGTGACCGAATCACCCACCGTATAATCGATTTTGCCATCGGCAACCGCCTGCAGCAGCGTCTGCGGCGTTTGATCGGTGGAGATCGCCCAGTCGAGGTCCGGGTACTGATTCTCTTTCGAACCGCGCAGGGTGGAAAGATAGGCTGAGCCGGATGCGACGATCAGCCGTCCTTTCAGATCGCCGAGGTTCTTCGGTCTGGCTGCGCCGATGCGGTACACCAGCTGCTGCGAAACGGAATAGTAGGTCGGACCGGCGCGAAAATGTGCCAGACGCTCATTGTTGTAAATTAAACCGGCCGCCAGCACATCAGCTTTGTCATCTTCCAGATCGTCAAACAGATCGCTCAGGTTCGGGCGCACGGTTACTTCCAGCTTCACGCCGAGATAATCGGCAAAGCGTTTTGCCAGCTCGTAGTCCATACCGGCCGGTGATTTATTGACGGTGTAATAAGTCAAAGGAGAATTTATCGTGCTCACACGTAAAACTCCTCGCGATTTTATCTGCGCGATGCGGTCGGTTGCACCGCCGTACCAGGGTATCGACGGCCACAGTGCAAGCGCGAGCAGCACCATAACCAGCCCGATGAGCAGGTAATTTAATTTTAGGCGTTTCAAATAGTTATCTCTCGGTAGCTCTCAGGTATCTGTCTTTTACGGCAGTATTTATTGGCTATAATTGCTCCTGAGCGTGGGGCATTTTGCTCAAGTCCGCGTGGCATCGCAACTTAAATCAACCTGAATCGTGTAATTTTCAGCCAATTCTGGATGTCGATTAATTCTGCGCAAACGGTTTCGTAACCTGTGGGGATTCTCTATAATAGCGCCCGTTTTCCCTGTTGCGCCCAATGAAGCGTCGCCCGGCGCTTCGAGACGAGAGATCTTTAATGATGGAAATTCTGCGTGGTTCGCCCGCCCTGTCGGCATTTCGTATTAACAAACTGCTGACCCGCTTTCAGGACGCTCACCTGCCGGTGAGTGATATTTACGCCGAGTACGTCCATTTCGCCGATGTCAGCGCGCCGCTTGATGCGGATGCGAAAGCGCGCCTGCAGCGCCTGCTGAAATACGGTCCTTCTCTCGCTGAGCATACCCCGGAAGGCCGCCTGCTGCTGGTGACCCCGCGTCCCGGCACGATCTCCCCGTGGTCATCCAAAGCGACCGATATCGCCCACAACTGCGACCTGCCGCAGGTTCTGCGCCTTGAGCGCGGCCTGGCCTTCTATATTCAGGCTCCACAGCTGACCGATGCACAGTGGGGGGCTTTGGCCGCTCTGCTGCACGATCGCATGATGGAAACCGTGTTTACGGATCTGAATCAGGCCGAGCAGCTGTTCGCACACCATCAGCCCGCGCCGGTACAGAGCGTGGATGTGCTGGGTAAAGGTCGTGATGCACTGGTTCAGGCCAATATCAAGCTGGGCCTGGCACTGGCCGAGGATGAGATCGACTACCTGCTGGCCGCGTTTGAAAAACTGGGGCGCAACCCGAACGACATCGAGCTCTATATGTTTGCCCAGGCAAACTCCGAGCACTGCCGTCACAAAATTTTCAACGCCGACTGGGTGATTGACGGTGAGCAGCAGCCGAAGTCGCTGTTCAAGATGATCAAAAACACCTTCGAGAAAACCCCGGACCACGTGCTGTCTGCCTATAAAGACAATGCCGCGGTGATGGAAGGTTCTCAGGTCGGCCGTTTCTACGCTGACCGTCAGGGTGCCTATGACTTCCATCAGGAAGATACGCACATCCTGATGAAGGTAGAAACCCATAACCACCCGACGGCAATTTCTCCGTGGCCGGGTGCCGCGACCGGTTCCGGTGGCGAAATCCGTGATGAAGGCGCAACCGGACGCGGTGCGAAGCCGAAAGCCGGCCTGGTCGGTTTCTCCGTTTCTAACCTGCGTATCCCGGGCTTTGAACAGCCGTGGGAAGAGGATTTCGGCAAGCCGGAACGTATCGTTACCGCGCTGGATATCATGACCGAAGGCCCTCTGGGCGGTGCGGCGTTTAACAACGAATTCGGTCGCCCGGCGCTGAACGGCTACTTCCGTACCTATGAAGAGCGCGTTAACAGCCACAACGGCGAAGAGCTGCGCGGCTACCACAAGCCGATCATGCTGGCCGGTGGTATTGGTAACATCCGTGCCGATCACGTGCAGAAAGGCGAAATCACCGTGGGTGCCAAGCTGATCGTACTGGGTGGCCCGGCGATGAATATCGGTCTGGGCGGCGGTGCTGCGTCATCTATGGCTTCCGGCCAGTCCGATGCCGACCTCGACTTCGCCTCCGTACAGCGCGACAACCCGGAAATGGAACGCCGCTGCCAGGAAGTGATCGACCGCTGCTGGCAGCTGGGTGAAGCTAACCCGATTCTGTTTATCCACGACGTCGGCGCGGGCGGTCTGTCCAACGCCATGCCGGAACTGGTCAGCGACGGCGAGCGCGGTGGTCGTTTCAATCTGCGCGATATTCTCAATGACGAACCGGGCATGAGCCCGCTGGAAGTCTGGTGTAACGAATCGCAGGAGCGTTATGTTCTGGCGGTTGCACCGGAGAGTATCGAATTGTTTGACGAGCTGTGCAAACGCGAACGCGCTCCGTATGCGGTGATCGGCGAAGCTACCGAAGAGATGCACCTGTCGCTGGCCGACAGTCATTTCGACAATACGCCAATCGATCTGCCGCTGGACGTGCTGCTGGGCAAAACGCCAAAAATGACCCGCGATGTTGCCACCCTGAAGGCGAAAGGCGACGCGCTGGTTCGCGACAACATTTCTATTGCTGATGCGGTCAACCGCGTCCTGCACCTGCCGACCGTTGCGGAGAAAACCTTCCTCGTGACCATCGGCGACCGTTCCGTTACCGGTATGGTGGCGCGCGATCAGATGGTGGGACCGTGGCAGATCCCGGTCGCTAACAGCGCGATCACCACCGCCAGCCTCGACAGCTACTACGGTGAAGCAATGGCGCTGGGCGAACGTGCGCCGGTTGCCCTGCTGGACTTCGCGGCATCCGGTCGTCTGGCCGTGGGTGAAGCGCTGACCAACATCGCGGCCACGCAGATTGGCCCACTGACGCGTATTAAACTTTCCGCTAACTGGATGGCCGCAGCTGGTCACCCGGGTGAAGATGCGGGCCTGTATGAAGCGGTCAAAGCCGTGGGCGAAGAGCTGTGCCCGGCGCTGGGTATCACTATCCCGGTAGGCAAAGACTCCATGTCGATGAAAACCCGCTGGCAGGAAGGGACCGAGCAGCGCGAGATGACCTCTCCACTGTCGCTGGTGATCACCGCCTTTGCCCGTGTGGAAGACGTGCGCAAAACCGCTACGCCGCAGCTGCAAACCGTGGATAACCGCCTGCTGCTGATCGACCTTGGTCAGGGCGTTAACGCGCTGGGCGCAACGGCACTGTCTCAGGTTTATCGTCAGCTGGGTGACAAACCTGCCGACGTGCGTGATGCGAAACAGCTGGCCGGGTTCTGGAACGCTATCCAGACGCTGGTGGCCGATGACAAACTGCTGGCTTACCACGACCGTTCAGACGGCGGCCTGCTGGTAACGCTGGCAGAAATGGCCTTTACCGGTCACTGCGGCGTTGAGGCAGATATTGCCGCGCTGGGCAGCGATAGCCTGGCTGCGCTGTTTAACGAAGAGCTGGGTGCGGTCATTCAGGTTGCTGCCGCAGACTGCGCGGCGGTTGAACAGGTGTTTGCTGCCAACGGACTGGGCGACTGCGTTCACGTGCTGGGCCGTGCGGTAGAGGGCGATCGCTTTGTGATTACCTCCGGCGATTCTGCTGTGTACAGCGAAAGCCGTACCACGCTGCGTACCTGGTGGGCAGAAACCACCTGGCAGATGCAGCGCCTGCGTGATAACCCGACCTGCGCTGACCAGGAACACGAAGCTAAGAAAGACAACAGCGATCCGGGTCTGAACGTCAAACTGACCTTCAAACCAGAAGAAGATATCGCTGCACCGTTTATTGCCACCGGCGCGCGTCCAAAGGTTGCCGTGCTGCGCGAACAGGGCGTTAACTCCCACGTTGAGATGGCGGCTGCCTTCCACCGTGCCGGATTTGATGCGGTTGACGTGCATATGAGCGATCTGCTGGCGGGCCGTCGTGGTCTGACCGACGTTCAGGCACTGGTTGCCTGCGGCGGCTTCTCTTACGGCGATGTGCTGGGCGCGGGTGAAGGCTGGGCGAAATCGATTCTGTTCAACAGCCGCGTGCGCGACGAGTTTGAAACCTTCTTCCACCGTCCACAGACGCTGGCGCTGGGCGTGTGTAACGGCTGCCAGATGATGTCGAATCTGCGCGAGCTGATCCCGGGTAGCGAAGAGTGGCCGCGCTTTGTACGCAACCAGTCCGAGCGTTTTGAAGCGCGCTTCAGCCTGGTCGAAGTGGCGGCCAGCCCGTCGCTGCTGCTGGATGGTATGGTCGGTTCCCGTATGCCGATTGCGGTTTCGCACGGTGAAGGCTTTGTGGAAGTGCGCAGCGATGCGCACCTGGCACAGCTTGAGCAGAAAGGTCTGGTGGCGCTGCGCTTTGTCGATAACTTCGGCAACGTGACCCAGCAGTACCCGGCTAACCCGAACGGTTCTCCAAACGGCATTACGGCTGTGACTAACGAAAGCGGTCGCGTAACGATTATGATGCCGCACCCGGAGCGCGTGTTCCGCACCGTCAGCAACTCCTGGCACCCGGCAGAGTGGGGCGAGGACAGCCCGTGGATGCGTATTTTCCGCAATGCGCGTAAGCAGCTGGGCTGATACCTGTGTGAGTAGCCTGCTGTAAATCAGCGGGTTAATGGCAGGTTTGAAAAAGCCACCGTCCTTTGGGATGGTGGTTTTTTTGTTGCTGGAATTGCAGTTAACGAGGGCCAGCCTGGGCGGCTGCCGGGCGGTCCTCGCGCCGCTTTGCGGTGCCTTCGGTTTCGGCATCGGGCCTTGCGGATCGGCGTGGAGCGGGCGTCCTGCCCGCGCCACGCCTGAGCCCGGCATCCCTGCCGTTCTCTCCGGTCCCGCTGCCTGCACCTCAGCGCTGCGGATTGCCCGGCAGCCGCCCAGGCTGGCCCTCTTCCGGAAATTGCCGTCGTTTCTTATCTGAATTGAGACGGGTTCAGTCATAAGTATTAACTGGTCGGCAAGCTGATTTCGCTTTCATTAGCTGAATGGCCGGTTGGTTTCCCGGACTGTCTCGTTATCTGGAGAGGGCAATGTGGGCCATTTCCATCATTGGAAAATCGAAGGAATGTCGAAAAGCGATCTATTAAAGCAGCGACTTCGATAGCAAAGCGCAGACGGGTTGGCCCCGAAAACGGGCAATCCGCAGCGCTGAACGTAACGAGGGAGCCAGGATTTGCTCGCATGGACGCGAGCAAAAGGCGCAGCCGGGGCAGGAAGCTCCGTCTGCGGCGGTCCGCAAAGGCTCCCGACTGAAGAGAAGGCACCACGCAACGCGTGGCGCGAGGACCCGCCCGTTTCCAGGGCCAACCCGTCTGCACCAGCCCCGCAATCCAGCCCCGCAATCCCCCTGGTGCCCACCAACAGCCCTCTGTTGCATTTCCCCGACAATCACCTTAAATCACTGTCTCCAAACGGCGACACTTAACTCATTGATTTAAATAGCACGATTCGTACATCGCTAAAAGTGTTACTTTTCAGCGACACTCAGCCAGACCGGCTGGTCAAAACGATCGCGAATAAAAGAGAACTGCATCATAAAAAATCACCATTTTATAATAAGTTAAAACATAATTTGAAAAACTGGCACGATGATTGCTATAATCTATTCAGCGGCTCATTCACCTGGTTATGACAGCCCTGCGCAAGCGGTCAAGTGCCCATAACGCCCAGAATGACGCACAAAACGGAGCCTGTCGTCCACCCCACCGATAATCGTTCACTCTGTGACGTTATCAAACATCGGACGCAACGTTGAGTTAGGCTCCACCTATTCAGCCTCGCTGCTCATCTGCAGCGTCGCCCGATGGCCGGTTCAGTGAACCGGCCATTTTCATTTCATCGCCTGACTTTCCTCGCAGCCCACTCTCCGCTAGCATCACTGATAACCTGAACAAGAGATCTTTCCGTGAAGAAATGGCGTCTGTTTCCACGATCCCTGCGTCAGCTGGTGCTGATGGCGTTTTTACTGGTGTTATTACCGCTGCTGGTGCTGGCCTGGCAGGCCTGGGAAAGCCTGTCGGCGCTGAGCGATCGCGCTGCGGATACTAACCGCACCACCCTGACTGATGTGCGGCGCAGTGAAGCGATGGCGCGTACCGCGCTGGAACTGGAGCGCAGCTATCGACAGTACTGCGTGCTGGATAACCCGATGCTGCAAAAGCTCTATCAAACTCAGCACAGCCGCTATTCGCAAATGCTTGATGCCCACGCGCCGGTGCTGCCGGACATCCGAACCTATCAGGCGCTGCGTCAAAGTCTGACTCAGTTAAGCCAGATAAAATGCGACAACAGTGCACCGGTAAAGGCGGCAGCCGAGCAGCTGGAGGCATTTTCTTCCGCCAACGCGCAGCTGGTTCAGACAACTCGTGAAGTGGTCTTCTCGCGCGGTCTACAGTTACAGCGTGAAATTGCCGATCGGGGTCAGTATTTTGGCTGGCAGGCGCTGACGCTGTTCCTGCTCAGCCTCGGGCTGGTGGTGTTGTTTACCCGCATGATTATCGGGCCGGTGAAAGCCGTAGAACGGATGATTAATCGCCTGGGTGAAGGGCAGCAGCTGGAACAGAACCTGATGTTTAAAGGCCCGCGCGAAATTCGCTCTCTGGGGCAGCGCATACTGTGGTTGAGCGAGCGGCTGACCTGGCTTGAGTCCCAGCGGCATGAGTTTCTGCGCCATATCTCTCATGAGCTAAAAACGCCGCTGGCCAGCATGCGTGAAGGCACAGAACTGCTAGCCGATCAGATAGTTGGACCTTTAACCACCGACCAGAAAGAGGTGGTGAGCATTCTCAATGACAGCAGCCGCCGCCTGCAAACGCTGATTGAGCAGCTTCTGGACTACAACCGTAAGTTAGCCGATGGCCCGCTGCCGCTTGAGGATGTGCCGCTGGCACCGCTGGTTGAAACGCTGATTGCCAGCCACAACCTGACGGCTCGCGCTAAGATGATGCATACCGAAGTCGATCTTCAGCTCGCCAGCTGCCGGGCTGAGCCGACATTGTTACTGCGGGCGATCGATAATCTTTATTCCAATGCTGTACACTACGGCGCAGAATCAGGCCGTATATGGGTCCGCAGCCGCCAGCAGGGAGGCCGGGCAATTATTGAAGTTGCCAACACCGGCACGCCTATCCCGGCCGCAGAGCGGGCGATGATCTTTGAACCTTTCTTCCAGGGCAACATGCAGCGGAAGGGGGCCGTTAAAGGCAGTGGGCTGGGGCTGAGCATTGCCAAAGATTGCCTGCAGCGTTTGCAGGGTGATGTACAGCTGGTTGACAGCAAGGAAGCGGATGTTTGCTTCCGTATCGAATTAAATACCACCGCCGGGAATAACTAGTCATGCGTTTTTCACCTTTATCTGCTCTGTTGTCTCTGGATCGAACCGGTAAACTCGCTGCGGTGTCACTGCTGACTTCACTGATATCTGGCTGCAGCCAGGTGCCGGAGAAGAACAGCATCCTGACGCATGATTCGTTCAGCGAAGCTGAACGCCGCGTTGTGGATTTTCAGGCGGTCTCCTGCGGCCAGGTCTGGACCTTTAACAGCGTATCGGTGGTCAATAACCCGCTTTACTGGCTGCGCGCGATGAACTGTGCTGAACGCCTGACACCAGCCGAAGCGCGTGCAGAAGCGCGTCGCTGGCCGGCGGATAACTGGCAGAGCCGTTTTAAACAGGCCGTATTGCTCAGCAACGGTAATATCACGCCGGTGGAACGTCGCCAGTATTTGCAGCGGCTTGATGATTACAGCTACGATTACCCCACCGCCGTGCGCCCGTTGCTGACCCTGTGGCGGGAAGGGCAGGGATCGCTGCTGCAACTATCCGCAGAGCGCACGCGCTACGCGACGCTGCAACAAACCAGCGATGCGCAGCTTGATGCGCTGCGCCAGCAGGACATCGCGCTGAATCAGGAACTGGCGGTGACCCGGCGCAAGCTGGATTCTCTGACTGATATTGAACGTCAGCTCTCCTCACGCCGCTCGCCCGATGCGACCGACAGCAGCCACGCGGCGGATAAATCCGCACCGGACGATGCGACATCGTCCGGCAGTAAATCAGAAGATGATGCAACGCCATGATAAAAAAATCAGCCCGGCTACTGCTGGTGGATGACGACCCCAGCCTGCTTAAACTCCTTGGTATGCGCCTCAGCAGTGAAGGTTTTGCCGTCACTACCGCCGAAAGCGGGCCGGAAGCGCTGCGGGTGCTGGACCGCGAAACTATCGATCTGGCGATTAGCGATCTGCGCATGGATGAGATGGACGGGATGGCGCTGTTTGCCGAAATCCAGAAACGTCATCCCGGCATGCCGGTCATCATTCTTACCGCTCACGGTTCTATCCCCGATGCCGTTGCTGCTACGCAACAGGGTGTGTTCAGCTTCCTGACCAAGCCAGTGGATCGCGATGCGCTATATAAAGCCATTGATGAGGCGCTGGCGCATCGGGTGCCAACGACGGATGAGTCGTGGAGCGAAAATATTGTCACCCGCAGTCCGCTAATGCTGCGTCTGCTGGAACAGGCGCGGATGGTGGCGCACTCTGACGTTAGCGTGCTGATTAACGGCCAGAGCGGAACCGGAAAAGAGATCCTGGCGCAGGCGATCCATGCGGCCAGCCCGCGTGCGGGCAAAGCGTTTATCGCGATTAACTGCGGTGCCCTGCCGGAGCAACTGCTGGAGTCCGAGCTGTTTGGCCATGCGAAAGGGGCTTTTACAGGGGCGGTGAGCAGCAGGGAAGGGCTGTTCCAGGCCGCGGAAGGGGGAACGCTGTTCCTCGATGAAATTGGCGATATGCCGCAGGCGCTGCAGGTCAAACTGCTGCGTGTGCTGCAGGAGCGTAAAGTGCGCCCGCTGGGCAGCAATCGCGATTTGGATATCGACGTGCGTATTATCTCCGCCACCCATCGCGATCTGCCAAAAGCGATGGAGAAAAAAGAGTTTCGCGAAGATTTGTTCTATCGTTTAAACGTGGTCAATTTGAAAATCCCCGCACTGCATGAGCGAGCCGAGGATATTCCGCTGCTGGCCAATCATTTGCTGAAGCAGTCGGCCGCGCGGCACAAACCGTTTGTCCGCAGTTTCTCCAGCGATGCGATGCATCGCCTGATGGCCGCCAGCTGGCCGGGAAATGTCCGCCAGCTGGTGAATGTGATTGAACAGTGCGTGGCGCTGACGTCGGCGCCGGTCATTGGTGAGGCGCTGGTCGAGCAGGCGCTGGCCGGAGAAAATACCGCACTGCCTACATTCGCGGAAGCGCGTAATCAGTTCGAGCTTAACTACCTGCGCAAGCTGCTGCAGATGACCAAAGGAAATGTCACCAATGCCGCCCGAATGGCAGGGCGCAATCGCACCGAGTTTTATAAACTGTTGTCGCGACATGAACTGGACGCTGGCGATTTTAAAGAATAATTTTCAGTGCCGTTTTTGCTATCAATTATGGTAGTTTAGCTGCCTGAAAAAAGAGACAGACCGCGCCGCGTGACCTGTCCGGTGAAGTTAATCGTTGATTACCCGTCCGTTACCGGAGGGAGAAATAAGGGTCTGCTATGAAAAAGATCGATGCAATTATTAAGCCGTTCAAACTGGATGACGTGCGCGAAGCGCTGGCGGAAGTCGGCATCACCGGTATGACGGTAACGGAAGTTAAAGGTTTTGGCCGTCAGAAAGGCCACACCGAGCTGTATCGTGGTGCTGAATATATGGTCGATTTTCTGCCAAAAGTGAAAATCGAAATCGTTGTGGCTGATGATATTGTCGATACCTGCGTCGATACTATTATGAACACGGCGCAAACCGGTAAAATCGGTGACGGTAAGATTTTTGTGTTTGATGTGGCGCGCGTTGTGCGTATCCGCACCGGTGAAGAAGACGAAGAAGCGATTTAATCGCTGTCTTTCACTTGCGTAACAGGGCCTGAATATTCAGGCCCTGCTCATTTCTGGCGTTACGATCGGCAGAAAGGTTGGTTACAGCGCTTTGTGCGGGCCAAAAACTTCATAATGAATACGATCGTGCGAAACGCCCAGCTGTTGTAGCTGCTGCTCTACCGCTTCCATAAAGCCTACCGGCCCACATAAATAATATTGCATGGCCGGATCGCTGAGCATGGACTCCAGCGGTGACAGGTTGATGAGTCCATGGGTGTCGAACTTCTCTTTATCCTGAGCTGTGGGATGACTGTACCAGATATGCTGCGTAAACCGCGGCAGATGCGCTCCGGTTTCCGTGACCTCTTTCGCAAAGGCGTGCGTGCTGCCGTTATCGGCGGCGTGGAACCACTGCACCGTCGACGGATGTCGGCTCTCCGCCAGCTGATGCAGCATCGCCAGCATCGGCGTTAGCCCCACGCCTGCAGAAATCAGCGTAACCGGTGTTTCTGGCTTCACGTCGAGGAAGAAATCTCCGGCCGGAGGAGCAACGCGCAGATGCGTGCCCACTTTCTGCTGATGCAGCCAGCTGGACATCGTCCCGCCTTGTTCATGGCGTACGGCAAGACGATAATTTTTGCCGTTCGGTGAGCGGGTAAGTGAATACTGACGAATTTCTTTGTTTTCAAATGAAGGATCGTCCACCCACAAGGCAAGATACTGCCCCGCGCGATAGCTCGCGACAGGCTGGCCGTCGGCCGGGGTCAGCACAAAACTTTTGATTACCGCGCTTTGTGGGGTAATTTCGCTGATGACGAATTCTCGCGTTCCCCTCCAGCCACCGGGTTTCTGCTCGGAAAGTTCATAAATCTGCTCTTCACGCTGCACGAAAATTCCGGCCAGCACGCCATAGGCTTTGCCCCAGGCCTCAAGAACTTCTTCACCCGGATGCAGCATTTCATCAATGCTGGCCAGCAAGTGCGTACCGACAATGTTGTACTGATCGGGCCGAATGGCAAAACTGGTATGCTTTTGGGCTATTTTTTCCACGGCGGGGCCAAGCGCCGCCAGATTATCAATATTGCTGGCATAGGCGCAGATGGCATTAAACAGCGCTTCCCGCTGGTGGCCGTTGCGCTGATTGCTCATATTAAAAATATCTTTCAGTTCGGGATTATGGCTGAACATACGATCGTAAAAGTGGGCCGTCAGGCTTGGTCCGAGTTCAAGAATGGCGGGAATGGTGGATTTGACGATGGCAATGGTTTGGCTATCTAGCATAGTGAACTCCCTGATCTTATAACGTGTATTTCAAATGCATTTAATTGGCGAGAGATTGCATTGTAAATACCCACTCAAGAATCAGGGTTGTTTATCCGTGCTGATGGCGTGGGCTTGATGAACAAGCTGCAAGTTGATAATGAGCAAAACTCCGTAACCAACTGCTTGCAAAAATGATATCTAAGCCTTGCTGGCTCTGAAGCCAATCGTTTGCGCAAAAAGGCAGTCATGACGCTATTCAACGGCTGGGTAACAGTTTAAACTGTTGCCCAACACCCCGAAGTTCCTTATTAAAAGTCAGTTGAGTCAGGAGATGCAGATGTTAAAGCGTGATATGAACATTGCCGATTACGATGCCGATTTATGGCAGGCGATGGAGCAGGAGAAAGTGCGTCAGGAAGAGCACATCGAGCTGATTGCTTCAGAAAACTATACCAGCCCACGTGTAATGCAGGCTCAGGGGTCCCAGCTGACTAACAAATATGCCGAAGGGTATCCGGGTAAACGCTACTACGGTGGCTGTGAGTACGTGGATATCGTTGAGCAGCTGGCTATCGACCGTGCTAAAGCGCTGTTTGGTGCCGACTATGCCAACGTGCAGCCGCATTCCGGTTCACAGGCGAACTTCGCGGTTTACACCGCGCTGCTACAGCCGGGCGATACCATTCTGGGTATGAACCTGGCACACGGTGGTCACCTGACCCACGGTTCCCCGGTTAACCTGTCCGGCAAGCTATATAAAGTCATTCCTTACGGTATCGATGAAACCGGCAAAATCGACTACAACGAGCTGGCCGAACTGGCTAAACAGCACCAGCCGAAAATGATCGTAGGCGGCTTCTCCGCATACTCTGGCGTGTGTGACTGGGCTAAAATGCGTGAAATCGCTGACAGCGTTGGCGCGTACCTGTTCGTCGATATGGCCCACGTTGCTGGCCTGATCGCTGCTGACGTTTACCCTAATCCGGTTCCACACGCACACATCGTGACCTCGACTACCCATAAAACCCTGGCGGGTCCTCGCGGTGGTCTGATCCTGGCTCAGGGTGGTGACGAAGATCTGTATAAGAAGCTGAACTCAGCGGTCTTCCCTGGCGGCCAGGGTGGCCCTCTGATGCACGTTATTGCCGGTAAAGCGGTGGCGTTCAAAGAAGCGATGGAGCCAGAGTTCAAAACCTACCAGCAGCAGGTTGCTAAAAACGCACGAGCGATGGTTGAAGTGTTCCTGGAGCGTGGCTACAACGTCGTTTCCGGCGGCACCCATAACCACCTGTTCCTGCTGGACCTGGTTGACAAAAACCTGACCGGTAAAGAAGCCGACGCCGCTCTGGGCCGTGCTAACATCACCGTCAACAAAAACAGCGTGCCTAACGATCCGAAGAGCCCGTTCGTGACTTCCGGTATCCGCATCGGTTCTCCAGCCGTCACCCGCCGTGGTTTCAAAGAAGCTGAAGTGCGCGAGCTGGCTGGCTGGATCAGCGATATTCTTGACAATATCAATGACGAAGGTGTGAGCGAGCGAGTGAAGAAGCAGGTTCTGGATATCTGCGCCCGCTTCCCGGTATACGCATAATTCGCTAGCAGCTCCTTTACTGCGAGCCGTTGCACAGATAACGGGGCACTTTGTGTCCCGTTATTTTTTTATCTGTCCGCACGGTGTAGAGTACCGCCGAAACTTACTCTGTCGGATGGAACATGACGATACGATCGACGTACTGGCTGGGGCTGGGCTACTTCACTTATTTCTTTGCCTACGGCATCTACCTGCCATTTTGGGGCGTCTGGCTTGAGGGCAGCGGCATGAAGCCTGAGCAGATCGGTCTGCTGCTTGGCTGCGGCATGATCGCTCGCTTTACCGGCAGCCTGTTGATTGCCTCCCGCGTCACCAATCCTTCCCAGCTGGTCAATGCGCTGCGCCTGCTGGCGCTGATTACCCTGCTGTTCGCCCTGGGATTCTGCTTCGGCTCGCAGTGGCTCTGGCTGCTTTTCGTGATGGTGGGCTTTAACCTTGTGTTCTCACCGCTGGTGCCGCTGAGCGATGCGCTGGCCGCCACCTGGCAGCGGCAAATCGCGCTGCCCTACGGGCCGGTGCGGCTGTGGGGATCGCTGGCGTTTGTTATCAGCTCGGCATTGACCGGTGTACTGGTCAATCAATTCTCTTACCAGGCGATTCTGATGCTGCTGTGCGCAGGCTGCGGCGCGATGCTGGCCGGGATGCTGCTGCGACCGGCAGTGATGCCGCAGGGCAACTCGAAGCAGGGCAGCCACGCTGGCTGGCAGGTGTGGCTGCAGATGCTGCGGGAGAATGCCGTCTGGCGCTTTATGCTGTGCGCGACGCTGATGCAGGGAGCGCATGCGGCCTATTATGGTTTTAGCGCGATCTACTGGCAGCAGGCGGGCTATTCGGCCAGCGTCGTGGGTTATTTGTGGTCGCTGGGCGTCGTGGCTGAGATTGTTATTTTTGCTTCCAGTAACCGGCTGTTTCGCCGCTGGCGCGCCCGCGATCTGCTGCTGCTCTCCGGCATTGCGGCGATTGTTCGCTGGAGCCTGATGGCAGCCACCACCGATCTGGGCTGGCTGATTGTGGCGCAGATCCTTCACTGCGGCAGTTTCACCGTTTGTCATCTGGCGGCAATGCGCTCTATTGCTTCCCGTGAGGGCTCGGAGGTTATTCGTTTGCAGTCTCTTTACTCAGCGCTGGCGATGGGCGGCGGCATTGCGATTATGACTATGGTCTGCGGCGTGTTATTCCAGCATCTGCACGGCGGGGTCTTTTGGGTGATGGCGCTGCTGGTGGTGCCGGCTCTGTTCCTGCGGCCAACGATCCGTTAGTCAGGATTCCAGCAGCGCACGGATGCTGCGCTGCTGGTGCTCGCCCAGCGGCAGCTCTGCGTGGATCAGCGGCGGTGAGAACAGCGGCAGGGTGGTGACATAGGGAGTAATCACCAGAGAAATTCCCTTTGGTGCACTGTTACGCTGATAATCATCAACCGTCAGGTATTTGATATTCAACGGCAGCAGCGTTAGCTCTCGCAGCTGCTGCTCAACGCAGCGTTCGAGTTCCTGGTCATAACCGGTCAGCAGCAGGACCTGCTTTTCCTGCAGGGCGTTCTCCTGCATCAGCCAGGCCCCAAAGATAATCGCCGTCAGCCCCAGCTCCTCTTCTGAAAATCGCAGCGAGAACTGTTGTTCGAACTCAACCAGTGCAGCACGGGTCGTTCGCAGCAGGCGCGGATACTGCCGCGCCACATCTTCCACCAGGCTGTGATCGATTCCCACACCAAACCGTACACGCTCCAGCGCCTGCGCCAGATGGCTGAACAGCTGGGCACAGAGTTCATCATGGCAGCTGAACTGCATACCCGATAGCTGCTGAAAACGTAGAATAAGCTGTTGAATCGCCAGCAGTAGCCGGGCTTCATAGTCCCCAATCGGCTGGCTGATGCTGGGGATGTGCAGTTGGCTAAACAATAGCGCCAGCGGGATGGCATCATCCGCCGAGGTTTGCTGATAGCCTTGCCGATGCCAGCAGCGAAGGATCTCCTGCGCCAGTACGTATTCCGCTTTGGCACTCAGCCAGCTTGTCTGTTCAGGGTTAAAGTCCACAAGGCAGTCATGGGCGAGGGAGTACTGCAGGTATATCTGCAAAAAGTGGCGGTCGCGCACGTTGAAATCCCGCATAAGCTGCCGGGAACAGTGCTGAATCAGCGCCTGTAAATTATGCTCATCATACAGCGCCTTACTAACCTCGTTACGCTGCAGGCGGTGTTTAATCTTCGGGGTGAAATAGTGGCAGACAAAATCAGGCGATAGCCGCAGTGCACGGCGTAAACCGTGCAGCAGACACAGGCGCTGATTTAGCTGTGCGCCGATCAGCCGTAGTGACCCCTGTTGATCCTGTTCGATAATCAGCTGGTGATAACGCTGGATCTCCAGCGTAACCTCCGCTATATCTTGCCGGGCTACCGCGTCTTCTACCCCGTTCAGCTGGCAGTAAATTTCCAGCGTAACGTCAGGTTCAGGAAGACAAAGCATTAAAATGAGGTGGCAGCGCCGTTGCTGACGGGAAAAAACAGAAGTTTCTGGTGAGTAATCACTCGTCATCTGCACTCCCGCTAAACGTACCTAGTGTTAATCCTAGCCTGACTCCCTGCGGCTGTGGAGGATCTGCGGACGTTTATTCGGCGCTTTTAAAGACAGGTCACAAAAATAATCGGGAAATCCTGGAATGGGGTTGAATTTGTTACGTTATAACAGATACATTGTTGGGCTGATGCTGGTTGTGGGTTCCGTACCGGCGGCGTGGTCGCATCCGCACAGCTTTATTGATATGCAAACCACGCTGGTCCATCAGGGTGACACTATTACCGGGTTAAGAATGCGCTGGGTGATGGATGAAATTACCTCCGCCGATCTGCTGTATGATGCCGCCGACGCTAAACCCGGTTCGGTTGTATGGAAGAAACTGGCGGCGGAAGTGATGGCTAACGTGCTGGGTCAGCACTACTTCACCGAGTTCTGGCATCAGAAGCAACCGGTGAAATTTGAAAATCTGCCGCCGGAGTATCATCTGTCGCGGCAGGGCCACCAGGCTGTACTGGAATTCGTGCTGCCGCTGGCGCATCCGCAGCCGCTGAAAGGCCAGCGCTTTGTCTTCTCCACTTTTGACCCAACCTACTTCGTTGATATGTATTACGACTCGGAAAAATCGTTGAAAATCCCTGATGAACTGGCGAAAGAGTGCCACTTTGAGCTGAAAACGCCAAAACCTGATGCTTCGATGCAGGCGTATGCGCTATCGCTGGATAAGGCGGATGCGCCAGCGGAAGAGATGGATTTGGGCCGTCAGTTTGCTCAAACGGTCACGCTGGTATGTCAGTAAATATCCTGTCTATGCAGGCACGCAGCTGGCGGCAGCTGTGGCCGCTGTATCTGCTGATAATTTTACTGTTAGCCTGTGCGCTGCTGGTGTGGCAGTTCTGGCCGCAGATCCTGTTACAAAGCGTGCTCTGGCAGAAAAATCTGCACCAGCAGATGACTGCGCTGCTGCAACAGGTTGCCAGTCACCCTCAAAAGGCGGGGCTGACGCTGATGGGCTTCAGCCTGCTGTATGGCGTTTTGCACGCGCTGGGCCCGGGGCATGGCAAAGTCGTGATCGCTACCTTCCTGGCCACGCATCCTACCCGGGTAAAAACCAGCCTGCAGCTGACGATGATGGCCGCGGTGGTGCAGGGCGGCGTGGCCATTGCGCTGGTGACGATAATGCTGGTGGTGCTGAAACTCTCTTCGCGGCAGCTGCATCTCAGCAGCTACTGGCTGGAAAAAAGCAGCTATCTGCTGGTGGCCGGTCTGGGAGTATGGCTGTGCTGGCGTGCGGCCAGGAAGTTGATGCGCACGCTGCGGACTTCTGGCAAGACTGGCGGCATCACTATTCATCGCATTGTGCCAACCGATCATCAGCACAGCGAAAGCTGCGGCTGCGGGCATCAGCACGTACCGGACAGCGCCCAGCTTGCCGCCGCCGTGGGCTGGAAAACGAAAAGTCTGGTAGTGATGTCGATGGGGATGCGTCCGTGTTCCGGGGCGATCATGATGCTGCTGTTCTCGAAGGTGATCGGGGTATACGGCTGGGGCGTACTGTCGGCGATTGCGATGGCGCTGGGTACGGCGCTGACCGTTTCCGGCATGGCGCTGCTGGTACAAATTTCCCGAATTCTGGCGCTACGTCTGAGCCGCGATCGTCCTGCTGCGGGCTGGCAGAAGGTCGCACTGAACTGCCTTGCACTGAGCGGAGGGATACTGCTGCTGGCGGCGGGTATCGTACTGTGGCTGAGCGCGCAGCCAGATATTTCGGGGGGCATCCGCCCGCTGTTTGCCCGTTAATTTTGGGCAAAAAAGGCCGACGTCAGGTCGGCCTTCGTGAGACGGGTAAAAATTAACGCTTCAGCGCTTCGCTCAGCTCTTCACGGATGTTAGCCAGGATTGATTTCACCACGCGCGGGTTACCGGCAACGATGTTTCCTGAAAGCATATAGCCGTGCGCGCCAACAAAGTCGGTGACCAGACCACCGGCTTCACGAACCAGCAGTTCACCGGCGGCAAAATCCCACGGCTTCAGGCCGATTTCGAAATAACCGTCAACGCGGCCGGCGGCGGTGTAGGCCAGGTCCAGCGCAGCAGAACCGGTACGGCGGAAATCTGCACACTGGGTGAACAGTTTGCTGACGATGTTGATATAAGGGGTGGCGTGCTGTTTCAGCTTGAACGGGAAACCGGTCGCCAGGATGGTGCCATCCAGATCGCGAGCGGTGCTGCCGCGCAGGCGGTAGCCGTTAAGCTGTGCGCCCTGGCCGCGAACGGCGCTGAACAGTTCATTACGCATTGGGTCATAAACTACCGCCACTTCGGTGCGGCCTTTAATGCGCACGGCGATAGAAACAGAGAAGTGAGGCAGGCGTTTGATAAAGTTGGTGGTGCCATCCAGAGGGTCGATAATCCACTGTATATCCTGGTCTTCACCGGCTAACTCACCACTTTCTTCAGTAATAATGGTGTGTTTCGGGTAAGACTTGCGAATCACCTCGATAATCTGGCGTTCCGCTTCGCGGTCAACATTAGTCACAAAGTCGTTGCTGCCTTTCTGGCTGGCTTCGACTGCGTCCGGGGTTTCATAGTTCTTAGCAATTACGTTTCCGGCCTTGCGCGCAGCGCGCACGGCGATGTTGAGCATCGGATGCATGTAGTGTCGTCTCACTGGATGTTAAAGAACGGTATCTCTTACTACCGCCAGCCTGCCGGTTTATTGGCCGCCGCAGTAGTTGGATATAAAACGGCGCGTACTATAGCAGGGAGAACGGCAAATGTCCTGAAAATATGATAGCATCGTTAAATTATTCCTCACACCTGACACTCTCATGCTGCAAAATATCCGAATCGTACTGGTTGAAACGTCCCACACCGGCAATATGGGCTCCGTAGCCCGTGCCATGAAAACCATGGGTTTAACAAACCTTTATCTGGTCAATCCGCTGGTTAAGCCTGACTCGCAGGCCATCGCTCTGGCTGCCGGTGCCAGCGATGTGATTGGCAATGCCACCATCGTTGATACCTTTGATGAAGCGATTGCCGGCTGCAGTCTGGTTGTCGGCACCAGCGCGCGTTCCCGTTCGCTGCCCTGGCCGATGCTGGACCCGCGTGAATGTGGCCTGAAGAGTGTGGAAGAAGGGCAGCAAGCGCCGGTTGCACTGGTGTTTGGCCGTGAACGCGTAGGTCTGACCAATGAAGAGCTGCAAAAATGCCACTACCACGTGGCGATTGCCGCGAACCCGGAATACAGCTCGCTAAATCTGGCGATGGCCGTTCAGGTGATTACCTATGAAGTGCGCATGGCCTGGCTACAATCGCAGGAAACCGAAGCCGCCGAAGTCACCGAATCACCTTATCCACTGGTGGACGATCTTGAGCGTTTTTACCAGCATATGGAGAAGATGATGGTAGCCAGTGGCTTCATTCGCGAGGCGACGCCAGGACAGGTGATGAGCAAAATGCGTCGTCTGTTTACCCGTGCCCGCCCGGAAAAAGATGAGCTAAATATCCTTCGCGGCATGCTTTCATCCCTTGAAAAAAAGCGGGAAAATTGATTGGTTTTCATTTAAATCAATAAGTTAATACTTGAGTAAAACACTTGGTTAAATAGTTGAGTGTTTTACTCGGTTAAATACTTGACCAAATTACTCAGGAATGGCAGACTTGCGTCCATATTTTGTTAACACCCATCCAGGGTTATAACCGAGGTCGTAAAGCCATGAGACTGACATCCAAAGGCCGTTATGCTGTTACCGCTATGCTTGATGTTGCACTGCACTCTCACGAAGGTCCTGTACCTTTAGCTGATATTTCAGAGCGTCAGGGCATCTCCCTTTCTTATCTTGAGCAGCTGTTCTCTCGTCTGCGCAAGCATGGTCTGGTTGCCAGCGTACGTGGTCCGGGTGGTGGTTATCTGCTGGGTAAAGGTTCTGATGCGATCGCGGTTGGCGCAGTGATTACTGCCGTTGACGAATCCGTTGACGCCACCAAATGCCAGGGCAAAGAAGGCTGCCAGGGCGGCGAACGTTGCCTGACCCACGTGCTGTGGCGCGATCTGAGCGAGCGCATCAGCGACTTCCTGAATAATATTACGCTGGCCGAGCTGGTGAACAACCAGGAAATCCTGGAAGTTGCCGACCGCCAGAACAATAATGAAATTCGTCGCATCCCGAACGGTCGTATGCACGAAACAATTAACGTTAATCTGCGCGCCTGATCCTCACTCAATCGCGTTTCCAGCGTCGTGCAGATTATGTATCCCTGAGCTTTCAGATTGTCGTCCGGTGACAGCGGGTTGAAAGCTCAGGGAAAACCTGTACGGAGCTTAACGCGCAATGAAATTACCGATTTACCTCGATTACTCCGCCACCACTCCGGCCGACCCCCGCGTTGCCGCGAAGATGATGCAGCACCTCACCCTTGATGGAACCTTCGGTAATCCGGCCTCCCGTTCTCACCGTTTTGGCTGGCAGTCAGAAGAAGCCGTAGACATCGCCCGTAACCAGATTGCCGAACTGATCGGTGCCGATCCCCGTGAAATCGTGTTTACCTCCGGTGCAACCGAAGCCAATAACCTGGCGATTAAAGGTGCCGCTGAGGCGAATCAGGAAAAAGGCCGTCATATTGTTACCTGTACCACGGAACATAAGGCCGTACTGGATACCTGCGCACAGCTTGAGCGCGAAGGCTACAGCGTCACCTGGCTCAATCCACAGGCTGACGGCGTTATCGATCTTGTTCAGCTTGAAGCCGCGCTGCGTGATGACACCGTATTGGTGTCGATTATGCACGTTAACAACGAAACCGGTGTGATTCAGGATATTGCCGCCATCGGCGAACTGTGCCGCTCCCGTGGCATCCTTTTCCATGTTGACGCTACTCAAAGCGTGGGAAAATTGCCGATCGATCTCACTACGCTGAGCGTCGACTTAATGTCCGTATCCGGCCATAAGATTTACGGCCCAAAAGGCATTGGCGCGCTATATGTCCGCCGCAAGCCTAAGGTACGAATTGAGGCTCAAATTCACGGCGGTGGCCACGAGCGCGGTATGCGTTCCGGCACGCTGCCGGTGCATCAGATTGTCGGCATGGGTGAAGCCTATCGTATTGCCAAAGAAGAGATGGCCGAAGAAATGGCGCGCCTGGCTTCACTGCGCGCACGTTTCTGGACGGGTATCAGTGCGATTGAGCAGGTTCACCTCAACGGTTCGTTTGAACACGGCGCGCAAAATATTCTCAACGTCAGCTTCGGTTACGTTGACGGCGAATCGCTGATTATGATGCTGAAGGATCTGGCCGTTTCATCCGGCTCCGCCTGCACCTCCGCCAGCCTGGAGCCTTCCTATGTGCTGCGTGCAATGGGCGTGAGCGACGATCTCGCCTACAGTTCACTGCGTTTCTCGCTGGGCCGCTTCACCACCGTTGAAGAAATAGACTATGCGATCGCGCTGATCGTGAAGTCAATTGCGCGGATGCGTGAGGTTTCCCCACAGTGGGCGGCGTTTAAAGCGGCAGGCGTTGCTGCTGCCAGCTAGACGTTAGCTTACAGATTCGCGTTATGCCAACGGGCCGGATTAACTCTTCGGCCCGTTTCACATTCAGCATAAAAGCACGGCATGAGAGCATGCGGTGAAAACATCTTTCCCGCATTTCTGTTAGTCTGGTGCGTCGATTTTGAATAGCATCTGTACTGCGGCAAATCGCAGAGGCCGGGGATCTCCGGTCCACGACGTGAAAAAATGATAAGGAGCCATGCGATGACCACCTCTGTTATGAACATTACCCTGTCAACGGCTGCGGCCGATCCGCGCTGGGGCGAAAAAGCGATCCTCACTAGCAACGACAGTGGAATGACGATCCATCTCACCGGCAAAGATGCACCGAGCATCATCCAGCGCGCTGCGAGAAAAATTGGCGGGCAGGGGATACGTAATATCAGCCTGAGCGGCGACGGTTGGGATCTGGAAAACAGCTGGGCATTCTGGCAGGGCTATCGTGCACCAAAAGGGTCTCGTCAGGTTAAATGGGCGGCGCTGAATGACGCTGATACGAAAGAACTGAACAGCCGCCTGAAGATCGTTGACTGGGTCCGCGATACCATCAATATGCCGGCGGAAGACTTGGGGCCAGAACAGCTGGCAACCCGCGCGGTGGATCTGCTGTGTGATGTTGCCTGCGACAGCGTCAGCTACCGCATCACCAAAGGCGAAGACCTGCGCCTGCAAAATTATGCCGGTCTGCACACCGTCGGGCGCGGTTCTTCCCGTAGCCCGGTGCTGCTGACGCTGGATTTTAACCCGTCGGGTAAAGAAGACGCGCCGGTATTCGCCTGCCTGGTCGGCAAAGGTATTACTTTCGATACCGGGGGCTATAGCCTTAAGCAGAGCGGTTTTATGGACTCCATGAAATCGGATATGGGCGGCGCTGCTACCCTGACCGGCGCGCTGGCGCTGGCTATTACCCGTGGCCTGGATAAGCGCGTGAAGCTGATCCTCTGCTGCGCGGATAATATGGTCAGCGGCAATGCCTTCAAGCTTGGCGACATCATCCACTACCGCAACGGCAAAACCGTTGAGGTGATGAATACCGATGCTGAAGGCCGTCTGGTTCTGGCCGATGGTCTGATTGACGCCAGCGCGCTGAAGCCAAAACTGATCGTCGATGCTGCCACCCTGACCGGTGCGGCGAAAACCGCGCTGGGTAACGACTATCACGCGCTGTTCAGCTTTGACGATGCGCTGGCACAGTCGCTGCTAAGCTGTGCTGAAAAAGAGAGCGAGCCGTTCTGGCGCCTGCCGCTGGCGGAATTCCACCGCAGCCATCTGCCGTCAAACTTTGCCGACCTCAACAACATCGCCAGTCCGGCACACTCTGCCGGTGCCAGCACCGCCGCTGCATTCCTGTCACACTTTGTCAGCGAATATAAGACCGGCTGGCTGCACATTGACTGCTCAGCCACCTACCGTAAAGGTGCGGTGGATCAGTGGTCTGCGGGTGCAACCGGTCTGGGTGTGCGTACCGTCGCTAACCTGCTGCTCAGCCACGAATGATGGCGATCGGGCGATCTCCCTTTACGGATCGCCCGCTAAAACATAGCCCGTAAACGAAAAGAACCTGACGATGAACGAACTTAACCCGCGCCTTGAAGAGGTGCTGAAGCTGGCCGCCGGTGAACCGGCACACCGTCCCGAGTTTTTCTCCCTGCTGATGGATGCCAGCGTGGTAGTACCGGGCGAAAGCGCCGAGGCCGGTTCGGCTATTGATGCCAGCACGCCGGTAGATTTACAGCACTGGGAAAAAGACGACGGCACCAGCATTATCCCCTGCTTCACCTCGGTCAGCGCGCTGGAGCAGGCGGTCAGCGGTGAGCAGGCTTATCTGGTGATGCCGCTGCGTACGCTGTTTGAAATGACGCTCGGTGAAACGCTGTTCCTGAATCCAAAACTGCCGGAGGGGAAAGAGTTTTCGCCGCGTGAAATTGCCGATTTACTGGGCGATCACGGCAGCGCGCTCAGCCAGCAGACCGTGCTGGAAGGGGGAACATCCCTGCTGTTGTCGGAAATTGCCGAGCCGCCTGCGCAGATGATTGACTCGCTGACCCAGCTGTTTGCCAAATACAAATCGGTACGCCGCGCTTATGTAGCTCACATTAAAGAGAGTGCTGACCAGCCAGCAAACCTGCTGATTGGTATCGAAGCCGACGGCGACATTGACGCGATCATTCAGGCGGCGGGAAGCGTGGCGACCGATACCATGCTGGAAGATGAGCCGATCGATATTTGCCATGTTGTGGAAGGCGATAAGGGCATCAGCCACTTCTTTATCGCCCATATCAAGCCTTTCTACGAACGCCGCTGGGGCAGCTTCCTGCGCGATTTCAAAGTGGTCAACATCTGAGTTCTTGCATGAAAAAGGCGACCAGTCGGGTCGCCTTTCTACTGAAGTACTAAAGGGGGGCTTACAGCGAATCGTTGACGATCGGTAGATCGTTGCGGCTGCCCCATTCTCCCCACGAACCGTCATACAGCGTGACCTCTTTCGCGCCCAGACTGGTCAGCGCCAGAATCACTACCACTGCCGTCACCCCGGAGCCGCAGCTGGCGATAACCGGCTGGGCCAAATCGACACCCTGCCGATCGAAGATAGCGCGCAGTTCGGCGGCGGGTTTCAACTGGCCTTCGCTGACCAGGCTATTCCACGGTACGTTCAGACTGCCGGGGATACGGCCACGATGCAGACCCGGACGGGGTTCGTCAACTTCACCGTGGAAGCGGTTTGCCGCGCGGGCATCAATAATCTGTGCGCCGCCTTCATGACTGACCAGCAGCACATCGGTCACGCGTTTAACCCGCTCGCCGTCTGTGACTTTCGCGTCAAAATCACCTTCCGTCAGGCTGACTTCACCGCTTTCCAGCGGCAAGTTCGCTTTCTGCCAGCCAGCCAGCCCACCGGCCAGAATTGACACCTGCTCCGCGCCAAAATAGTTCAGCATCCACCAGGCGCGCGGTGCGGAAAACAGATTGCCTTCATCGTAAACCACCAGATGTTTATCTGCACTGACGCCCAGTTCACGCATGGCAACGGCAAAAGCTTCAGCACGCGGCAGCATATGAGGCAGGGCGGTGCTGTGGTCGGAAAGCGCTTCGATATTAAAGAACGGTGCACCGGGGAGATGGGCAGCCAGGTATTCAGCGGTCACATCACGCGTTAATTCCTGGCCGGGCGGCAGCATGCGCGCATCCAGAACCTGAACATTTTCATCGGTAATATGCTCCGCCAGCCACTCGGCGGTCACAAACAGGGAACGGGTCGTCATAGCGTCCTCATCGTTGACAGTGTTTTGCTGAGTGTCAGCGATTTTACCCTCTACCACAAGGGTAAATCCCGGTACTGCGAGACAGCTGGCAAAATGCCTGCGTGGAGGAATAGAAATTGCACAGATTACCTATTACTATTTTAGAGAAATTGTAACACGGGTTGACGGTCATCCAGATGCAGCGGCCAGGCAAGGGAAACTGTCAGAATAAATGCATAATGGAATATAAGGTTGGTTCTGATGGATGTGCTCAGGCTGCTACTGCGTTTACCTTTTCTGCTGCTGAAGGGCCTTTGCTGGCTGATTTCTCGCCTGTTGTGGCTGCTGGGATGTATTCTTCGCCCGCTGCTTGGTGAGATTAACTGGCAGGCACCACGCTGGGCGGCGGCATTCGGCCGCGGTTTTAACCGTCTGGAGCAGGGCGTTATTCGCCATCCTAAAGTCATCAGCCTGAGTCTTATCCTGCTGTTGGGCCTGGCGGCGGCGGGTTGGTATGGCTGGAACCTTTGGCAAAACCGCCCTAAGCCAATAGACGTTGCGCCGATCGCGGTACAGCAAACTCATGTCGAAGCCTCCAACCCGCAGGCGCTGGATTATCAAGCGGCAACCCTCCCTAAACAGCTTCTGACTCTCAGCTTTGATACCTCTGCCGCACCGATTGAACGCGTCGGCAAGTCGGTTGATAAAGGTATCAGCATTAAACCGGCGTTGGATGGCGAATGGAAATGGTCCGATGCGCAAACGCTTATTTTTACGCCGAAAGTCCCGCTGCCGCTGGGTGCCAGTTATCAGGTAGACCTCAATCCGAAGACGCTGCTTGCTCCGCAGATCCAGCTGGAACAAACCCGCTATGACTTCAGCGTACCCGCTTTCGATTATCAGCCCGGTGAGGCTGAATATTACCAGGACCCACAGAATCGCGGCCAGCACAGTGCCATTTTTAACCTGCGTTTTACTGCGCCAGCGGATGCCGCCAGCGTTGAAAAACAGCTTTCGTTGGGTGTTTCAAGCGCGAAGGGACAGGCTGAAAAGCCGCTAAAATTCACCGTCAACTGGGATGATAAAAAACTTAACGCCTGGGTACGCTCCGAACCGCTGGTGGCGATGGATCACGGTGGTGTGGTGCATCTGAAAATCGGTGAACCGCTAAAATCGTCGTTGCCGGGAAACAGTATAGAGCGCAAAGGTGAAAGCTGGGTTAGCGTGCCAAACCTTTACAGCCTGAGCGTCAGCGATGTCAGTGCGCAGGTGGTTGATAAACCGGGCAGCCCGAGTGAAAGGGCGCTGATCGTCGGTTTCAGCGATGCAGTGGCGGATAATGAGGTTGGCAAAGCGGTCAAAGCCTGGCTACTGCCGCAGCACGATCCGCGTCCTGAGGCAAAAAATGCGGATCAAAGTGAGTTCACCGAATGGAATCTCGACAATATCGATCGGGCCGTTTTACAGAAATCACCGCAGCTTCCATTAAGCCTAAATGATGCCGAAGAGGATTATCAGCCTCAGTTCAGCTTTAAATTTGATGCGCCGGCCCAGCGCTATCTGCTGGTGCAGGTTGATGCGCTGGTGACCTCCAGCGGCGGCTACAAAATGCCGCAAAAAGTCTGGCAGGTGGTACAGGTGCCTGACTATCCGCAAATGCTGAGTTTTGCCGCCCAGGGGGCGCTGCTGCCGGTGAACGGCGATAAGCATATTAGTGTGGCGGCGCGTAACGTTCCGGGGATGAGGCTGGATATCAAGCGTGTGATCCCGAGTCAGCTGCAGCACATCGTCTCCTTTAAAAGCCGTGAATATGCCTCCGCTGATTTTAACCGGCTGAACGATGAGTATTTCACTGAACACTTCCGTTATCAGACCGCAATTGGCAATCAAAAGCCGGGGGAAGTCAGCTATCAGGGGATCGATCTTTCGCGCTACCTCTCTACCGACAGCGCGTCCCATCGCGGGGTGTTCCTGCTTTCCCTGTCGCCGTGGTCGCCTGAGCAAAAAGATGCGCAGCCGGGTGAAGATGAATATCAGGAAGGGGATGAAGAGCAGCAGAGTATCGGCGACTCGCGTTTCGTGGTGGTGACCGATCTCGGAATCATTGCCAAGCGCGCGCAGGATAAATCCCGCGACCTGTTCGTTCAGTCCATCAGCAGCGGTCAGCCGGTAGCGGATGCCCTGGTGTCCGTGGTGGCTAAAAACGGTGAGAAACTGCTCACCCGCCGCACAGGCGGGGACGGTCACGTCAGCTTCCCGCCGCTGGAAGCCTATACCAACGAGCGCCAGCCGGTGATGTTCCTGGTGGAAAAAGAGGGAGACGTGTCGTTCCTGCCCAGCGGGCGTGACAACGATCGCAGCCTCGACTTCTCGCGTTTTGATGTTTATGGCGAATCCACACCGGAAGACTCGCGAACCCTCAGCAGCTACCTGTTCTCCGATCGCGGTGTTTATCGCCCCGGTGATACCTTTAATATCGGCCTGATTACCCGCGCCGCCGACTGGTCAGTGCCGCTCAACGGCATTCCGGTGCGGGCAGAAATTCACGATCCTCGCGACAAGCTGATGCGCACGGTACCGCTGACCCTCAACGCCAGCGGTTTCAATGAACTGAGCTTTACCACTGACGAAAATGCGCCAACCGGCGAATGGATGATCTACCTCTATCTGCCGGGCAAGGATGATGATTCCACCCGTCTGCTGGGCAGTACGGCGGTGAATATCAAAGAGTTCGAGCCGGATCAGCTAAAGGTTAAGCTGGCGCTGACGCCGGACAGGCATTCAGGCTGGGTCAAACCCGGCGAGCTGAAGGCCAGTATTGATGTGCAGAACCTGTTTGGCACGCCGGCACAGGGGCGACGCGTTGCCTCGAAGCTGACGCTGCGCCCGGTCTATCCGGCCTTTGATCGCTACCCCGACTATGCCTTCTATGAGGCGCGCCCGGCCGGTGAAGGATTTGAAACGGAGCTGCAGGACAGCACCACGGACGACAGCGGTGCGGCAAATATCGCGCTGGATCTCAGCGGTTGGGAAGATGCGACCTGGCAGCTGCAGCTGCTGTCGGAAGCCTTTGTTGCCGGCGGTGGGCGCTCCGTCGCTGCTACGGCACGCACGCTGGTTTCACCTTGGGACTATCTGGTGGGCTTCAAGCCTGACGGCGATCTCAGCTTTATTCGCCTCGGTACGCAGCGCAGCGTAAATCTGCTGGCGATCGACCCGTCGCTTGAGCCCATAGCGCTTGGCGACCTGAAGCTGGAACTGCTGGAGCAAAAATATCTGTCGGTGCTGACGCGGCAGGAGTCCGGCGTTTATAAATACCAGTCGAAACTGAAGGAAATTCCGGTCAGTGAGAACCGACTTGAGCTGGGGGCATCCGGTACGACCTTACCGCTGATGACCAACCAGCCGGGTGACTACGTGCTGGTGGTGAAAAACGCCAAAGGGGATGTGCTTAACCGTATCGCCTACAGTGTTACCGGCGACGCCAATATCAGCCGTTCGCTGGATCGTAACGCCGAGTTGAAGCTGAAGCTAGATCGTGCTGAATATCAGCCGGGCGATGAAATTGAAGTGGCCATCAATGCACCTTATACCGGCAGCGGTCTAATCACCATCGAGCGGGAAAAGGTGTATAGCTGGCAGTGGTTCCATACCACGACCACCAGTTCCGTGCAGAAGATTCGCATTCCGGCCGGGCTGGAGGGCAATGCCTATATCAACGTGCAGTTTGTGCGCGATATCAACTCTGATGAAATCTTTATGAGCCCGCTCAGCTACGGTGTGATGCCGTTTAAAATCAGCAACCAGGCGCGGAAAAATGCGCTGGCGCTGAGCGTGCCGGACGTGATCAAGCCGGGAGATAACCTGCCTGTTACGGTCACCACCGACGGCCCGCAGCAGGTTGCGGTATTTGCAGTTGATGAAGGAATTCTGCAGGTGGCGCGCTATCGCCTGACCGATCCACTGGATTACTTCTTCCGTAAGCGCGAGCTGAACGTGGAAAGTTCGCAGATCCTCGACCTGATCCTGCCGGAGTTCAGCAAGCTGATGTCGCTGACATCCGCACCGGGCGGTGACGGCGGTGAAAGCCTGGATCTGCATCTGAACCCGTTTAAACGCAAGCGTGATAAACCGGTGGCATTCTGGTCCGGCATTACCGAGGTGAACGGACAGGCGCAGTTTACCTGGCCGGTCCCGGACTACTTCAACGGCAAAATCCGCGTGATGGCGATTTCTGCTACCGCCGGAAAAATCGGTAAGGCACAGACCTCCACCACCGTGCGCGATGACTTTATCCTGACGCCGAACGTTCCGGCGATGGTGGCACCGGGTGATGAGTTTGACGTCAGCGTCGGCGTCAGCAACAACCTTGAGGGACAGGGAAGTGAAGCGCTGCCCGTCAAGCTCAGCGTCACGCCACCGCCACAGCTGGAGGTGGTCGGTAGCGCAGAGCAGTCCCTGCCGCTGGCGGCGAAGCATGAAGGCGTGGTGACCTTCCGCCTGCGGGCGAAAGCTGCGCTCGGCGATGCTCCGCTGGTGTTCCGCGCCGGTTACGGCGATAAAACCAGTCAGCGAACCTTGAGTACCTCGGTGCGGCCGGCGATGCCTTATCGTACTCAGTCGGTTATGGGGCGCATGAACGGCAGCCAGCAACAGGTGGATAACCTGCGCCAGATGTTTGATGCCTATGCACAGCGGCAGGCGGCAGTGTCTTATTCACCACTGGTACTGACCAGCGGACTGGCCCGCTATCTGGCGGATTATCCTTATTACTGTTCTGAACAGATCGTCAGCCAGTCCATCCCGCTGCTGTTGCAGAGTGAACACCCGGAACTCCGTGGCAGCCTGTCGAACGATAAAGTCCGGCAGCAGCTTAAAGGTATTCTCGACGTGTTGCGATCGCGGCAGAACGGCGATGGGGCTTTCGGGCTTTGGACAGCATCGCCGCAGGCCGATCCGTTCGTGACGCCGTACGTGGTTCAGTACCTGCTGGAGGCCAGAGCGGCGGGCTATCCGCAGCCTGCCGATATGCTGGATGAGGCCAACGTGGCGCTGCGGACCCTTGCCAGCAGTGGCTATGAGGATCTGTATCATCTGCGCCTGCGCGCCTGGGCGATTTACCTGCTGACGCGACAGGGCGAAATCACCACGAACGCGCTCGCTTCGGTGCAGGAAACGCTGTAAAAGCGCTTCCCTGACGGCTGGAAAACCGACCTCGCTTCGCTGTACCTGGCTTCTTCGTGGAAACTGCTGAAAGCGGATGATGAAGCAGAGCGACTGTTGCAGCCCAGCTGGCAGGCGCTGAGCAAGGCTTATGACAAGAGCTGGTGGACGCAGAACTATTACGATCCGCTGGTGACGGACGCCACGCGGCTGTACCTGATTGTTCGCCACTTCCCGGAGAAAGTGGATGCCATCCCACCTCAGGTGCTGGAAAATATGGTGCAGGCGCTGCGTGAAGAACGCTACACCACCTTCTCGTCGGCGATGAGCATCCTGGCGCTGGAAAGCTATGCCGGGCAGGTGGCGCAGCACAATGATGTGCAGGGCCTGAAGATTAATCAGATCGGCGGTGACAATAAGGTTCCGCAGCTCATTTCTTCAATTAAAGGCCAGTTCAGCCAGGGTGAGTTCAGTTCCGCTGCGCGCTCGATTCAGTTCGGCAATCCGAACAGCGCACCGGCATGGTATGTAGTGACGCAGGCCGGATACGACCTTGCTGCGCCGCAGAAAGCGATCTCACGCGGGCTGGAAATTACCCGCGACTATACCGATGCGGCTGGAAAACCGATTGATAAAGTGACGCTGGGCCAGACGATCTCGGTTCATCTGAAGGTCAGGGCGAATTCCCAGCAGGCGCTGAGTAACCTTGCCGTCGTCGATCTGCTGCCGGGTGGGTTTGAAGTCGTACAGCAGACCCCGCCGCCGCCGGAAAACGCTGAGGAGGAGGGTGAAAGCGAAAGCAGTGGAGGATGGACCTCACCGCTTGCTGCCAGTGGCTCAACCTGGTCGGTGGACTACAGTGATATCCGCGAAGATCGGGTGATCGTTTATGGCAGCGCCACACGTGAGGTACAGGAGTTTGTTTATCAGATTAAAGCCACCAATACCGGCAGCTTCGTGATCCCGCCAGCCTACGGCGAGGCGATGTACGATCGCGATATTCAGGCGATGTCCGCCGCGCAGGGGAAAATTCAGGTGGTGGCGGCTGAGCCGTCAGCTGCACCGTAACGCGGCTGATGGAGTTAACAAATCGGGCTGGTTTAAAGCGGCTGTTGCAAAATGCTGCCGCAGTAGTGGTATTGCTGGCCCTGTTTCTGCTGGGCTGGCGGCTGTGGCCGCACCCGCCGCTTTCGCAGGGGTTACCGCTGTCGACGGCCTGGTACGATCGTCATGGCCAGCTGCTGCGTTTACAGCTCGCCACTGACGATCGCTACCGTCAGTGGACGCCGCTGGCGGACATGTCGCCGCTGGCGATCGACGGTATTCTGCTGCATGAAGATCGCTGGTTTTACGCTAATCCCGGTTTTAATCCGGTCAGCCTGCTGCGTGGGTTCTGGCGCAGCTATATCACCGGTGGCAGCAAGCAGGGGGGATCGACAATCACCATGCAGCTGGCGCGCATGAAGTGGCAGCTGAATACACGAACCCCCGGAGGAAAGCTGGTGCAGCTGCTGCGCGCCGTGCAGCTTGAGCTGAGCTACTCCAAGCACGATATTCTGGAAGCCTATCTGAATTACGCCCCTTACGGTCGTAATATTGAAAGTCTGGGTGCCGCCAGTCTGATCTACTTTAATAAACCACCCGCAAAGCTGACGCTGGCCGAGGCATTAACGCTGGCCGTGCTGCCGCAGTCGCCCAGCCTGCGCATCGACCCGCGCAGCGGCGAACTCAGCCCGGCGCTGATGCAGGCGCGCAATCGTCTGTTTGCCCGCTGGCAGCAACATTATCCGACTGATAACGCCCAGCAGGCGCTGTTTCGCCTGCCGATGACTCTGCGCCAGCCGCAGGCGCTGCCGTTTATCGCGCCACATTTTATTGAACAGCTCCAGCCTGGAGAACGTGCGCTTCGGGTTGACACGACCCTGGATGCCACGCTGCAAACGCTGGTTGAGCGACAGGTTCGCGCCTATATCTTACGCAACCAGAATCGGGGAATTCATAACGCAGCGGTGATGCTGGTGGACAGCCGTGATATGGGCGTGCGGGCGCTGGTCGGTTCGGCGGATTATTTCAACCGGCCGATTCAGGGGCAGGTTAACGGCACGACGGCAAAACGTTCCCCCGGTTCCACGCTGAAACCATTTATTTACGCGCTGGGCATGGAGCAGGGCGTTCTGCATCCCATGACCGTGCTTAAAGATGTACCGTCTACATTTGGCAGTTACGCACCGGAAAACTTTGACCGGCGTTTTCTGGGGCCGGTGACGGCAACCGATGCGCTGAACTTCAGCCGTAATATTCCCGCCGTGGCAATTGCGGCGCAGCTGCGTCAGCCGAGTTTCTATCAGTTTTTACGGCTGGCCGGTATCAGCAATATGGCGAGTGAAAAGCACTACGGACTGTCGCTGGTGCTGGGCGGTGGCGAGGTGACGGCCCAGGAGCTGGCAAGGCTGTATGCCATGCTGGCAAACCGCGGTGAACTGCGGCCGCTGAGGATGCGTGAAAGCGATCCGCTTGATGCCGGTGCCCGGTTATTGAGTGAAGAAGCCAGCTTTATGACTCTTGATATTCTGAGGCAGCATCGTCGCCCCGGCGATACGCTGGCCCAGCGGCCTTCAACGCTGCCGGTATACTGGAAAACCGGGACCTCCTGGGGATTTCGCGATGCCTGGAGCGTAGGGATTTTCGGGCCTTACGTGCTGGTTGTCTGGCAAGGTAATTTCTCCGGTCAGGGGAAGAATGCGTTTATTGGCGTGGAAGCCGCCGCGCCGCTGTTCTTCAATATTATCGACAGCGTGGCCGCCAGTTACCCTCAGTTGCGGGAGCCGCGGCACCGCTTTCCCCCTCATCTCAAAAAGGTGGATATCTGCCTGCCCAGCGGTAACCTGCCGACCCAATGGTGCCAGCAGCGCGGCAGCAGCTGGTTTATTCCTGGTAAATCCCCGATTACCGTCGATACGGTTTATCGTCCGCTGCGGATTGATAACCTGAGCGGTAAAGTGGCCTGCGCACCCTGGGATGAACACAGCAGCCACGTTGAGGTCTTCGAGTTCTGGCCCTCCGACCTGGCAAACGTTTTTGCCAGCGCGGGTCTGCCAAAACGGCCGCCGCCTCGCGGAGAGTGTCAGCCGGAGTCGCAGAGCGGTTCAGCGCCGCGTATTACCTCGCCGCTAAAAAACACCACCTACACGCTCCGTCAGTCACAGCGCGGGCGCGAAAATATCAGTTTCAGCGCAGTGACCGACGCCGACAGCCGCACGGTTTACTGGTTTGTCGATGATATCTACCTTGGCAGCAGCGCCAGCAAAACGCCGCTGGACTGGCAGCCAGCACGTTCCGCAAGGTACCGAATTCGCGCGGTTGACGATCGCGGCCGTGCCGACAGTCGTACAGTGAGGGTAGAAATCATTAACTGATTTCATGCGGTTTTACCGCCGTCGAGTGGTTAATCAGCCACGGGCTGGGTAAAATGGCGTCAGGTGGCGAAAAAAGCCGCGACGCCGATCGTGTTTTTCAACATTTTCTTGAAACTCCGATAGGCATTTCCGCTTATGCACCCTTATAATCTGCGGCCATTTTCCCGGCCGGGACACTTTTCACGGCTAAACTCGACGTATAAAACAGGGGTCAACATGACTATTGAGCGTACCTTCTCCATCGTAAAACCTAACGCTGTGGCAAAAAACGTAATCGGTGCCATCTTCAACCGTTTTGAAAGCGCTGGCTTCAAAATCGTTGGCAGCAAAATGCTGCACCTGAGCAAAGAGCAGGCCGAAGGTTTCTATGCTGAGCACCAGGGTAAGCCGTTCTTTGATGGTCTGGTAGAGTTCATGACTTCTGGTCCGGTTGTTGTTTCCGTACTGGAAGGCGAAAACGCCGTTCAGCGTCACCGCGATCTGATGGGCGCAACTAACCCGGCTAACGCTCTGGCGGGTACACTGCGCGCTGACTACGCTGACAGCTTCACCGAGAACGCCACCCACGGTTCTGACTCTGCTGAATCAGCAGCACGTGAAATCGCCTACTTCTTCGGCGAAGGCGAAATCTGCCCACGCACCCGCTAATCAGCGGATGCCAGACCGGCGTCAGGTGTGGTGAATAACCCTGCGGTTTACAATTTATTTTTGTCAGCCGCTTTAACCTTACGTTAGTCGCGAGTACAATTATGCGCCCCGGTAGAGCTTGCTCTCCGGGGCGCTTCTTATTCTATTCACCTGAATTCACCAAAACAGCGCCATAACGTGTAATAACGAGGCCAGAGAACATTATGTCAGATACTATTGTGACGCCGTCGTCCGCATCGCCTGTAACCGTCCAGCCTAAAAAAGACAAAATTAACCTGCTCGATCTGAATCGCCAGCAAATGCGCGAATTTTTCGCCAGCCTGGGGGAAAAACCGTTTCGTGCCGATCAGGTCATGAAGTGGATTTATCACTACTGCTGCGATGATTTCGACGAAATGACCGATATCAACAAGGTCTTTCGTAACAAGCTGAAAGAGGTGGCTGAAATCCGCGCGCCTGAAGTGGCTGAAGAACAGCGCTCTGCGGATGGCACCATCAAGTGGGCCATCCAGGTAGGCGGTCAGCAGGTTGAAACCGTTTATATCCCTGAAAAAGATCGCGCCACGCTGTGTGTTTCCTCACAGGTTGGTTGCGCACTGGAATGTAAATTCTGCTCTACCGCGCAGCAGGGCTTTAACCGCAACCTGCGCGTCTCGGAAATTATTGGCCAGGTCTGGCGTGCCGCTAAAATCATTGGCGCCGCGAAAGTGACCGGTTCGCGTCCTATCACCAACGTGGTGATGATGGGGATGGGTGAACCGTTGCTGAACCTGACCAACGTAGTTCCGGCAATGGAAATCATGCTGGATGATTTTGGTTTTGGCCTGTCTAAACGCCGCGTGACGCTGTCAACGTCGGGCGTGGTTCCCGCGCTGGATAAACTGGGCGATATGATCGATGTGGCGCTGGCTATTTCGCTTCACGCACCGAATGACACAATTCGTGACGAAATTGTTCCGATCAATAAAAAGTACAATATTGAAACGTTTTTGGGTGCCGTCAGCCGCTATATCGGTAAGTCCAACGCTAACCAGGGGCGCGTGACCATTGAGTACGTGATGCTTGATCACATCAATGACAGCACCGACAACGCCCATGAACTGGCCGCGCTGTTGAAAGATACGCCGTGTAAAATTAACCTGATCCCATGGAACCCGTTCCCAAGTGCGCCGTATGGCCGTAGCTCGAACAGCCGCATTGACCGTTTCTCTAAGGTGTTGATGGAATACGGATTTACGACTATTGTCCGTAAGACGCGCGGCGATGATATCGATGCCGCCTGCGGTCAGCTGGCCGGTGACGTGATTGACCGAACCAAGCGTACGCTGAAAAAGAAAATGGCCGGTGAAGCGATATCTGTGAAGGCGCTCTGAAACCCGGTCTTTTCCGATAAAGAAACGCTGCCGCTGGCTGTTTGCCCTGGGCTGATTGACGTACCCTGACGGTATATCACAGCCCAGGGAGAGGCAGAATGCGTATCAGGATGAGTATAGTGGCAGCGCTGCTGCTGCTGGGTTGCCAGACGTCACAGCAGAGTAAAGCACTGGTTGAAACCCGGTTACAGCTGGGTCTGGCCTATCTGGCGCGCGGCGAGTTAGATGCCGCGCAGAGAAATCTGCAACGGGCGCTGGCGCTGGCTCCGAATGATTATCGTACTCAGCTGGCGGAAGCTCGTTACCAGCATCAGGCAGGCGATGATACGCTGGCCGCGAAGTACTATCATCGCGCGCTGACGCTGGCACCGCAAAACGGCTATGTGCTTAATAATTACGGTGCGTTTCTTTGCAGATTAGGGCAGTATGATGCGGCACAACGGCATTTCATTCAGGCTGCTGAAGATTCAGCAAATGGGACTCGTGCCGACAGCGTTGAAAATTCAGGCTACTGTTATCTGAATGCCGGGCAACGAGAGAGAGCGCGTAATGCGCTGGCGGAAGCGGTAACAGCCGATCCCGCCAAGGGAATGCCCATGCTGGCAGAAGCCGAAAGGCGATTTGGAAAGGGGAAACGTGAGGATTCACGTATCCTGTTAGAAATTTATCAACACAGCTTTCCTGTTTCAGCGGAAAGTTTGTGGCTAGAGATTCGCTTCGCCGTGCAGGAAGGCCGCACTGCTGATGTTAAACATTTTGGGGGCCAACTTGCGCGAATTTTTCCACAATCGATACAGTACCAGCACTTTCTAGCTAATGAATACTGAAGCCACTCAAGAAAAATCTAACGTAAATTCAACAGGCGAGCGCCTGCGTAGCGCCCGTGAAAAAATGGGCCTGACTCAGCAGAACATTGCTGAGCGCCTCTGCCTGAAACTTTCCACCGTTCGCGACCTTGAAGAAGATAAGACGCCGGCTGATTTGGCATCGACCTTCTTGCGCGGCTATATCCGTTCTTATGCCCGCCTCGTGCATATCCCGGAAGAGGACCTGTTGCCGATGATGGCAAAACAGGCCCCGATCCGGGCGGCGAAAGTTGAACCCATGCAGAGTTTTGCACTGGGTAAACGTCGCAAAAAACGAGACGGCTGGTTAATGATCTTCACCTGGCTGGTGGTGTTCGTAGTTGTCGGTCTGACCGGCGCCTGGTGGTGGCAGAATCATAAAGCCGCACAGGACGATCTGGTTACTTTGTCCGATCAAAACAGTTCCGTCAGCGATGACAACAGCCAGTCTATTCAGCTGGAAGGCACCTCTCCGGACGCCTCAGCTCAGCCGCAGTCCCCTGAAGAGGGGGCTTCGGCTCAGACTACCCCCGTTGAACCGGTAGACAATAACGGAACTGCGGCTGCCCCAGCTGCGACCGCCCCCGTTGCTTCTGCCCCTGCTGCCTCTGCTCAAACCAGTCAGAATCAGCCTGCCGTTGTTTCACCAAGCCAGGCTTCGGTTGATAACACCACCGGCAGCCCGTTGCCAACGAGCAGCGCTGGCGTTAGCCAGCCGGCCGTTGATCCAAATGCACTGGTGATGAACTTCACCCAAGATTGCTGGCTGGAAGTGACCGATGCCGCAGGGAAAAAACTGTTCAGCGGGATTCAGCGCAGCGGTGGTAAACTTAGCCTTGCTGGTACCGCACCTTATCGCTTGAAAATTGGTGCGCCAGCCGCAGTACAGATCCAGTATCAGGGCAATCCTGTCGATCTGAGTCGTTTTATCCGTACTAACCAGGTTGCTCGTCTGACAGTAGGTGCGCCATAACGCATCTTCTCTGGGCGCGAGCGATTGTGGAGAAAGAATATGCATAATGAAGCACCCATTACCCGTCGCAAATCAAAGCGCATTTACGTCGGCAAGGTGCCCGTGGGCGACGGAGCACCTATCGCCGTCCAGTCTATGACCAATACCAAGACCACCGACGTTGCTGCGACAGTTGCTCAAATTAAAGCACTGGAGCGCGTCGGTGTTGATATCGTTCGTGTATCCGTACCTACGATGGATGCTGCCGAAGCGTTCCGCCTGATCAAACAGCAGGTGAACGTTCCTCTGGTCGCCGATATTCATTTTGACTACCGTATTGCTTTAAAGGTCGCTGAATATGGCGTGGACTGCCTGCGCATTAACCCGGGCAATATCGGTAACGAAGAGCGTATACGCCAGGTCGTTGACTGCGCACGACACTACAACATTCCGATTCGTATCGGTGTGAACGGTGGATCGCTGGAAAAGGATCTGCAGGAAAAGTACGGCGAGCCAACGCCGCAGGCGCTGCTGGAATCGGCAATGCGTCACGTGGATCATCTCGATCGTCTTAACTTCGATCAGTTTAAAGTCAGCGTTAAAGCTTCAGACGTTTTCCTGGCCGTTGAATCTTATCGCCTGCTGGCTAAGCAGATCGACCAGCCTCTGCATCTCGGTATCACCGAAGCGGGTGGCGCACGTGCCGGTGCGGTTAAGTCTGCTATCGGCCTCGGTTTACTTCTGTCTGAAGGCATTGGCGATACGCTGCGTATTTCGCTGGCGGCCGATCCGGTTGAAGAAGTTAAAGTCGGTTTCGATATTTTGAAATCCCTGCGCATTCGTTCACGCGGTATCAACTTTATCGCCTGCCCGACCTGTTCCCGTCAGGAGTTTGACGTGATCGGTACGGTGAATGCGCTGGAAGAGCGGCTGGAAGATATCATCACGCCGATGGATGTCTCCATTATCGGCTGCGTGGTTAACGGCCCAGGTGAGGCAACGGTCTCCACCATGGGTGTGACCGGTGGCAATAAGAAAAGCGGCTTTTATGAAGACGGTGTTCGCCAGCGAGACCGTCTTGATAACAATAATATGATCGACCAGCTGGAAGCGCGTATCCGTGCCAAGGCGACCATCCTGGATGCATCACGTCGCATTGATGTTCATCAGGTCGAGAAATAAATTTATCGCGTCTGGCCGCGGCTGATATCGCGAATTGATTCGCGATTCGGCACGCTGCCAGACACAAAAAATGGAAAAAACAGTGGCGAAGAATATCCAGGCCATCCGTGGCATGAATGATTACCTGCCTGCCGATACCGTGGTGTGGCAGCGCATTGAACAGATCCTGAAGCAGGTGCTGGGCAGCTATGGCTTTAGCGAAATACGTCTGCCGATTGTAGAGCAAACCCCGTTATTCAAACGCGCTATTGGTGAAGTCACCGACGTGGTTGAAAAAGAGATGTATACCTTCGACGACCGCAACGGCGAAAGCCTGACTCTGCGTCCGGAAGGCACTGCAGGCTGCGTGCGTGCCGGCATCGAACACGGTTTGCTGTACAACCAGGAACAGCGTCTGTGGTACATCGGACCGATGTTTCGCTACGAGCGTCCTCAGAAGGGCCGCTATCGCCAGTTCCATCAGATTGGTGCCGAAGTCTTTGGCCTGCAGGGCCCGGATATTGATGCCGAGCTGATCCTGATGACTGCGCGCTGGTGGAAAGCGCTGGGCATTGCAGACCACGTTAAGCTGGAGCTGAACTCGATCGGCTCGCTGGAAGCGCGTGCTAACTACCGTGATGCCCTGGTAGCGTTCCTTGAGCAGCATGTTGATGTGCTTGATGAAGACTGCAAACGCCGTATGTACACTAACCCGCTGCGCGTGCTGGACAGTAAAAACCCGGACGTGCAGGCGCTGTTAAACGACGCGCCGACGCTGGGCGACTATCTGGACACCGATTCCCGCGAGCATTTCAGCGGCCTGTGTGCGCTGCTGGATGCTGCCGGCATCGCTTATACTGTCAACCAGCGTCTGGTGCGCGGTCTTGACTACTATAATCGTACCGTTTTCGAATGGGTGACCACCAGTCTGGGTTCACAGGGTACAGTGTGTGCCGGTGGGCGCTATGATGGCCTGGTTGAGCAACTGGGCGGGCGTGCTACGCCAGCAGTTGGTTTTGCCATGGGAATGGAGCGCCTTGTTCTGCTGGTGCAGGCAGTTAATCCAGATTTTGAACCGACACGAATTGTTGATGTCTATGTTATCGCTTCGGGTCAGGGCGTGCAGTCAGCTGCGATGCTGCTGGCGGAACAGGTGCGAGATGCGCTGCCTGAGCTGAAGCTAATGACCAACTTTGGCGGCGGCAACTTTAAGAAGCAGCTTACCCGAGCCGACAAGTGGAAAGCCCGCATTGCTCTGGTTCTCGGTGAAGATGAAGTCGCTAACGGTCAGGTAACGGTTAAAGATTTACGCAACGGCGAACAACAAACTCTGGCGCAGTGTGATGCTGCAACCCTGCTGGCTTCAATGCTACAGAACTGAGCCTGAGCAAAGCACGATTTAAAGGAGTAGGACTGCGTGGAAGTGTATAGCAACGAAAACGAACAGGTAGACGCGCTGAAGAATTTCTTTGCCCAGAACGGTAAAGCGCTGGTAGTTGGCGTGGTACTGGGCGTAGGTGCTCTGGTCGGCTGGCGTTACTGGAACAATCACCAGGATGGCGCATCGCGTGAAGTATCTGCCGCCTATCAGCAGGTATCTTCTGCGCTGGACGCCAGCAAGCCGGCAACGCTTGAAGCGGCTGCGAAGTTTGCCAACGACAACAACAATACCTACGGTGCTCTGGCCTCCCTCGATCTGGCAAAGCGTTATATCGATAACAACCAGCTGGATAAAGCAGCCACTCAGCTGCAGAGCGGCCTGCAGGATGCAAAAGACGCCAACCTTCAGGCTGTGCTGAATCTGCGCCTGGCGCGCATTCAGCTCCAGCAGAAGCAGCCTGATGTGGCGTTGAAAACGCTGGAAAGCATCAAAGGTGAAGGCTGGACGGCCATCGTGGCGGATATCCGCGGCGAAGCGCTGTTAAGCAAAGGCGATACCCAGGGTGCACGCGAAGCGTGGAGCAAAGGTGTTGCTTCTGATGCGTCTTCGACGCTGAAAGAAATGCTGCAAATGAAAATGAATAATCTGCCGGGTTAATCACGTTTAGGACCACCGCTAGCGGCGTTTTGCGCGGCCGCGGATCGGGTTATAAGTGAATAAGGCTCCAATATTTGGCCTGAACAGGGCACAAGAGGGACTTCATGGAATTGCGTAAGATACTTCTGCCGGGACTGATTTCAGTCACTTTACTCAGCGGATGTTCATGGTTTAGCGGCGAAGAAGACGTGGTTAAAATGTCACCACTGCCGACCGTACAAAACCAGTTCACTCCAGAAAAAGTCTGGAGCACCTCGGTCGGTGATGGCGTGGGTGATTTTTACTCTAACCTGCACCCGGCCTGGGCTGACAGCACCGTTTATGCGGCCGATCGCCATGGTATTGTTAAAGCGCTGAATTCAGGTGATGGGAAAGAGCAGTGGAAAGTTGACCTGTCAGAGAAGACCGGTTTCTTCTCCAGCAACCTGCCTGCGCTGCTTTCCGGTGGTTTGACCGTTGATGGTGCCCACGTTTACGTTGGTAGCGAACGCGGCCAGGTCTACGCATTAAATACTAACGATGGCAGCGTTGCCTGGCAGACCAAAGCCGCCGGGGAAGTTTTATCCCGCCCGGTAATCAGTGACGGTCTGGTGCTGGTCCACACCAGCAACGGTATGCTCCAGGGGCTGGATCAGTCCAGCGGCGTGGTGAAGTGGTCAGTTAATCTCGACGTACCGGCTCTGAGCCTGCGCGGTGAGTCTGCGCCAGCTACCGCGTTTGGTGCTGCGATTGTGGGTGGTGATAACGGCCGCGTTAGCGCTGTTATCATGAACCAGGGCCAGATTATCTGGCAGCAGCGTATTTCACAGCCGAGCGGCGCGACCGAAATCGATCGCCTGTCCGATGTGGATACCACTCCGGTGATCGTTAACGGTGTGGTTTATGCTCTGGCCTACAACGGTAACCTGACCGCGCTGGATCTGCGCTCTGGTCAGATCCTGTGGAAACGCGAAATCGGCTCCGTTCACGACATGATCGTTGACGGTGGTCGTATCTACCTGGTGGATCAGGACGATCGCGTTATCGCACTGAGCACTGACGGCGGCGTCTCTATCTGGCGTCAGAGCGATCTGTTGCACCGTAACCTGACCGCACCGGTTCTGTATAACGGATACCTGGTCGTGGGCGATAGCGAAGGTTACCTGCACTGGCTCAACACCGACGACGGTCGTTTTGTTGCCCAGCAGAAAGTGGACAGCTCCGGCTTCCAGACTGAACCGGTGGTGGCGAGCGATAAACTGCTGATTCAGACTAAAGATGGTGAGGTTTACGCGTTTACGCGCTAATTTCCCTCTGCTTTACGTTATATAGCGGCTCCTGATGATTCAGGGGCCGTTTCGTTTTTCTCCTGGCGTGTTATCCTTACGCCATTGTCCTGAGCCCTGCGGCGGAAAAATCTGTCTGACGCAGAGAATAGTATTCGCAGCCAGGCGTAATTTTCAGTTATGAGGCTTCAATATGGTACCTGTGGTCGCGCTGGTCGGGCGTCCCAATGTGGGAAAATCCACCCTTTTTAACCGTTTAACGCGCACGCGAGATGCGCTGGTGGCGGATTTCCCCGGACTTACCCGGGATCGCAAATATGGTCGTGCCGAAATTGAAGGCCGCGAGTTTATTTGCATCGATACCGGTGGTATTGATGGTACCGAAGAGGGCGTAGAAACGCGTATGGCGGAACAGTCGCTGCTGGCGATTGAAGAAGCTGACGTTGTGCTGTTTATGGTTGATGCCCGTGCCGGGTTAATGCCTGCGGACACGGCTATTGCTAACCACCTGCGTTCGCGTGAAAAACCGACGTTCCTCGTCGCCAACAAAACCGATGGCCTGGATGCGGATGCCGCAGTGCTGGACTTCTGGTCGCTGGGCCTGGGTGAAATTCATCCGATCGCGGCCTCGCACGGTCGCGGTGTGACCGGCCTGCTGGAGATGGTTCTCCTGCCGTGGATGGATAAAGTTGATCCGCGCGAAGTCACCGAAGAAGAAGAAAATGCCGCCTACTGGGCAGCGCTGGAGCGCAAAGAAGCGAAAGCGCGCGGCGAAGTGATTGAAGACGAAAAAGAAGAGGAAGATGACTTTAACCCGCTGGATCTGCCGATCAAGCTGGCGATTGTCGGTCGTCCTAACGTCGGTAAGTCAACGCTGACTAACCGCATTCTCGGCGAAGACCGCGTCGTGGTTTACGATATGCCGGGTACTACCCGCGACAGTATCTATATCCCGATGGAGCGTGATGGTCGTGATTACGTCCTGATTGATACCGCCGGCGTGCGCAAGCGCGGTAAAGTGACCGATACGGTCGAGAAGTTCTCGGTAATCAAGACTCTGCAGGCTATTGAAGATGCCAACGTGGTGATGTTGGTGATCGATGCCCACCTGGGGATCTCGGATCAGGATCTGTCACTACTGGGCTTTATCCTCAACAGCGGACGTTCGCTGGTGATCGTGGTGAACAAGTGGGATGGCCTGAGCCAGGAAGTTCGTGACGAAGTGAAAGAGACGCTGGACTTCCGTCTGGGCTTTATCGATTTCGCTCGCGTGCACTTTATTTCTGCGCTGCACGGCAGCGGAGTCGGCAACCTGTTTGAATCCGTCACCGAAGCCTATGACTGTTCAACACGTCGTGTAAACACCTCAATGCTGACGCGCATTATGAATATGGCCGCTGACGATCATCAGCCGCCGATGGTGCGCGGCCGTCGCGTTAAGCTGAAGTATGCCCACGCCGGTGGCTATAACCCGCCAATCGTGGTCATTCACGGTAACCAGGTGAAGGATCTGCCGGACTCGTATAAGCGCTACCTGATGAACTACTTCCGTCGTTCACTGGAAGTGATGGGTACGCCAATTCGCATTCAGTTCAAAGAGGGTGAGAACCCGTTTGAAGGGAAACGCAACTTGCTTACGCCAAATCAGCTTCGCAAGCGTAAACGCCTGCTCAGCCATTTGAAGAAGAACAAGCGTTAATGAAAAGGGGGCCATCGGCCCCCTTTTTTTTCAGTCCACCGCGGCTTTAGCTGGCCTGTGGGACAGTTTTTTCCAGATATCATCTGGCCGCATGGTTTCCTGTAAGTTAGCCTTAAGGTCCCAAAGCCCCGTTCGGTTGTCACCGTTCAACGTAACAATATAGCGGCAACCTGTTTTCAGGGCATTCGAGTGCTGGCGTTTGATTTTGGCTCCCGTGAAGTCACTCAAAACTTTAAATTCCGGAAGATGGCGTCGCAGCTGGTCTGCCAGAAGCAGCGCGTCGATGTTCTGCCCAGGTTCCTCAAAGGTGACCACAATATCGGGATGATTGCTGACATTATCCGTAACGCCTACGGTTTCCAGCAGCAGTAGCAGGCGCTCAACGCCAATAGCGAAGCCGGAAGCGGGTAATGCTTTATTGCTGAACAGCTCAACCAGTCCGTCATATCGCCCCCCGCCGCAGATCGTCCCCTGTGACCCCAGCTCATCGGTTATCCACTCAAAAACCGTGCGCGTGTAGTAGTCCAGCCCCCGAACAAGGCGGGGATTGATGGTATAGCAGATACCGGCGCTATCCAGCAGTCGACACAGCTCGTCAAAGTGCTGATGTGATTCATCACCAAGATAGTCGAGGAGTTTTGGCGCACCTTCGATCATGCACTGCATATCCGGATTTTTACTGTCGAGGATCCGTAATGGATTACTCTGCAAACGCAGCAGACTGTCTTCATCCAGCAGGTCGCGGTGCTGCTCAAAGTAGCTGACCAACTGATGGCGATGCTCATGCCGTTCTGATAGTGTGCCGAGAGAATTAATCTCCAACCGTACATAACGTTCTACTTTAAGCGCTTTAAAGATATCGTTAGCCATATAGATCAGTTCAGCATCAATATCGGCACCGGGCATGCCAAAGGTTTCTACACCAAACTGAGTAAACTGGCGCAGCCTGCCTTTTTGTGGCCGCTCATAGCGAAACATCGGACCCAGATACCACAAACGTTGCGTGCTGTTGTAACACATATTGTTTTCAATGATGGTTCTCACACAGCCACTGGTGCCCTCCGGCCGAAGGGTGATATGTTCGCCGCTTTTGTCAAGGAAGTTATACATCTCCTTTGACACAATATCGGTAGACTCACCGATTGCCCGCTCAAAAAGTGAAACGGGTTCCAGTATTGGCAGCCGAATTTCCTGATAGCCGTAGCGCCAGGTGATGCTTCTCACCTTACTCTCCAGCCATTGCCAGACCGGCGCTTCTTCAGGAAGAATGGTCCGCATTCCTCTGATTGCCTGAATTTTGCTCATTTTCTTTCCTTACGTGGCAGCCGATTTTTAAGCGGCGTTGGCCTGACGGTCGGCAATAACATCATCAATCAGCCGGTCGATTTGGCTGGAGTCCAGATGATGTGCGGTGACGATCAGGTGAGCGATGTCGCCAGAGGTTGCCAGGCAATGTTTTTTCCAGACGTCTTCGGAAGGGCAGGGGAAGACCACGGTGATAGAGTTTCTGTTGCGCCACGCATTGATTCCCGCTTTCTGGAAGCGTTCAACGGCGTACTCGGCCAGATTCAGGCAGCGTTCAATGCGGCGTACCCAGCTTTCATGGCTGTGGCTGCGGACGGCTTCCCACATCATCAGCGGAGTGTGCCCGTTGCGTGACCCAGAGATGGTTTTATCGTGGGCAGAGATGTAATCGATCTCAACGGATATACGGTCAACGTTTTTTTTCTTGGCGACCACGATGCCGCAGGGGATCGGTGAACCGATCATTTTGTGGCCAGAAACACCAATAGAATCAATGCCATCAGCAAAAGAATAGGCCTGAGGATCGTCAACAAAAGGCAGGATCATGCCGCTCAGCGCGGCGTCTGCGTGCAGGTAATAATCCTCACGCCTGAAGCCCGCTTCCTTGAGCCGCTGCTGGATCAGTGCGATATCATCAATTGCCCCGCGCACGGTCGTCCCGACATTGGCAAAAATAATCGGATGTTTTTCATTATCGCGAGCGATCTTACTCATCAGATCGTCGTAATCTACTTCGCCATTCGGCAGCGATTCCACAACGCTGGATTTAATTCTTAGCAGCTTGACGATTTTCGCTACGGAATAGTGCGTATCCTTAGAGTAATAAAGCGTGCCGTCCGGGAAAATTTCGCGTCCAAGGTAACAGCCGAACATATTGCTCTCGGTTCCCCCATTGGTGATATAACCCCAGCTTTCTGCAAAAGGAATTTTGAACAGAGTGGCGAAGTACTCCATTACCTCTTTTTCAAACTCGAAAGAATTCAACAGATAGTTGCAATACTCACCCCAGTCGCCACAGTTATTAATAGAGAAACGCATAAAACGTTCAAGATTAGTGTAATTAAAATCCGCGGACTCCGGGTAACCCAGGTTGAAATATTGGTTCTTAACGCAGTGTGACCAAAATGCATCCAGTTTGTTTTGGCTTTCAATTGACAGAGTCATAGTATTCATTCCTTTTTTGGTTGAGAACGGTGTTTAAATCAGGATTTTTTATCAAGATAAAGAATGTCATCGCCTTTTTTATTGCGACCGGCGGCAACGAAGCAGAATAAAGGGATGGTGAACATCATCATGACTATTCCCCAAAACATTGAATCAGTCCCCGAGCCAAGTAATGCGAATATGCTATAAATCATCCCAATAACCACCATTACGCTGTAAAACATAAAAGAGGGCCCGCGATTTATTTTTTTCGACATCATGATGATTGGCAGAGAGATTAACGCGTACATGTAAGGCAAAAGGGAGGCAAAAACGGACATTAATATGACCACTTCAAACTGTTTTGCCAGGTTGGGTGAGGCGGTCATCATTAAGATGGCACTCATCAATACGCCGGTAAAAATCAGGCTTTTCATCGGAACATCATTTTTATTCACATCGGCAAAAAACTGTGGGAACAATCCCTGCTGTGCACCTGCACGTGGGCCTTCCGACTGCAGAATCAGCCAGCCTGAAATAGAACCAAAGCAGGCGATGATGCTCAGCGCAGAGGCGATATTGCCTGCGGTATTACCGAACATATAGCGGGCAGCATCAGCAAAAGGTGCGGAGGAGTTCACCAGCTCTGCGTGAGGAACCAGGCCCATAATTACCGTACAGCTACCGACGTAGCAGACTGAGGCGATCAGCAAACCCATAACCGTTGCTTTAGGGACCGTCCGTTCCGGGCAATCAACCTGGCCGGTTGAAACGACTGCAGATTCCACGCCCAGGAATCCCCACAGGGCAATGGATGCGGCAGAGATAATCGCCGAGCTGTCACTTCTTCCCGTGCCGTTGTAGACCTGGCTGAACATCGCCGGATCAAACCAGAACCAGCCGACAACGCCGATGCCCAGAACCACAACCAGCATACAGCTGGCAGTAAATGACTGGGCACGGCCGGCCACGCGCGCGCCAAAGCTGCCGAGTGCGATAAAAGCCCAGAGGATCACGATAGCCGTTATGCAGCCCACCGTGGGATCTTTGAGCTGTGGGAAGAAGTAGCTGAGATAGCCAATACCGGCCACCAGCAGAGCGACGTTGCCAATCCAGGCGCTTATCCAGTAGCAGACGGTGGTTTGAAACCCGACAAAGGGGCCAAAAGCATCGCTGGCGTAAGCGACAATGCCGCCGTTACGCGGCGTCAGCAGGCTGGTTTTCGCGAAAACCAGCGCGATGGCAATAACCCCGATAATGGTGAACAACCATCCCCACAGGGAGATGTACCCAATACCGGCAAGGTTGGTGGGTAACATAAACACCCCTGACCCCATCATGTTCGATGCGGTGACAAGTGTCAGGGCCACGACGCCCATTTTATGGGCGGATTTTGCGCTGATTTTATCCATTTTAAATATCCTGTAACGTGGTGCCATTAATATTAAGAAGGCGGCTTGAAATTAATGTGATGCACGGAGTTTAAAAACAGAGGTGGCGGGAATGATGATTTAGATCATTTATTTTCTGTCTTTGTTTTTTTTCTGTGAGACAGCGCGGAATTTCTTTCTGAAAACATTAAAAACTCGATCTGTCCCCTTTTTTATTTACTTCTTGATGGCGCGGGGAATATAAAAACGGATGAATCGCAGTGGTGTGTTTTTTGGGCGCTTGACAATGATTGTGAAGATGATGGATTATTCCTTCATGAGATTTTCGAGTTAAGAGTTTCATGGTTAATATTTTTAAATTCAATTTTATAAATTAAATGGGAGCTACCCATGTCCAGAACGTCGAGGGTTTATGTTCAGGGGTTGCCACAACTTATTCAGCTTAACGGGCATAATAATGATATTGTGTTTCATGATGACGAGGATTATTTAACTTTCCTTAACTGTTTAAGGAAAGCAGGCGAAAATTTTGACTTCGCTTTGCACGCATGGACTCTATTGCCAAATCAGCTGATGATGTTATTAACACCCGGGACAAAAGAAGATCTTAGTCGGCTGGTTCAGCATATCGGCAGACGCTATGTTCCCTGGTTTAATCAAAAGTATCATCGCAGCGGTAGCCTGTGGGAAGGCCGATATAATAGTTCGCTCATTGAACCGGAAGCCTACCTGCTTATTGCACAAAAATTTGTTGATACCCGTCGTGGAGAGCGACATTCCCTCGAGGGAAAACGACCAGCGTGGAGTAGCTACCGGTATAATATTAGCGGGGAGCAACAGCAAATGATTACCCCGCATGAACAGTATTTGCGTTTAGGTAATACTCCCCAGGAACGCGCCATCCAGTATGCGCGCTTTATTCAGTCGCCCCTTAGCCCCTCTATTGAAAAACGCCTGCAGGATTGTCTGAATCAGAATCGACTGCTGGGTACGCCGCAGTATTGCCAGCGGTTAGAAAGGCAGCTTCATCGGCCTGTACAGCCCAGGCAAGCCGGGCGACCGCGTAAGTATTTTCATAATCAGGTCGCAGACTGGACATGGCTGGAAAATCAGGCGGCCTGCCTGCTGTCACGCTACTGCTACCAGGAGATTCGGCTGCCGCTCCTTGAAAGAGAAGGAAATAACGCCGCATTTACTGCCACGAATGAGCCGTTTCCCCTCACGGGTAGCCACAGTGCACTGCTGCGCGGAGAGGGAACGATGGGATGTTTGCAAATGATTAATCAGCATCCTCATCTGCAGTCCACGAGCAAACTATGGTACCAGGGGGTCATGTTCCGTAGTACAGAGAATACGGGCGAACATATCGAACAGTACCAGCAGCTGGGCGTTGAAGCGTTTGGTTTTGCGGAAGTGGATATCGAACTGGAGCAGTTGGTCCTGCAGTATGATTTTTTCAGGTCGCTGGGCCTTCAGGAAAATGTTGAGTTGAAAATCAACAGTACTGGAACTCAGCAGGAGTTTGCTGCTTTTCGCGCGGCCTTACGCGCTTTTTATCAGCCTTTTACGAGTATTTTCGAACCGGAATGGGCGGAGTGCCTGGCAATGCAGCCGGAAAGACTGCTGCGCTCAGACCATCCTCTGCTGGCCAGGCTTCGTTCCATCGCGCCGGTGATCGGCGATTTCCTTGGGGGGGAATCGCGGAAGCGTTTTGATTGTCTGCTGGAGTCTCTGACTAAAATCCACGTTCCCTTTGTGGTGGATCGGTGGCTTTATCCCTCAAATGCCTATTGCCATACCCATTTTGAATGGCACTGCGAGAGGCTGATGGAACACAGCCTGTTATGTCGCGGTGGTCGCTATGATGAATGTGCGACTAGCGTTCTTGAAACGCCGATTCAGGCCTGCGGCTTTGCGTTAATGCTGGACCCGATAATGCGTTTGCTGCGTCTGACGGATAAGCATCTGCTTAAGCAGCAGGTCACGGATGTGGTCATCATTCCGGGTTCTCCTGCCGCCAGCACCCAGGCATTAAACATCGGTCGGTCGCTCAGGAAAACATTCCCGCAGATGAGTATCGCCAATGATTTTTCCCACATGCGGGTCAATACCTGCGTGCGAAATGCCAGACGGCTGGGCGGGCGGTTTATTATTGTGGTTCCTCCTGACGGAGCGGCCACAGAAGTTGTCCTTTACGATCGCGACAGCGGGGAAGAACAAACGGTCAACATCGCTAAGGCGATAAACATATTGAGCCGCAGCCTCAATGCGTTACCGGTTTGTTGAGGAGCAAAAAATGAACCATATGGATAATTTTTTAGTTGGATGTTAACTTTTTGTTTATCACAGAATGAACCTGGTGGTACAATTTTGGCGTTAGTTGCGGGAGCTTATGTCCGTCAGCCCAGGTCTGACGGGTTTGTGAGCTTCAGCGTTTAACACCGGACGGGCTGGTCCCGCGTAATATTGTTAATAAAAATAAGACATCTAAACTTATTGTAGCTCATCGTTATGAGCGGGATGGCAACCGCCGCATTCGGCGGTTTCTGCCAGCAATAATGACGTCTTATTCTCTCCAGGAGTGTTTTTGTATGTCTCATACAAATGCCGGGTCATCAAAATGGCTGGGCTTGTGGTGTTTCCTGCTAGGGTTAATTCTGCTGGCAGCAGGCCTGTATTTTGTCATTGGTGGTGTAAAACTGATTTCACTCGGCGGTAGCTGGTACTTCGCGATTGCCGGTATTTTTACCGCTATTTCCGCGATTCAGTTCTTCCGTCGTAAATCTTCCGCAGTGCTGATTTTTGCTCTGGTGTTTATTGGTACCGTAATCTGGGCCGTTCAGGATGCCGGTATTGATTTCTGGCCGCTGGTTTCCCGCGTGGTATTTTTCGCTGGCATGCTGCTGCTGGCGCTGATTACTTACCCGGCGCTGCGCAAGCGCGAAGGCAAACCTTCTGCCTCTAAGCTTTCTTACGGTCTGAGTGCAGTGACCGTGGTTGGTCTGCTGGTTACCGCATTCGAAATGTTCCAGCCGCATCCTCCGGTTGCATCAAACGGTCAGGAACTGCCGCTGGTGCCGGTGGATAAATCAACCGAGCAGAAAAACTGGGACAACTACGGTAACACTGCCGGAGGAAGTCGCTTTGTGGCGCTGGACCAGATCACGCGTGATAACGTGAAAGATCTGAAACCTGTCTGGACCTTCCACACCGGTGATATTCCGGAAAGCCCTACCGGTAACGGTGCTGAAGATCAGCAAACTCCGCTCCAGGTAGGCGATCGTCTGTATCTCTGTACGCCGCATAACAATGTGATTGCCGTCGATGCGGATACCGGTAAAGAGATCTGGAAAACCGAAATCAACGCGCAGTCCCAGGTGTGGAACCGCTGCCGTGGTCTGGCTTACTTTGATGCCACTAAACCGCTGCAGCAGCCAAGCGTGCCGGATTCAACGCCGGTGACGGCGGTGGCTCTGGCAGCCGGTGATACCTGTCAGCGCCGTCTGCTGATGAACACCATCGACGCACGTCTGGTGGCGATCAACGCCGACAATGGTGAAATGTGCCAGAACTTCGGCGATAAAGGTTTTGTTGACCTGAAAGCCGGTCTGGGTGATGCGGGTGATCCAAAATATCAGCTGACCTCAGCGCCAACCCTGGCGGGTACTACCGTCGTTGTGGGTGGACGCGTGGCTGATAACGTGCAGACCGATATGCCTGGCGGCGTACTGCGCGGCTTTGACGTGATCACCGGTGAAATGCGTTGGGCGTTTGACCCGGGCAATCCGGACCCAACGGCCAAGCTGGAAGCGGGTAAAACCTTCGTTCGCAGTACGCCGAACTCCTGGGCTCCGATGTCCTACGACCCGGCGATGAACACCGTGTTCCTGCCGATGGGTAGCTCGTCCGTTGACCTGTGGGGTGCCAACCGTAACGCGCTGGACCATAAATATGGTGCCTCTATCCTGGCGCTGGATGCGACTACCGGTAAAGAAAAATGGGTGTATCAGACCGTTCATAACGATCTGTGGGACTTCGATATCCCAATGCAGCCAAGCCTGATCGACTTCCCACAGAAAGACGGCAGCAGCAAGCCAGCGGTGGTATTTGGTACCAAAGCAGGTCAGATCTTCGTGCTGGATCGCCTGACCGGTCAACCGCTGACCGAAGTGAAAGAAGTGCCGGTTAAGCCTGGCAACATTCCAAACGAGCAGTACACGCCGACTCAGCCTAAGTCTGTTGGTATGCCGCAGATCGGTGCGGATACCATGACCGAGTCTGATATGTGGGGCGCTACGCCGTTCGATCAGCTGGCCTGCCGTATCGGCTTCAAATCTATGCGCTACGATGGTCTGTTCACCGTTCCGGGTACCGACCTGTCCCTCAGCTTCCCGGGTTCACTGGGCGGTATGAACTGGGGCAGCCTGTCGACCGATCCGAACAACCATTACATCTTCGCTAACGATATGCGTCTGGGCCTGTGGGTACAGATGATCCCGGCGAAAACCACCTCTGGTCCTGCCAGCAACGGCGGCGAAGCGGTGAATACCGGTATGGGCGCAGTTCCGCTGAAAGGCACCCCGTATGCGGTGAACAAAAACCGCTTTATGTCACCGCTGGGCATCCCTTGCCAGAAACCACCGTTCGGTACGCTGTCTGCTATCGACCTGAAAACGCAGAAAATTGTGTGGCAGGTGCCGGTTGGTACGGTGCAGGATACCGGTCCATTTGGTATCAAAATGAAAGCGCAGATGCCGGTGGGCATGCCAACGCTGGGCGGTACGCTGGCAACTCAGGGCGGCCTGGTGTTCATCGCCGGTACTCAGGACTACTACCTGCGTGCTTTCGATACCTCAACCGGTAAAGAAGTGTGGAAAGCCCGTCTGCCAGTTGGCAGCCAGGGTGGCCCAATGAGCTACAAGTCGCCGAAAACAGGTAAGCAGTACATCCTGATTTCGGCGGGCGGTGCGCGTCAGTCTCCGGATCGCGGTGACTACGTGATTGCCTACGCGCTGGATAAATAAGTCGAGCGACTTACTGGACTGAGCGTTCTGTAATGCAGCACTCCCTTCTGTAAAAGCGTTATGCTGGCCGGAGGGGAATCCTAAAAAACCGCCGTCTCTTTGAGATGGCGGTTTTTTTATGCATTGAATACTTGGTTGTAAACCTGCTTTAAGGCCTACATCGCTTAACAAGCTGAAAGCCGGTATTTCGTGAGTAACACGTTGCTGTGGAACAGCGGGTTGGGGTTCAGCCTCTGCTGCTGCTCCTGGGCGGTCCTCGCGCCGCGATGCGGTGCCCTCGGTTACAGCTGCTGGCCTGTCGGACCGGCGGAGACGGTATATCCCTATACCGACCCCGCCTGATGCCAGCGTCCTGCTGGCATCTCCTGGCCATCAGCTTCCACCTCAGCGCTGCGGATGCCCTTGCGCAGCAGCAGAGGCTGTCCCCTCTGTACAATTTCGTCGCTTTTGATTTTCAGACAACGCGAAAGCTTGAAAGCAGGCTGGCAGTGCCCTCGATCGGGCAATCCACAGCGCTGAACGCAGAGAGGAAGCCAGGATTCGGCCGCATGGACGCGGCCAAAAGTCACAGCCGGGCCAGGACGGCCCGTCTGTGGCGGTCCGACAGGCTGACGAATGGAGTGAGGGAACCGCGAAGCGGCGCGAGGACCGCCCGAACGGGGGCACAGCCAGCCTGCGCCAACTCCTGTCCTCTAAATAACACACACAGCTAATACCTTTCTGTAGCGGTCTGGGAGGCTGACGAACGAAGTGAGGGGACCGCAACGCGGCGCGAGGACCAGCCCGCTCGGGGGCACAGTCAGCCCGCGCTAACTCATCAGGAAGCAGAACGCTTACGCGGTTTCTTAACCGGTGCTATCGGCGTAACCGCAGTCACTTCGCTTTCCACCCAACCATCATCCAGCCGCGTCTTCAACGTATCGCCAGGATGAAGCTGCTGCGTTTTCTTCACCACCTGACCATCCGCCGCAGTGGTGACGCTAAAGCCGCGTGCCAGCGTAGCCAGCGGGCTGACGCCCTCAAGCTGAGCGGCCAGATTGCTGAAGCGCTGCTTAATACCGTTAAGCTGCTGCTGCATCGACTGCTGCAGACGATACTGCCACTGCTGTAGCTGCTGACGAAGACGCTCCACGCGCATCTCCGGGCGAATGGCACCCAGGCGCTGCTCCGCACGCTCCTGCTGGCGAACGGCCTGACGTACCTGCAATTGCACGGCATCATCCAGACGGCGGCGTAGCTTAATCAGCGCATTCTGCTGCCGCGCCAGCTGGAGCTGTGGATGCTGCTGCTGAAGGCGGTGATGCAGGCGGGTAAAGCTGCGCTGCTGCTGCGCGAGATAGTAATCCATTGCCATCTCCAGCCGCTGCTGCTGGGACTGAAGCTGGCGCAACAACTCAATTTGATTACGGCTGACCAGTTCGGCAGCCGCAGAAGGCGTTGGCGCGCGCAGGTCAGCGACAAAATCGGCGATGGTGACGTCGGTTTCATGGCCGACGGCGCTGACAATAGGAATACGGCTGGCAAAAATCGCCCGCGCCACGCGCTCGTCGTTAAAGCTCCACAGATCTTCCAGCGAACCACCACCGCGACCGACGATCAGCACATCACACTCGCCCCGCGCATTCGCCAGCTCAATCGCGCGGACAATACCGGCAGGCGCTTCAGCCCCCTGAACCTGAGTCGGATAGATCACCACCGGTAGGGAGGGATCGCGGCGATGCAGCACGCGCAGCACATCGTGCAGAGCGGCACCGCTGGCGGAGGTGATGACCCCGACCTGACGGGCCGGATCGGGCAGAGGCTGCTTGTGAATCTGTTCGAACAGGCCTTCCGCCATCAGGCGCTGTTTAAGCTGCTCAAACTGCTGCTGCAACAGCCCGTCACCGGCAGGCATCATGCTCTCTGCAATCAGCTGATAGTCGCCGCGCGGTTCATACAGCGTGATGGTGGCGCGCACCAGCACCTGTTGACCATTCTGCGGCCGAAAATCAACGCGGCGGTTGCTGTTGCGAAACATTGCACAGCGCACCTGGGCGCCGTCGTCCTTCAGCGTGAAGTACCAGTGGCCGGAAGAGGGCTGGGAAAAATTGGAGATCTCAGCGCTCAGCCACACCTGGCCCATCTCCATCTCCAGCAGCTTACGCACTGTGGTATTAAGACGGCTGACGGTAAAAATATTAGCGGTTGGCGGTAGCGACATGTGATGAAGATCAAATTTTAAATCAGGAGGTTAATCAACCGATACTACATGGCTGAACGAAGGTTTCAAGAGTTTTTATTAAAAAGTACTGGAGGCAATCGATTACGGCCTGTATAATGCCGCGGCAATATTTTACAAGTTCTCATTCACCCTGAGGTTGAGATATTGCCATGCTAAGAATCGCTAAAGAAGCCCTGACATTCGACGACGTTCTGCTCGTTCCTGCTCACTCTACCGTACTACCGAACACTGCCGACCTCAGCACCCAGCTTACCAAAACTATTCGTTTGAACATTCCTATGCTGTCCGCTGCCATGGATACCGTGACCGAAGCCGGTCTCGCCATTGCGCTGGCGCAGGAAGGTGGCCTGGGCTTTATCCACAAAAATATGTCCATTGAGCGCCAGGCGGATGAAGTTCGCAAGGTGAAAAAACACGAGAGCGGTGTAGTAACCGAACCGCAGACCGTGCTGCCAACTACCGCCCTGAGCGAAGTGAAAGCCCTGACCGAGCGCAACGGTTTTGCCGGTTACCCGGTTGTTAACGGCGAAAACGAACTGGTGGGTATCATCACCGGTCGTGACGTTCGTTTCGTCACCGATCTGACCCTGCCGGTTTCTGCTGTAATGACGCCGAAAGAGCGTCTGGTAACGGTGAAAGAGGGCGAGGCCCGTGACATCGTTCTGCAGAAAATGCACGAAAAACGCGTTGAGAAAGCGCTGGTCGTGGATGACAGCTTCCACCTGCTGGGCATGATCACCGTAAAAGACTTCCAGAAAGCCGAGCGTAAACCTAACGCCTGTAAAGACGAACACGGTCGCCTGCGCGTTGGTGCCGCTGTTGGTGCCGGTGCCGGTAACGAAGAGCGCGTTGATGCGCTGGTAGCGGCCGGTGTTGACGTGCTGCTGATTGACTCCTCACACGGCCACTCCGAAGGCGTTCTGCAGCGTATTCGCGACACCCGTGCTAAATACCCTGACCTGCAGATCGTTGGCGGCAACGTGGCGACCGGCGCTGGTGCGCTGGCGCTGGCTGAAGCCGGTGTGAGCGCAGTGAAAGTGGGTATCGGCCCAGGCTCAATCTGTACCACCCGCATCGTGACCGGCGTAGGTGTACCGCAGATCACTGCCGTCTCCGACGCGGTGGCCGCACTGGAAGGAACCGGTATTCCGGTTATCGCCGACGGCGGCATCCGCTTCTCTGGTGATATTGCGAAAGCTATCGCTGCCGGTGCTTCTGCAGTGATGGTGGGCTCCATGCTGGCGGGTACCGATGAAGCACCGGGTGAAATCGAACTTTACCAGGGCCGTTCATTCAAGTCCTACCGTGGTATGGGTTCCCTGGGCGCGATGTCCAAAGGATCTTCTGACCGTTACTTCCAGACCGACAACGCCGCTGACAAACTGGTGCCGGAAGGAATCGAAGGCCGCGTGGCCTACAAAGGTTTCCTGAAAGCGATCGTGCACCAGCAAATGGGCGGTCTGCGCTCCTGTATGGGCCTGACCGGCTGTGGTACTATCGACGACCTGCGTACCAAAGCGGAATTTGTTCGCATCAGCGGTGCCGGGATTCAGGAAAGCCACGTTCACGACGTGACCATTACCAAAGAGTCCCCGAACTACCGTATGGGTTCCTGATAAACCCTGTACTGTGCGCCCGGTTTAGCCGGGCGTTTTACTACTTCCCGTATTTTGAATTACATCGCCCTGGAATAGCCAATGACGACGGAAAACATTCATAAACACCGCATTCTGATCCTCGATTTCGGTTCACAGTATACTCAGCTGGTTGCGCGCCGCGTGCGTGAGTTGGGCGTGTACTGCGAACTGTGGGCGTGGGACGTAACCGAAGAGCAGATCCGCGGTTTCAAACCGAGCGGCATCATCCTCTCCGGCGGTCCGGAAAGCACCACCGAACACGGCAGCCCGCGTGCGCCGGAGTACGTGTTTAACGCTGGTGTGCCGGTGCTGGGCGTATGCTACGGCATGCAGACCATGGCAATGCAGCTGGGCGGCGCGGTTGAAGGTTCTAACGAGCGTGAGTTTGGCTATGCGCAGGTAGAAGTGAAAACCCAGAGCGCGCTGACCCGCGATATCGAAGACGCCCTGAGCGCTGCCGGTAAGCCGCTGCTGGACGTCTGGATGAGCCACGGCGACAAGGTTACCGCGATTCCGTCCGACTTTGTGACCGTTGCCAGTACCGATACCTGTCCGTTTGCCATTATGGCCAACGAAGAGAAACGTTTCTACGGCGTGCAGTTCCACCCGGAAGTGACCCATACCCGTCAGGGCCAGCGCCTGCTGGAGCGCTTTGTGCGCGATATCTGCGAGTGCGAAGCACTGTGGACCCCGGCGAAGATTATCGAAGATGCCGTTGAGCGCCTGCGCGAGCAGGTTGGCGAAGATAAGGTGATCCTCGGCCTGTCCGGCGGTGTTGACTCATCTGTGACCGCGATGCTGCTGCACCGCGCCATCGGCGATCGCCTGACCTGCGTCTTCGTGGATAACGGTCTGCTGCGCCTGAATGAAGCCCAGCAGGTAATGGAGATGTTTGGTGACCACTTTGGTCTGAACATCATCCACGTTGAAGGCGAGCAGCGCTTCCTGGATGCGCTGGCGGGTGAAAACGATCCGGAAGCCAAGCGTAAAATCATCGGCCGCGTGTTTGTTGAAGTGTTCGATGAAGAAGCGCTGAAGCTGGAAGACGTGAAGTGGCTGGCACAGGGCACCATCTATCCGGACGTGATTGAGTCGGCGGCATCTGCCACCGGCAAAGCGCACGTCATCAAATCTCACCACAACGTGGGCGGCCTGCCGAAAGAGATGAAGATGGGCCTGGTTGAACCGCTGCGTGAGTTGTTCAAAGACGAAGTGCGTAAAATCGGCCTGGAGCTGGGCCTGCCGCACGCGATGCTGTTCCGTCATCCGTTCCCGGGCCCGGGTCTGGGTGTGCGCGTGCTGGGCGAAGTGAAGAAAGAGTACTGTGACCTGCTGCGCCGTGCGGACGCTATCTTCATTGAAGAGCTGCACAAAGCCGACCTGTATAACAAAGTCAGCCAGGCGTTTACCGTCTTCCTGCCTGTTCGTTCCGTCGGCGTGATGGGCGATGGCCGTAAATACGACTGGGTTGTTTCCCTGCGTGCGGTAGAAACCATCGACTTTATGACCGCACACTGGGCGCATCTGCCGTATGACTTCCTCGGCCGCGTTTCCAACCGCATCATCAACGAAGTGAACGGCATCTCCCGCGTGGTTTACGATATCTCCGGTAAACCACCGGCCACGATTGAGTGGGAATGATTTAACGCCAGTTCCTGGCTAATCACTTCTGTTCAATACCGCAAAAAGCCTCTGTTCTTACAGAGGCTTTTTCTTTTTAAGGGCGACTCGATGTTAAGCGGATTCCCGCAGCACGGGTGATTTCCTTCAGCGTTTTGATAGTTGGATTACCTTCAGCTCAAATCCACATCCTTCCAGCCAAAGCACCACGTGATGATAAAACCGCTCACGTAGGCGACAAGAAGCCCCGCCGAGTAAACCGCCATGCCGGTATAGATCCCTTCGTTAGAGGTCATCAGCGGGAGCGTCACCAGCCCGGACGGGCCGAACACGGTGTTCATGCCAATCGGTAACCCAAGCCATGCCACCAGGCCGATAAAGAAGCCGCCGCAGGCACCGCCCAGGCAGGCGGTGACAAACGGTTTTACCCGAGGCAGCGTCACGGCATAAATCAGCGGTTCGCCAATGCCCAGCAGGCCGGGAATAATTGCGCCCTTCACCTGATTACGCGTGGCTGAGTGCCTGGCCGAACGGAAATAAAGCGCCAGCGCGGCACCGACCTGTCCGCCCCCGGCCATCGCCAGTATCGGGAACAGGGAGTTGAAGCCCTGGGCATCCATCAGCGCGAAATAAACCGGGATAAAGCCCTGGTGCACGCCGAAAACGACTGCAATCAGGAACAAACCGGCCAGAATCGCGCAGCCAAACGGGTTGCCGTTCAGGTGCAGGAACAGCCAGGACATGCCTTTAAACAGCTCGCCGCCAATCGGCATGATCAAGGTAAAGGTGATTGCGCCGGTAATAACCAGCGTCAGCAGGGAAGTGAGGATCATGTCGAGATTGTCGGGGATAACGCGGCGGAGCTGCCGTTCAATCCACGCGCCGAGGATTGAGGCAATCAGCACGCCAATAATATTCCCTCGCGGATCGATGCTCATGCCAAAAAAGTTATCGATCCCGGAGAAGTAGCCCACCGTCGCATCGGGGTTGTAGCCCAGCACGAACAGCGAGGCGATAATTGCGCCGTTGACACCTGTTCCGCCAAAGGCCTTTTGCGCGTTATAGCCAATCAGTATCGGCAGGAAGGTAAATAGCCCCTTGCCGAAAATTTTCATGTAACCGTCAAGCTGCACCAGCGTCACATTCTTCTCTGCGGCATTTGCCAGCAGGCTTTGTTCGAGCAGCGTTGCAAAACCCAGCAGCATCCCGGCGGCAATAAAGCCGGGTATCAGCGGTGTAAAGATCGTAGCGAACTTCGCCAGGAACTGATGCACGGCGCTGGTTTGGCTGGCTTTAATCTTTTGCTTGTTATCGCGAGCCACTGCGTCAATAGCCGGGCCTTCAGCATCAGCCGCCGTACCGCTGGCCAGCAGCGTATTCATCATTTCAGCGGCGGTCTGCGCTTTACCCGGCCCGAGAACGATTTGCAGCTGATCTTCAGTATTAATCACGCCAAGAACACCCGGCAGCGCTTTCAGTTTTTCGCGGTCGACAAGCTGGTCGTTACTTAAGGTCAGACGCAAGCGGGTCATGCAGTTTCCGCAGGCCACGACGTTGTTTTTCCCACCGACCTGTTGCAGGATCTCAGCAATCAACCGTTCCGTAATCTTTGCCATAAATCGTTCTCCGTAGCGGCCCTCGTTTGGGCACAGGCCGATGATCCCTTAACGGGATGATTTCTACTACAAACAACACCAGAAAGTGTGCGCGCGGTTATGACCTGAAGATGAAATCCTGAAGCATCAGGTGAGTGTAGACCAGGACGTGGGATGTCCCCCAGAAATGTATGGGAAAATATAGAGCTGTTATCAATAGCTGATAACTTTAGTTAAATAATGGACATAAATCACCCTACAGCTTCTGAGTATAAATAGCCATGACGATAGGGAATGGCGAATTTTACAACACAATGCAGGTTGTTAATGAGCCATTACCCTTATTGCCAGCGCTATTTAATTATCCATTATTAATTCCATCATTCATTTTTTTAAATTATTTTTGTTTTTTTTTGAATGAATAATTAATCATTATATTTACACTATTTTACGTTTTTTTATGCACTTTTTATTCATTAAAGTGAATAGGGTTGATGTTTTTAGCCGTTTTTCAGGGAGTTTGTGGTTATCATAAAGTGCATAAAAGGGTGTTTTTATGTGGCAAGTTTGTTAATGTGCGCACCGATAGATACTGTCTGCCCCCTGAAATGCCGCACTGCAACGCACAGTTGGGCTGGAGATTGTTAGGAATGTGTACTCGTATACGCGGTCCTGGAAAATAGTTTTTCCGCTGTAGAGATTTCGCCAATATCCTTGATGCCGTCCACGAGTTGAGTGGATTTCAGTTGTATGCGCACGGCCAAAGGTAGCTGGAAACTCAATTATAAATTTCTGAAAAGCTAATATTGATTAGATCAATAATGGCTGCATCCCCATTTTTTATTTTTCGGGGAGTGGCATGGCTTTCTACAAAAATACGATCTTCACCAGATATCTATATTTTAAGCAAAACAACCGGGAGATGTGGGGGAATTTATTCGCTATCAACCACGTCAGATAAATTTTACAGGTAGCAGGGCGGGGAAAAGCTGAATACCTGTTATTTAAAAGGAAAATCTAAAATGAATATCACAAGAAGAAAATTTTTGATTGGTGGTGCAGCCGTGGTTGCTGCCGGTGGTGCCGGGATATTGACTCCGATGCTAACTCGCGAAGGTCGCCTGATCCCGGGTAAACCGCGAGTTGGCTTTGTTAACGGTCTGAACGGGCCGTTGCCAAAGCAGTCCGATGTGGTCGTTGTGGGGGGCGGGATTCAGGGGATTATGACCGCAATCAACCTGGCTGAGCGCGGCCTGTCGGTTGTGGTTGTTGAAAAAGGGAATATTGCCGGTGAGCAGTCGAGCCGTTTTTATGGTCAGGTAATGACCTATAAAATGCCGGATGCCACATTCATGCTGCACCATATGGCGAAGCAGCGCTGGCGCGAGATGAATGCTAAAGTGGGTGCCGATACCAGTTATCGCACGCAGGGCAGGGTTGAAGTTCCACTGGATGATGAAGATTTAGCACACGTCAGACAGTGGATTGATACCAAACATAAAGAAGTGGGTTCAGATATCCCATTCAAAACCCGAATCATTGAAGGTGATGAACTGAACCAGCGCTTAAAAGGTGCCACGTCCAGCTGGAAAATCGCCGGATTTGAAGAAGACTCAGGCAGTCTCGATCCGGAAATCGCCGCCTTCGTGATGGCTGAATACGCGATGAAGATCGGTGTAAAAATTTACACCAACTGTGCCGCCAGGGGGATTGAAACCCAGGCCGGTGCCATTTCCGATGTGGTGACTGAAAAGGGCGCAATCAGAACGTCGCAGGTTGTGGTTGCCGGTGGGGCCTGGTCCCGACTGTTTATGCAGAATCTGAATGTCAATGTGCCAACGCTGCCGGCCTATCAGTCACAGCAGCTGATCAGTGCTGCGCCTGGTGCACCTGGCGGTAACGTTGCATTACCGGGGAATATTTACTTCCGTGAACAGGCCGACGGCAGCTATGCAACCTCGCCGCGTGTGATTGTTGCTCCTGTTGTGCAGGAATCATTCATGTACGGCTACAAGTATCTGCCGCTGATGTCCCAGCCTGACTTCCCGGTGCATATTTCACTCAACGAGCAGCTAATCAATACCTTTATGCAGCCAAAACACTGGGCGCTGAATGAAGTGTCGCCGTTCGAGAAATATCGCGATATGACCGCGGCTCCGGACGTTCCTGAGCTGGAAAGTTCACTGGAGAAACTGAAAGCGGAGTTCCCGGCGTTCAAAGATTCAAAACTTATCGATCGCTGGAGTGGCGCGATGTCGATTGCGCCGGATGAGGACCCAATCATCTCCGTGGTGAAAGAGTATCCGGGCATGGTGATCAACACTGCTACCGGTTGGGGAATGACGGAAAGCCCGGTTTCAGCCGAGATCACCGCCGATCTGCTGCTTGGTAATACGCCGGTGCTTAATCCTGAGCCATTCAGCCTCTATCGTTTCTAACGGGTAAAACCGGGTGCTTCGCCAGTAGGGCACCGTTGCACACTCTGACTGACCGGGCGTTGCGCCAGTCAGCCAGAGTGTGCAGGTTCTGTCTGAGAGGTATCCGGGTTTAAAAGCACTGCCGCACCAGTAAAAAATCCCGCGAAAGTCGCGGGATACGGCGCAGGAACGGCCGTATATCAGGCTTTAATCGTGCAGCCTTAGCCCTTTAATCACTTTATCCACGATCTTTTTCGGCCCACGTACGCCCAGCCCGACCAGATTTAAATTGTCTGCGTCCTCAGCCATAAAGACATCGCGGTTAGCTTCATCGTGTCTGGTTGAAAACATCGCATGCACGTAGGGGATCAGCGTTAACTCACGCTCCAGCCCTTTGCGATGTGCCGTCTGCAATCCATTGATATCCGCTGAAAAAATCAGCATAGGCTGGCCGGACATATTGCCGTACTGGCGACCTTTGGCATCAACGTAAGGCGCGCCCATAATTTCGGGGGCCGTGGCGGCAACCCCCGTTGCCAGGAATGCCACAACATTTAAACGCTGCCAGGTGGGCAAATCATCACGCACGATAAAGGCGATTTTTGTATCAAACATCGGTAGCCATTCTCCGGTCATCTGTATGAGATGACATCATCAGAGATGACGGGCCTGTCGATCTAGAACGTTTGTGCAATGGCGTTGGTAACCCGCCGGTGAAAGGCGATAAGCGCGCTGGAACCAGCGCCCCATATGGCTTTGGTCGGAAAAACCGACGTCTGAGGCAACCCGTGCGGGTTCAATGCCCTGAGCGAGCAGTAGCCGCGCGGTGCGCAGCCGAAGCCGGACCAGGTAAGCGTGTGGTGACTGGCCGAAGACCTTCTTAAACTGACGGCTCAGGCGAAAGCGGTCAAGGCCAGCGTGCTGAGAAAGCTCATCCAGCCCGATATCCAGGTGCATACGGTCGTGCAGATAATCGCGTAATTGATACATTTGCATCAAAGAATCATCAAGGCTGACGGCCGGCCTGTTGCCGATATGGCGGGAGAGCAGATACAGCAGGTGATCTAACGTTTGATCGCGAGCCAGCCGACCTTCCTGATGATGAACGGCAAAAAATGCCTGCTGAATGGCTGTGATTAATTGTGAATCATCGGTCAGAGTATGGCGAAACGCGGCTTCAATCACCGAAACATCGCCCAGCCCGCGACGCTGCATCATCTCTGTGACCCAGCTTTGCGGTAGGTAAAGCATCACGTAGGTAAAGCCGTCGACGTCCGGCGCGTGGCCGTCGTGAACGGCACCTGGCTCAATCAGAATCGCGCGCCCCGGCTGGCTGGTATGCAGGGTGCGATGGCAGTTAAACCGTTGAAGACCCTGCATTGTTACCCCGACCAGCACTTCGTCATGATCGTGCGGATCGTAGGCGTGGCCACGAAAATGCGCGTTGATGCTTTCTATGCCGGTCTCATCATCGCGACGGAAATTGACCCAGTCTTTGCCAGCGCCCGTATTGCCCGGCGTATTCATCAGGAATATCCTCGAACTATGCCCGCAGTATGAAATCAGAAAAGTGCGGATTATCCCTTATCGTGCCACCGAACGGGGGAATCGTCCACCTACTGTCAAGCTATGTAATAAGCGCGGTCCTGCAATAGACGACCTGTGGCTTTTATGTCAATTTAGCGACAGATGCTGCAAATCTGTTCCGCATCAATCTGCAAACGTTCAGTACCACCTCCTGCTTATTTCCGATTCTGGGCCATGTGTTCGCACGTCTGAAAACAGGCCTGAATGGCAGGGTATGTGAAATTTTGTGCGCGGTATTCACCCTGAACTATGAACTAATAAAGGAGCCGGCCATGCTGCCATTGAAAGCGCTGAGCCTGATTATTCTCTGCATTATGCTGCTATCGCTGGGTATCAGCCTGGCACAGGCAACCCATCACGCGGAGTCAGCCGGTCAGGGCTGGTGGTCGGCCCGGCGTGATTCCTCAGGGATGGCACCCGATCCGGCCCGGTTGGCAAATCTGGCGATTGTGCAGGTGTATGTTGCACCCACCTATGGCTGGAAAGGCAAGGTGGCCGTGCATCCCTGGATTATTTTTAAGCGTGCGGGTGAAACTCATTTTAGCCGCTATGAAGTGATTGGCTGGGGCAACGGCGACAAAGTGCGGCTGAATGCTAACCCACCGGATGGATACTGGTACGGCGCGAAGCCACGTCTGCTGGTAGAGCATCGAGGGCCTGCGGCAGAGGCAATGATCCCGAAAATTCAGGCGGCGATTGCTTCTTATCCGTGGCCGCAGACTTATCACGCCTGGCCCGGGCCTAACAGTAACACCTTCCTTGCTCATATCGGGCGGGAAGTGCCAGATTTACAGCTTGATATGCCGGCAAACGCAGTGGGAAAAGATTTTCGCTCCCTGCTTAATCCGATAGGGTTGCCGCCTTCCGGACGTGGGCTGCAGGTGTCTTTGCTTGGCCTTGCCGGCGTTACGCTGGGAGCCGAAGAGGGGATTGAAATCAATATTCTGGGACTGAATCTGGGACTGGAGTTTGCCCCGCTGCGCCCGCGTCTGCCTTTTATCGGCGGGATTGGTGGCGAGAATCTGCAAAGCGATCGTCTGCAAAACTAGCCGTCCTGTTCTCACCGTTAATCTCCCGTTTGCTGTGGCTGGTTACAATTTGCGAGCTGGCCCGCAACATCATTCTCATCAGTGTAAATTCACCTTTCTTTTTACGGCAGCCCTCCAGCAGTTGCTTGTTCACACTGGTTCTTTCAATTCAGTCCTGGCAAAGTAGGGGAAAGAATAATCAGGTTGTCACTTGACAACTTTGATGCCTGAATGCACTATGGAGGAACAGATGGAACGACATTGCCATGCCATAAAAGAAATTGAAGCCGTACTCCGGTATGCAGAAGAGCAGGGCTGGCGTGTGGTAAGCAAAGGCGGACATGCATGGGGAAAAATGTACTGTCCGTGGAACAGCGTTGCCAGTCGATGTGGGGAATTTTGCATTTCCTGCATATGGAGTACGCCTAGGAATGCCGTTAATCATGCCCGACAGCTCCGGCGAGTCGTTGAGCACTGCACATTTCGTCAGCAATATGAGGCACAGTCAGGAAGAGGAACACCATGGAATACACATTTACATTGAAGTATCAGCTATCAGAGACAGTAAGCGACACGGATGAGCTGGTTGAAAAACTGGCACAGGCAGGCTGTGATGATGCGCTGATTGGGTTGGGGATACCGGGGCGTATCGCACTGGAATTTATCCGTGAGTCAGATTCTGCACAGCAGGCCATTTACAGCGCAATGCAGCAAATTTCTGCCGTGTTATCCGATGCGGTGCTGTTTGAAGTTTCACCGGATTATGTCGGATTGACCGATGTGGCCGATCTTATCGGCGTCTCCCGGCAGAATATGCGCAAGCTGATGCTGGCACATCATCTGACTTTTCCCGCTCCGGTCCATGAAGGCTCAACGGCTTTCTGGCATCTTGCAGATGTATTGTCCTGGCTGGAAGGGCGGGGAAGCTATCGTTTACCTGCGGGAGTACAGGAAGCCGCTCTGGTGGCGTTAAGTATCAATTTGCTCAATCAGAAGCGGCGTTACCGACAAGAGTAGGTCAGCGGAGCCGGCCAACACCGGCCCTGGTGACATCATGCAGTGGCTTCTTTCTCTGCAAGATATTCTCTGACCATTTCGTCAAATGAGGCATTGGCTTCAAAGCCGAGACGGCGGGCGTAATCGGCATGGAAATCACCGGGCCAGGAGTTAACGATATTAATAATCGCCTGGTCTGGCTGATAGCTGATGCGGGCAACAACGTCATCACCGGCAATTTTGCGCAGTGACCCAATCATTGTTTCTACGGTTACCGACAGGCCGCACAGATTGATGACGCGCCCCTGGTCCAGTTTCTCGCTATCAAGCTCATGGCCGCGGATGAGTGCTGCAACGGCTTTGTCCGGTGACATCAGCCACAGGCGGGTATCGGTGCTGACCGGGCAGTTTGCCGCTTCGCCGTTTAGCGGCTCACGGATAATACCGCTGGCAAAGCTGGATGCGGCAGCGTTCGGTTTGCCGGGGCGAACGACGATTGTTGGCATACGCAGACTACGGCCATCCAGGAACCCGCGGCGGCTGTAGTCTGACAGCAGCAGGTCGTTCATTGCTTTCTGCGTGCCGTAGGAGCTTTGCGGCATCCACACCTGCTCATCCGGTACTTTATCCGGCAGTTTTCCGCCGAACACCGCCACCGAACTGGTGGTGACTAAGCGAATTCGCTGCGGTAATGCGCGCAGGCGCTCCATGATCTGGCGTGCAGCGTCGACGTTGATTTTCATACCGAGGTCGAAGTCCTGTTCTGCCTGGCCGGAAACAATGGCTGCCAGATGGAACACGCTGTCGGTTTGTTCGTTAATCAAATTAGCCAGTTCAACCGGGTTACTAATATCGCCGCAGACAACTTGCAGGCGCGGATCGTCAATACCTGCCAGCGGCGCGATATCGAAAGCGGTAATTTTTGTGATGTTCTGCATCTGGCCCTGGCGGTTAAGCAGTGAACCTTTAGCCAGCAGCGCTTTAACCAGTTTTTTTCCCAGGAATCCGGCGGCTCCGGTGATGACGATATTCATAGTTTTCCTCGTTAGAATTAGCGGTTAACAACACGGCCGGGGATCAGGAAGATCGCAGCAGCACCAACAAAAAGCGTGCAGGAAATGATCAACATACCGGCCAGGGTCGAATGAGTCAGATCGCTCAGGAAGCCCATCAGGTAAGGGGCGACAAAACCTGCCAGGTTACCGAAGGAGTTAATCAGGGCGATACCTACGGCGGCCATGGTGCCGCCGAGGAAGGCAGTAGGCAGGCTCCAGAACAGCGGCAGCGTACTCAGCCCACCGGCCGCACCCAGAGTCAGGCCAAACATCGCAATCCACAGGTTGTCGGCATAGAGGGCTGAAATAACCATGCCGACGCCGCTCATGATGGCAATGACGGCCAGGTGCCAACGGCGTTCACGGTGTTTATCTGCGCTGCGTGAGGCGACAATCATGGTGACAATGGCTGCGGCGTAGGGAATAGCCGTCAGCATGCCAACCGTGAAGACATCTTCAACCCCGGCGTTGCGAACCAGCGTTGGCAACCAGAAGCTGACGGTGTAGAAACCAGCGATCAGGCAGAAGTAGATCAGGGTCAGCAGCCACAGTTTGCCGTTGCGCAGTACCGCACCAAGGCTTGCCTGCTCATGTGGTGAATCCTCTACGGCATCCTCCTGTACGCGGGCATTCATTATTGCTTTCTCTTCGGCGCTGAGCCATTTGGCGTCGTTGATGCGATCGGGCAGCATTTTTAATACCAGCAGGCCAACCAGCAGTGATGGCGTCCCCTGCAGGATAAACAGCCACTTCCAGCCGGCAAGCCCATGCATATTATGGAAATGATCCATAATCCAGCCTGAGATTGGGCCACCCAGCAGACCAGAGAGTGGGACGGCAGCGGCGAACAGTGCAAACATCTTTCCGCGACGGTAGGACGGGAACCAGAACGAGAGATACAGGATCACCCCGGGATAGAAGCCTGATTCAGTCAGGCCAAGCATAAAGCGCACGGCATAAAACTGGAATGGCGTAGTGACCAGCGCGGTCAGCGGGGCAATAACCGCCCAGCATGCCAGTAGTGCAGCCAGCAAACGGCGTGCGCCAAAGCGCTGAAGAACAATATTGCTGGGTACCTGGAAAAAGAAGAAGCCGATAAAGAAGATACCTGCACCTAATCCATATACCGTTTCTGAAAATGCCAGATCGCTCGACATTTGCAGCTTGGCAATACCGACGTTAATACGATCGAGATAGGCGAAGATGTAGCTGATCATCAGTATTGGGAGGATACGCCAAACCGCTCGCTTCCATGCATTTTCCTCCCGATCGCTGATATGGCTGCTGAGCGGCGGTGCCGATGTTTGCATATTCATAATTCATCCTTCGTGTAGGGAAGAGTCAGAGGAAAATCCGTTCTTCGGGTAGTGAAACGACGATCCTGCAACTCCGGTTCAGTTTTCGTCCGGCGACTGGGAACGTTAATAATGGTGAAGCTTTGTTATTTTTTGTTAGATTAGCGGTGAAGGAGAATTTGATCTGCGTGATAAGTCACATTACAGACCATTAATTATCATTTTATAACAGTTTTAAGATGAGAAACGGTGGTTCCCCGGATGACATCCGGGGGAAGGCTTAGTGAAGAAGGAAGAGAGTGGCGAGTCCGAGGAAGATAAAAAAGCCGCCGGTATCAGTTAGTGCGGTAATCATGACGCTGGAACCCACGGCGGGGTCGCGTTTGAATTTAGTCATCAGCAGCGGTATCAGCACACCCATTAGCGCTGCGAGCAACAGGTTCAGCACCATCGCCAGCATCATCACACCACCCAGCGCAGCATTACCGTACATGGCCCAGGTTACGCCGCCCATAATTCCCCCCCAGAACACACCGTTTATCAGCGCAACGCCGAGTTCACGTGCAATCAGGAAAGAGAAGTTACCCGGTTCGACCTGATGCAGCGCCAGAGCGCGAACAATCATGGTAATCGTCTGGTTGCCGGTGTTGCCGCCAATTCCGGCCACGATAGGCATCAGTGTTGCCAGCGCGACCAGTTGAGAGATGGTGTCCTCAAACAGGCCAATTACCCGCGAGGCGATAAATGCAGTACAGAGATTGATCGCCAGCCAGGTCCAGCGAGTGCGAACCGCTTTTCTGACCGGTGCAAAAACATCTTCATCCGGGTTCACACCGCCCATTTTACGGATATTGCTGTCGTTCTCGTCATTGACCAGATCAATCACATCTTCAACGGTAACACGGCCGATAAGTTTGCCTTTGGCATCAATAACGGCAGCGGAAATCAGGTCATAGCGTTCAAATGAGCCCGCCGCATCTTCGGCTTTATCGTCGATAAGAAAGGTAGTCGGACTGTCGTTCATCACCTGCAGGACTTTTTTATCCGGCGTATTCAGCAGAATTTCCGTTAGCGGCAGTTCGCCCAACAGGGTGTTATTTTTGTCGGTAACAAAAATCTTATCGGTACCTGCAGGAATAATTTTTCTGCGCCGCAAAAAACGCTGTACGGTGGCAAGGGTGACATCGGAACGTACCGTCACCAGATTAAAGTCCATGATGCGGCCGACCCGGTCGCGGTCAAAATGCATCACGTCCAGCACGCGGGAGCGCAGATTTGGCGCCAGAGAGGTCAGCAGGCGTCCGGTTAAATCACGGGAGAGATATCGTGCCAGATAAGCCTGTTCGTCGATATCAAGCGGTTCGATGGCGCGCAGCAGATCGCGGTCGCTCATCTCTTCAATCAAACTTTCCCAGACGCTTTCGGAAACTTCTACCAGCACCTGACCGCGACGGTCATTACCAATGAGGCTCCACAGCGCCAGACGTTCTTCTCCCGGCAGAGCTTCCAGCAGGTCGGCAATATCCGCGGCATGGAGCAGAGGGAGGGTTTGCTTGATTTCGTCAATCTGTTCGCGGTGGGCTTCGGCTTCGGCCGCTGACTCTTGCAGCGGATGCCCCAACAGCGTATCAACCAGATCTTTATCGTTAAGCAGCAGGTTCAGAAGGCGGCCACGAATTTCAGCCAGTTGTTGAACATGGGAGAGGGCTGACATACAACGTCCTTTAATCTGGCGATGAACAGGCAATGTGAGGTTATAGCTTAGTCGATTAAAGCCACTGAAGAAGCGGCAGACGCAAACGACGGCCCGCTATGCAGTCCACTCGGATACGCTAGTTATCTTTAACGGCGCTGACGGACGTAGCAGGAGCGGCTTTTTTTTGTTTATGATGTTCAATCGCACCGGGCACCACGTAAATCAGCCTGCCTAACAAAATGATAAAGCTGACGAACAGAATGATACGGGTTATGGTTCCGGTTTTTTGACGTTTTCGAAATGACATAGCGCTATTCACGCACTTTAATCCAGTAAGACCCTGACGGGCGATGATTAATTTAGACACAGCAGGGCTGTCAGGTCAATGGCTGCGGGCGCTGTGTTTCAATCAGTTGGCAAGATTTTTGTATATTGAAAAATGAGCTCAACGGCAGAATCAACTACGGTCGAGGGGAATTATAGTAAGATTGACAGTAATCAACCTGTGGTCATGTTTTCAACATATAATAGCATCAGGACATTATTACTTATTATCATCCTGTCTTATTGTTATCGAAACTTTTAAAACCTGCGCAGCACGTTAAAAAGCACATTACAAAAATGAAGAAATCCGTTTTTCTGAAAAAGTTTTCTGCCCGATTTTGGGGCCTGCCTTTGCTGTTGTCGCTGGTTACGCTGCCGCTGGCATCCGCTCTTTCAGTGCGGCTATGGCTTCCGGAAGGTTATGTTTACCTAATCTATCTTCCTCTGGCGTTGATGATTGCGCTACTGATGGTGTTTAACTGGGCTGCGCTGCCAGGCATCGCGATTGCACTCTGCTGGCATTATTTCCATCGCTATACGCCCATTCAGGCGGTCACCATCATTTCAGTTTTTCTGATCACGCTGTCGATGTGCTGGGGAGGATACAGCCTGCAGTCGAATCGCCGCTGGCGGGCGGGTATCGGTGAGCTGCGTACCGTAGCCGTCAGGCTGTTCTGGCTGGCCTTTGCTATGCCAACGCTGTTTATCGTGCTGATGCAAATTGTGACGCCGATGAATATTCTGCCTCTGAGTAACTCGATTTTCTCCAGCGATCCGTTCTCGATACATACCCTGCTTAACTATCAGTCCGCCATGCTGGCCCTGCTGGCGAGCGCGCAGCTGTTTTATTTTGCGCTGCGGATAGTCCGTAATCCCCGTTTCTTTTACACGCTGCGGCGGCGCTGCCGTAATCAGTTTGCGTCCGGCGTAACGTTCAGGGAGTGGATGCTGTGGCTGAGTCTGGTGCTGTTTCTGCTGCTGATGCTCACTCAGTTTCACACTACGCAGGAAAACCTGTTAACGACCGACTACGGTATTCCTCTGCTGCTGCCGTTGATGCTCTGGGCCGCGACGCGTTTTGGCTATCTGTTTACTTCGTTGAGCTGGGGTATTCTGCTTATCGTGCTCTATCAGCTGCGTGACCGCTACCTCAGCCCGACAACTGAGGGATATCATCTGGCGGTTATATCGGCGAATTTGCTGGTTTTCACACTGACAATTTTGCTGATGTCCGCTATCAGTACCCGACAGCGGCGGCTGCTGGATAAAGCGCGGCGCATGGCGATAACCGATCCCGTTATCGGGCTGCCCAATGTGCGTGCGTTGAGCCAGGCATTGACCAGTAATACCGGGGCCGTGCTCTGTTTTCTGCGGATACCCGACCTTGACCGCCTGAGTCGCACCTATGGTTTACAGTTGCGTATTCAATATAAGCGCAGCCTCGCCGCGCATCTTAAACCCTGGCTGCTGCCATCGGAAAACGTCTATCAGCTTCCCGGATTTGACCTTGCGCTGCGCCTGGAGCATTCCGCTAATCTGGCGCGTATCGAAAGCCTGGAAGCGCGACTGAAAGATTATCATCTTAGCTGGGATGGTCTGCCGATCCATCCTGACGTAGGTATCAGCTACTGTAGCGTGATGCCGCCGGTGAATTATCTCTATGAGCTGCTCGGAGAAATGAGTGCAATGGCGGAGATTGCCCTGCACAGCGGCCACGCGGAAAACCTGCAGCAAAAGGATAAGGTACCGGTACAGCGCCAGCTGACTGAAAAGCTGGCGATGCTGCAAGATATTCAGCTGGCGATGCAGAACGGTGGCTTCTATCTGATGACGCAGAAGATCCACGGCATGCGCGGCGATGATTATCATGAAATCCTGCTGCGGATGGTGAATTCGCAGGGGGAACACATCAAACCCGCCCAGTTTATCCCGGTTGTGCAGGAGTTTGGCCTGACGTGGGAGGTCGATCAGCTGGTGTTGGATCAGGTGCTGGCATTTATCGATCGCCATCGTGAACAGCTCCCGGGGATTCGTTTTGCGGTAAATCTGTTTGCCGCAACGCTGTGTCGGCCTCAGCTGGCGGCAGAAATCGCGGCCCGCCTGAAGGCAAGCAATATTGAACCCTGGCAGCTGATCATTGAAGTTGCCGAGTCGCCGATGCTGAGTGATTACAGCTGGGGAAATCGTACGATCTCTCAACTCCGCCAGCTGGGATGCCGGGTGGCGATCGATGATTTTGGTACGGGCTATGCCAGCTACTCACGCCTGAAGCAGGTGCAGGTGGATATGCTGAAAATTGACGGCAGCTTTGTACGCAATATGCTGCAAAGCAGCCTGGATTATCAGATTATTGAGTCAATTTGTGTGGTAGCACGCCTGAAGCGTATGCAGATCGTCGCCGAATATGTTGAGACGCAAGAAGTCGCCATGGCGCTGCGTAAGCTGGGTGTGGATTATTTACAGGGGTTTGTTATCGGCATACCGGAGCCGCTGGCCAATCTGGTCGCGGCTCCTGAAGAAGTGCGGTAATCAGTCTTTTACGCTTGCTTTCTGCGCCAGGATGGTGGCAAAACGCAGCGAAATACGCTGACCGTTTTCGTCGGTTTTGTGCAGCTGACCCACGTTTTCGTTGTACTTGATGATGTGCCATTTACGGTAGTAATTGCTCAGCTCACCCGATTTAAAGGCGAACGGAAAACCGAGGGTGCAGGGATAATCAGGGGTATCCATAGCGGCGACGATCAGATTAAAACCCTCTCTGGCCGTGCTCGCCTGCATATCGGCAATCAGCTGCGGAATGGTTTCCGGCTGTAGAAACATCATCACCACCGTCGACAGTACCATGTTATAGGAACCGTTAAAGCGCAGGGCGTTGAGGTCGTGCTCTGCGGTGTGAATACCGGTCAGATTTTCAGCGGCGATAATCTCATTCAGCCGCGCCAGACTGACGGGGTTTTTATCCCACGCCGTGACGTCAAAGCCATGATTGTTCAGATAAAGGCTGTTGCGGCCGTTACCGCAGCCAACATCCAGCGCGGTTCCGCCTGCAAGATAGGGAAGTGCGGCGACGATTTCTGAATGGGGGGCGGTGAGCTGGTACTTTTCCGTAAAGAAACTATCGGGTCTTATCATCATGTTGCTTCTTGAATCCGTAAAAAAGGGGTTCAGGCCAGCCTGAACCCCACATGAGCATTAACCAACTACGTTATTGCTCTTCCTGTATCGTCAGCTGCCAGCCGGTTACGTCGTTCCAGTAACTTTGCTCGCGCTCCAGATCCAGCTGAACCAGGTTGTTCTGGCTGAAATAATCGCGCGGGAACGTCAGCGTCCAGTGACCGTCGTCGGTCTGCAATTGCAAGTCGCTGGGACGGGTGGTGGCCTGGCGCTGATTGTTCAGCAGCGTTCCCAGGCGCAGCAGGAATACCAGCGGCAGGAACTGCTTGCGTTTGAACAGCGTCAGTCGTGGCATTTCGTCCACTTTAACCGCTTTGCGGTGGAAGCGTACCAGCGTTGCCAGCAGCGATTGTTGATCCTGGTTAAACCCGGGCATATTGGTATTTTGCAATATGTACGCTGAATGGCGATGCATGCCGCTGTGGTTAATGGTCAGTCCCACTTCATGCAGCATTGCAGCCCACTTCAGTAGCGCAGCCAGCTGTGGATTTTCCAGTTTGGGATTCTGCTCGCGCCACTGCTCGAACAGCTGTTCCGTGGTTTCCAGCACCCGGCGGGCCTGATCGCTGTCGATAGCGTAGTGGTTGGCCAGACTCTGCGCCGTGCGGCTGCGAATATCCTGATGGCGGAAGCGGCCTTCCATCTCATACAGTACGCCTTCACGCAGCGCACCGTCAGAAAGCCGCAGCTCGCGGATCGCCAGCGCATCAAATACGCCGCAGAGGATCGCCAGGCCGGGAACAAAGACCCCTTTACGCTCCTCTGACAGCCCCGGCAGGCTAAGGGCATCGAATGATTTGTGCTTGATGACCTCGTCATACAGCTTTTCCAGCCGCTCAGGAGTGATCAGCTTGTCTTTCTCGCCCATCGCGACCAGCACTTCGCAGGCGGCTTTGATGGTGCCTGAAGCGCCCAGTGCATACTGCCAGCCCATCAGGCGATACTGCCAGGCCAGGGTTTCCAGCTTCTGCGCCGCCGCCAGCCGTGCGCGGCGGAAGGCTTCTTTACTGATGGTGCCACCGGGGAAGTAGAGATTCGCAAAGCTGACGCAGCCCATGCGGCGGCTCTCAACCAGCTTTGGCTCAAAGTCTTCGCCGATCACCATCTCGGTCGATCCGCCGCCGATGTCGATCACCAGCTTGCGGCCTTTTTCCGGCTGGGTGTGCTCCACGCCCATAAAGATCAGGCGCGCTTCTTCATGGCCCGAAATCACTTCAATCGGGTAGGGGATCACTTCCGCAGCACGCTGCAGAAAATCCTCGGCATTCACCGCCTGACGGAGAGTATGCGTTCCAACAATGGTTACGTTGCTTGGGCTGAACCCCTGCAAACGTTCTGCAAACAGCGCCAGGCAGCTCAGGCCGCGCTGGATCGCTTCTTCACTCAGTACATTATTACTGTCCAGGCCATCGGCCAAATGGACCCGCTGTTTCAGGCGACCCAGAACCTGCATGGCACCGTCCACTACGCGGGCAATCACCATGTGAAAACTGTTAGAACCGAGGTCGATAGCGGCAAGTTCCTGCGGTTTAGGCGTACTTTTATGGGATATTGGCATAGTTGTGTGTCAGTCAGGTTGCTCAAGAGATTTAATATAATCGTAAATAGCCAGCTGCGCGCGAACCTTGCGGCGGTTGCCGCGTGGCACATAGCGATTGCTCAGTTCTTTATCGACATAACGGGCCTTCAACGTATCACTTAACAGAATGGCAATAATATCCAGCACACGCTGTTTCAGAATAGGATCAAGAATGGAGACGGCCACTTCAATACGGTAGTCAATATTTCGCGTCATCCAGTCAGCGGAGGAGAGGAAGACCTTTTTATCGCCGCCGTTATCAAAAATATAGACGCGATCGTGTTCCAGATAACGGTCAACGATACTGATCACGCGAATATTTTCGCTGATACCTTCCAGATCCGGGATTAGCGAGCACATTCCGCGCACCAGCAGATTTACCTTCACCCCAACGCTAGACGCCGTATACAGGCGATCGACCAGGCCTTTATCCACCAGGTTGTTAATCTTCAGGGTGATACCCGCCTGAATACCGTTCTGCGCGTTGGCGATTTCCGCATCAATCAGCTGATAGAGCATTTTGCGCGAGTTCTGCGGCGACACCATCAGATGTTCAAAACTGACCGGGCGATATGGGTTTTCAATAAAGTTAAAGACCCGTCGCACCTCATTGGTGATGCGTGCATCAGCGGTCAGCAGCGAGTAGTCGGTATAAATACGGGCGGTTTTTTCGTTAAAGTTACCGGTACCGATATGGGCGTAGCGAACGATTTCACCGTTTTCCCGGCGGGAAATCAGGAACAGCTTGGCGTGGATCTTCAGACCCGGCGCGGAGAAGATAACGTGTACGCCGGCTTCGGTCAGGCGCTTGGCCCAGTGGATGTTGGCCTCTTCATCGAAGCGGGCCTGCAATTCGACCACCACCGTAACTTTCTTACCGTTGTAAGCCGCATGGATCATCGCATCCATAATGCGTGAGTGCTTGGCTACCCGGTAGATGTTGATCTTGATGGCTAAAACCGACGGGTCAAACGAGGCCTGGCGCAGCAGCTCCAGTACGTGCTCAAAGGTGTGGTACGGATAGTAGAGCAGTACATCGCGATTGCGAATGGCATCAAAGCCGTTGCGGAAGCGGTCAAACCAGATATGGCGCAGCTGCGGCAGCGGTTTATTGACCAGGTTTGCTTTGCCGACGTTAGGGAAGCCGATAAAGTCCTTGAAGTTATGATAGCGGCCGCCGGGAACGATCGAATCATAGTTGGAGATGTTCAGCTTTTTACGCAGCAGTTCGACCATCGCATCGGGCATGTCGCGCTGGTAAACAAAGCGCACCGGTTCTGCGGTCAGGCGCTGCTTCAGGCTGGAAGACATCAGCTCCAGCAGGCTGGACTCCATCTCGTTGACCAGGTCATATTCCGCATCACGGGTCATCTTCATCGAGTAAGCGTTCAGCGCATCGTAATCGAAGAAGCCACGGAAGATATCACCCAGGCAATAGCGCAGGATGTTATCAAGTAGAATCATTGGCTTACGGCGGCGAGGCGTTTCCGGCGGCAGATTGACGAAGCGCGGTACTTTATCGGACGGAATCTCCAGCAGGGCGTAGCGGATCTCTTCGCCGCGAATGATTTCCACCGCCAGGTAGGTGTAATCATCCTTGAGGAACTCAATCAGATCGGTGTCTTCATTGATCAGGATCGGGGTGATGTGCTGGCGCAGATGGTGTTTGAAGTAGTGTCGCAGCCAGGTTTGCTGATTAGGGGAAAGCTGGCGTTCGTTAATCAGGAAGATCTGATTACGCGCCATCTCCAGCAGCAGGTCGTTGTAGAGACTATCGAATTCCTGGTCGGCCTTCAGAACGCGTGCCTGAATTTTTTTCAGCAAATGTCGTGGCGTGCTGGGAGACCCCTGTTCCTCACCGATTAGAATGCGACGTTTTAAATCGGCAAAGCGGACTTTATAGAATTCTTCCAGGTTATTGGAATAGATACCCAGAAAACGCATGCGCTCAATCAGCGGGTTAGTTTTATCAGCAGCTTCCTGTAGCACACGTTCATTAAAGGACAGCCAGCTTAATTCTTTTTCTATGTAAAGCTTTTCCTGACCCATTTTTACTCCGTTCGGCTGATTCAGGATGAAGATATCCATTGTTCTGCAACATTATGGCGAGAGTATGGCAATAATGTCCAACGGCAGATGTATGACAGTTTTGTGACAAAGACGGTGAGGAACCCTTACTGCGGCAGGCATATGTCATTGTATCGCACTGTCTAATTGTCTTATTAACCGCATACGGGCAACATAGCGGCTTTACAGCAAAATGGAAAACAGACCAGGCATGATCGATAACCCGATTCCCGTACACGATAACGCCCGCAGCCGACGATTTGCCGATCGTTTGACCCGGCGCGTGGTGACCGCGTGCGGGGTAGCCATCCTTTTAGTGATGCTATTGCTGTTTTTCTGGCTTATTTGGGTGGTTATACCGTTATTTTCCGCGCCAGGCTTTCAGAATGTCGGCGAGATAAAACTGGATTCTCACAGTCAGTCGGTAGCGCTGGGGACGGATAAGGTTCAGCGCTGGGGCTGGCGTATTGATCAAGACGGTCGCGGCCAGTTTATTTCTCTGGAGGCGCAAAATGCGGCTCTGCCGCAGCCAACGTCGGATCAGCGCCCTCAGCTACAGTCTGAGCCGACGCTGCAACTTCAGCCACAGACGCTGCTGGCGGGGCCGGTTCGCGCCGCTTCCAGCGCGGATAACCTGACGACGCTGCTGCTGGATAACGGCGGCAATATGCTGCTGGTGCGCCCCGACTTCAGCCTGCCGCAGAAACCACAGTGGGCCTTCCCGCTGGGTGATATTCCTGTTGCCTCCGGTGATGCCGGGGCAGGGCAAATCAGCGTGGCGCAGAGTGCAGAGAATCGCTGGGTTGTTGCGCTGGCCGGGACCGATCGTATTACCCTGTGGCAACTCCAGCCGCAGCAGCCCGCACAAAACACAAATTTAACCATCAGCAATGTGAATCAGCTGCTGCTCTCACCCGACGGCGGACTGCTGTTTACCCTTTCCGGCTCGCAGCTGCGCGTCTGGACGCTGGGTGAGGGGGCTCCCACGCTGCGTGATGCGGTGACGCTGCCGAGACCGGCAAAATCGCTGGCTTTGCTCAGCGGCGGGAGTTCTCTGCTGGTCGCGGACGATCGGGGGATTTCGCAGTGGTTTGACATCGCCAGTGCCGATGGCCCACATCTGCGGCAGATTCGTGACTTCGACGGTGCCCGCTGGCAGCCGCTGCTGTTCGGCGAAGCTCATCGCCGCGTCTTCGCTACCCTCAGCCCACAGGGCGAGCTGAAGCTGTACGCCAGTAAACAGCAGGGCGCTATCCTGACCCGGCAGCTGTCGGCAGGAATTCAGCGCGCGCAGTTTTCACCGGAAGGTGACGGACTGCTGGTGGAGCGAGAAGGCAACTGGCAGCACTATCGTATGCAGAACCCGTGGCCGGATATCAGCTGGCGCAGCCTGTGGCAAAAGGTCTGGTATGAAAACTATCCTGAACCGGACTATGTCTGGCAGTCGACTTCGGCAAATGACTATTACCAGGGAAAATATAGCCTGGTGCCGATGGTGGTAGGAACGCTGAAAGCGGCGGCGCTGGCGATGCTGTTTGCCACCCCGCTGGCGCTGGCGGCGGCAATGTACACGGCGTGGTTTATGTCACCCCGGCTGCGTCGTTGGGTGAAACCGGCCATCGAAATGATGGGGGCGCTGCCCAGCGTGGTGATTGGACTGATTGCCGGACTGTGGCTGGCTCCAAGGCTGGGGGACAAACTGTCGGGAGTGATGCTACTGCCGCTGATGCTGGCTGCTGTGCTGCTGCTGTGCAGTTGGGGGCGGCAGAAACTGCCGCCGCGCTGGCGCAGGCGCTGGCTGACCGAAGGGCGCGAAGTGGTGGTTCTGCTGCCGCTGTTACTGCTGACCGGCCTTTTTTGCCTGTGGATTGTACCCATGGTGGAGCAGGCTATCTGGGGACAGGTGTGGGCCGATCGCCTCAGTTCGGGCTATCAACAACGTAATCTGCTGGTAGCCGGCGTGGCGATGGGCTTTGCGCTGGTGCCGCTGATCTTTACGCTGGCGGAAGATGCAATCTTTAGCGTTCCGGCCTCGCAGGGGCAGGGATCGCTGGCGCTGGGCGCAACACAGTGGCAAACCCTGACCCGGGTAGTGCTACCCGGGGCATCATCGGGTATTTTTGCCGCGCTGATGATCGGCTTTGGCCGGGCGCTGGGTGAAACGATGATTGTACTCATGGCTACCGGCAATACGCCGGTGACCGACGGCGGCCTGCTGCAGGGGCTGCGATCGCTGGCGGCAAATGTGGCCGTTGAAATGCCCGAGGCGGCGGCGGGCAGTGCGCATTACCGGATACTGTTCCTTTCTGCGCTGGTGCTGCTGGTGTTTACGCTGGTCGTGAATACGATTGCAGAAATAGTCAGACAAAGGCTCCGGCAGCGTTACAGTCAGCAGGAGGTACAGGGATGATGAATGCTGAACGTAACAACCATCGCTGGCGCTGGCTGACCGGCGGTGCCGTCGCCGTCAGCCTGCTGGTCTTTATGCTGCTGATAGCCCTGCTGGGCTGGCAGGGACTGCGCTATTTCTGGCCGCAGCCGGTGGAGCTGTTTACCATCAATACGCCGTCAGGACAGCAGCAGCTGCTGGGTGAAGTCGCCGGGCAGCAGCAGGTCTCACGGCAGCAGCTTGAAGCCAGCGGCCAGCCGCTGCCACCGGATCTTCCGGAGAGTGTCACCCGCTATCTGATTAAAACCGGCAATCGCGACTTCGCCGCACCGGATTTCCGTACCATTCTGTCAGCGGAGATCGTCAACCGCACCACTCCAGGCCCGGTAATTGTGTTACAGCGCCTCAGCGGTGGAAATGCCTACGGCTGGTTTGATGGACTGCAGGAGGGCGGACAGACGCTGATGGCACGCGATCTCAACCAGACGCTGCAACAGCGCCTGGTTCAGGCTCGCCAGCATATTGCCGAAGCGGAAAAACTCCGCCGGGTATCGATGGCACGAGTGAATACCCAGCTGGAAGCGTTGGAAAAGCAGCGCAGTAAGCAGGTCGCCCGCAGGAATTTTGATGCCCAGGCACAGTCGGTGTATGAGGCAGACCGAGCGGAGCTACAGCGGCAGTTTGCGCGCTTCGCATCGCGCCTTTCTGCCCTGCATGTTGAAAGCAACAACACGGTATTGCTACTGCGCGATGCTGCCGGTGTTACCCAGCGTATCCCGCTTGGGCAGATTATTTCGGCCTGGCAGCCGAATACAATGAGTACCTGGCAGAAATGGCAGCACTTCGGCGACCAGCTGTGGCATTTTGTCAGCGACAGCAGCGGTGACGGGCAGCGAGACGGCGGGGTATTTCCGGCGATCTTTGGCACCATACTGATGGTGCTGCTGATGTCCGTGGTGGTCATGCCGCTGGGGGTGATCGCGGCAATCTGGCTGCATGAGTATGCCGGTCGCAATATGCTCACCCGCCTGGTACGTATCGCGGTGGTTAATCTGGCTGGCGTGCCGTCAATCGTTTACGGCGTGTTTGGTCTGGGCTTCTTTGTCTGGCTGATGGGGGGCAGCATCGATCGGTTATTCTTCGCCGGTACGCTGCCGAACCCGACCTTTGGTACGCCCGGCTTATTATGGGCCTCACTGACTCTGGCACTGCTGACGCTGCCGGTGGTGATCGTCGCCACCGAGGAAGGGCTGTCGCGTATTCCGCCCGCGCTGCGGCAGGGTTCGCTGGCGCTGGGGGCCACACAGGCCGAAACGCTGTGGCATGTCACGCTGCCGTTGGCGGTTCCGGCGATGCTGACCGGGCTAATCCTGGCCGTGGCGCGTGCCGCTGGCGAAACCGCGCCGTTAATGCTGGTCGGAGTGGTCAAAATGGTGCCTGAACTGCCGATTGATTCGCTGTTCCCCTATCTGCACCTTGACCGTAAGTTTATGCACCTTGGTTTTCAAATTTACGATCTGGCATTCCAGAGCCCCAACGCCGAGGCCGATCGCCCACTGGTGTTCGCCACGGCGCTGTTACTGGTATTGCTGATCCTGGGATTAAATCTGGTGGCGATGATCCTTCGCCATCGTCTGCGCGAGCGCTACCGTGCGCTGATGCACTAATACGGGATGGTTATGGCTGTCATATTTGAAGATGCGGAAACCGCGCTTGAGCTGGATAATCTGAGTTTGTGGTACGGGGCGAAACCGGCACTGAATAACATCAGTCTGCGGATACCGAAAAATCGCATTACCGCGCTGATCGGTCCGTCAGGCTGCGGCAAATCGACCCTGCTGCGCTGCTTTAACCGCATGAACGATCTGATCGACAACTGCCGGGTGGAAGGCGATATTCGTCTGCATCAGCAGTCGATCCTCGGCCCCGATCGCGATCTTTCCCAGCTGCGCCGCCGCGTTGGGATGGTGTTCCAACGCCCCAACCCTTTCCCCAAGACCATCTATGACAATGTGGTTTACGGCCTGCGCCTGCAGGGCATTCGCGATCGACGGGTGCTGGATGAAACGGTAGAGCGTGCGCTACGTGCTGCGGCGCTGTGGAGCGAGGTGAAGGATAATCTGTGGCAAAATGCGCTGACGCTTTCCAGCGGTCAGCAGCAGCGGCTGGTGATTGCCCGCGCGATTGCGATTGAACCGGAGATCCTGCTGCTGGATGAGCCAACGTCCGCGCTGGACCCGATTTCAACGTTGGTAATTGAAGAGCTGATGAGCACCCTGAAGCAGCACTTTACGCTGGTGCTGGTGACGCACAATATGCAGCAGGCCGCCCGCGTTTCAGACTATACCGCGTTTATGCATCAGGGGAGCGTAGTGGAATTTGGACTGACCGACGATCTGTTTACTGCGCCACGGCAGCGTAAGACCGAGGACTACATTACCGGTCGGTTCGGCTAAAAATAAGGGCGGAATATTTTCCGCCCTGTAGCAACTATTCGAACGCGTGCCCTTCGGCAGGCAGCAGCTGGTCATCCAGCCAGGCGCGATCCTCGCGCATTGCCAGCCGGCCTTCAATGAACCAGCTAACCACCAGCGGATAAATCGCGTGTTCCTGATGCTGAACGCGCGCGGTCACATCCGTTTCGGTGTCTTCACGGAATACCGGAACCTTCGCCTGTAAAATCACCGGACCGCCATCCAGCTCTTCCGTCACAAAATGCACGGAGGTGCCGTGCTCATCATCGCCGTTCTCGATAGCCTGGCGATGGGTGTGTAGCCCCGGGTATTTCGGCAGCAGGGAAGGGTGGATATTCAGCATGCGTCCGGTGTAGCGCTGCACGAACGCCGGGCTGAGAATGCGCATATAGCCAGCCAGTACCACCAGGTCAGGGGCATAAGCATCGATTTCCAGCATCAGCTGGCGGTCGAACGCTTCGCGGTCAGCAAATTGAGAAGCTGCCAGCGCATGGGCCGGAACGCCCGCTTCGCGCGCGCGCTCCAGGCCATAGGCATCGGCCTTGTTGCTGAATACGGCAGCCACGCTGCCGTTAATCCGCCCCTGCTGACAGGCATCCAGAATTGCCTGTAAATTGCTTCCATTCCCGGAAACCAGCACGACTATACGTTTCATGAATTGATGACCACACGCTCTTCAGAATCAGACGCTTTAATGGTACCAATTTTCCAGGCTTTTTCACCCGCATCGTTCATCAGCTGAACGGCTTTATCCGCTTCCGCCGCGCTCAGTGCGATCACCATGCCCACGCCACAGTTAAAGGTGCGGTACATTTCATGACGGCTGACGTTCCCGGCCTGCTGCATCCAGCCGAACACCGCTGGCCATTCCCAGCTTGACTCTTCAAGCACGGCCTGGGTGTTATCCGGCAGTACGCGCGGGATATTTTCCCAGAAGCCGCCGCCGGTCAGGTGGGCAATAGCGTGCACGTCAACCTGTTCGATCAGGCTGAGGATATTTTTCACGTAGATGCGGGTTGGTGCCAGCAGGTGGTCGGAAAGGGATTTGCCTTCCAGCTGGGTAGTTTCCGGGTCGGTTTTGCTGACTTCCAGAATTTTACGCACCAGCGAGTAGCCGTTAGAGTGCGGGCCGCTGGAACCCAGCGCGATCAGCACGTCACCGTCGGTCACTTTGCTGCCGTCGATAATTTCGGATTTTTCGACCACGCCGACGCAGAAGCCTGCCACGTCGTAATCTTCACCGTGATACATACCTGGCATTTCAGCGGTTTCACCGCCGACCAGCGCACAGCCAGACTGTGAACAGCCTTCTGCGATGCCGGTGATCACGCTGGCTGCGGTATCCACATCCAGTTTACCGGTTGCGTAGTAGTCGAGGAAAAACAGCGGCTCTGCGCCCTGTACCACCAGATCGTTAACGCACATGGCGACCAGATCGATACCGATCGTATCGTGGCGCTTCAGGTCCATCGCCAGACGCAGCTTGGTGCCAACGCCGTCAGTGCCGGAAACCAGAACAGGTTCACGGTATTTTTGCGGCAGCGCACAAAGGGCACCGAAACCGCCCAGTCCACCCATCACTTCAGGGCGGCGGGTTTTTTTCACTACGCCTTTGATACGGTCGACTAAAGCATTACCAGCATCGATATCTACGCCGGCGTCTTTATAGCTGAGAGAGGTTTTGTCGGTCACTGCGAAATCCCCACGCGTTTGCGGTTGGTGGTGTGGTGGTAAAAATAAAGCGCCGTAATTCTACCAGTGCAGGCAAACGTTTGCGAGTGCCATCTTATCCCGCATGACGGATAGCTGAATTTTAGCTAATCCTGACACCGATCGCCGAGATTAACTAAACTATTGCACGAAGTCATATGGCGCTGCGGATAAATGGCGCTATAATCTCGCGATTTTTTTTTGCTGCTTAACACTCCGGGAGTACAACAATGAAGATCGTGGAAGTCAAACACCCGCTGGTCAAACATAAACTGGGTCTGATGCGTGAGAACGACGTAAGCACCAAGCGTTTTCGTGAACTCGCGTCAGAAGTGGGAAGCCTGCTGACCTATGAAGCGACTGCCGATCTGGAAACCGAGACGGTGACCATCGAGGGCTGGAATGGTCCTGTGCAGATCGAACAGATCAAAGGTAAGAAGATTACCGTTGTGCCAATCCTCCGTGCCGGTCTGGGCATGATGGAAGGCGTGCTGGAGCACGTACCGAGCGCACGCATCAGCGTCGTCGGCGTGTACCGCGACGAAGAAACGCTGGAGCCAGTTCCGTATTTCCAGAAGCTGGTTTCAAACATTGAAGAACGCATGGCGCTGGTCGTTGACCCGATGCTGGCCACCGGTGGCTCAATAATCGCCACTATCGACCTGCTGAAAAAAGCCGGCTGTAACAGCATTAAGGTGCTGGTTCTGGTTGCGGCACCGGAAGGGATCGCCGCGCTGGAGAAAGCGCACCCGGATGTTGAACTCTATACTGCATCGGTGGATCAGGGGCTGAACGACAAGGGGTACATTATCCCTGGCCTCGGCGACGCTGGCGATAAGATCTTCGGTACTAAATAAATTATCAAGCCGACCGCAGAGTCGGCTTTTTTATGGCAAACATATCAAGGGGTAGTGAAACATGACGCGTCGCGCAATAGGCGTACACGAGCGGCCACCGCTGCTGCAAACCATTCCACTCAGCTTCCAGCACCTGTTCGCAATGTTCGGTGCCACGGTGCTGGTTCCGATTCTGTTCCACATCAACCCGGCCACGGTGCTGTTGTTTAACGGAATCGGTACGCTGCTGTACCTGTTTATCTGTAAAGGCAAAATTCCGGCTTACCTCGGCTCAAGCTTTGCCTTTATCTCTCCGGTACTGCTGCTGCTGCCGCTGGGATATGAAGTGGCGCTGGGCGGCTTTATTATGTGTGGCGTGCTGTTCTGCCTGGTGGCGCTAATCGTTAAGAAAGCCGGTACCGGCTGGCTGGATGTGATGTTCCCGCCAGCGGCGATGGGCGCGATTGTGGCGGTTATCGGCCTGGAGCTGGCGGGCGTGGCGGCAAATATGGCCGGCCTGCTGCCTGCCGACGGCACCTCTCCCGACAGCAAAACCATCATTATTTCGATGGTGACGCTGGGCGTGACGGTGTTCGGCTCCGTGCTGTTCCGCGGTTTTCTGGCCATTATCCCGATTCTGGTCGGGGTGCTGGTGGGCTACGCGTTATCCTTCTTTATGGGTATCGTTGACTGGACGCCGGTCCGTGAAGCGCACTGGTTTGCGCTGCCAACTTTCTACACTCCGCGCTTCGAGTGGTACGCCATCTTCACCATCCTGCCAGCGGCGCTGGTGGTCATTGCCGAGCACGTCGGGCATCTGGTGGTCACGGCGAATATCGTCAAGAAAGACCTGCTGAAAGATCCTGGCCTGCATCGTTCGATGTTTGCTAACGGCATCTCGACCGTCTTCTCCGGCTTCTTCGGCTCAACGCCGAACACCACCTACGGTGAGAATATCGGCGTGATGGCCATCACCCGCGTCTACAGCACCTGGGTGATCGGCGGTGCGGCAATCCTGGCGATCCTGCTCTCCTGCGTGGGTAAACTGGCGGCGGCAATTCAGGCCGTGCCGGTGCCGGTGATGGGCGGCGTGTCGCTGCTGCTGTACGGGGTGATCGGTGCATCAGGTATCCGTGTGCTGATTGAATCGAAAGTCGACTACAACAAAGCGCAGAACCTGATCCTGACTTCGGTGATTCTGATCATCGGCGTCAGCGGCGCAAAAGTGCACATCGGTGCCGCCGAGCTGAAAGGCATGGCGCTGGCGACTATCGTTGGCGTGGGCCTGAGCCTGATCTTCAAAGTCATCAGCCTGATGCGTAAAGAAGAAGAGATTATTGACGTGGCGGATGAGCGTTCCGACGTTAAGTAACGCTGCCGCACAGACTCCGCAGCCCCTTTAACGGATGCCAGCTATCCGCTGCCGTTAAAGGGGCGCTTTTCGTATGACGATTGACAGCCGCTTACTCTGCTGCACAACGAGCCCCTTCATCCCGGCATTTGGCGTAACGCCAGCCGCTTTCCGATCGCCGATGCTATTTTTCAACCGTGCCTGAAGGTAGATGTCGGTTTTATTACTGCGGTTGATCCCATCAACGGCTTTACGTTTCATGATCGCGAAGGAGTTGTGTTAGACTTTTCGTGATTTCTGCATGCGTAAACCCTGAGGTGATTCTGAACACGCCGGCACAGCTTTCACTGCCACTTTATCTGCCCGATGACGAGACCTTTGCCAGCTTTTGGCCAGGTGAAAATCCGTCCCTGCTGGCCGCGCTGCAGAGTGCACTTCATCAGGAACACGGTAGTTACTTCTATTTCTGGTCACGCGAGGGGGGAGGGCGAAGCCACCTCCTGCATGCAGCCTGCGCCGAGCTTTCGGCGGCCGGAGAAGCCGTCGGTTACGTCCCGCTGGATAAACGCACCTGGTTTGTCCCTGAAGTGCTCGACGGGATGGAGCAGCTGGCGCTGATCTGCATTGATAATATCGAATGCATTGCCGGAGATGAGCCGTGGGAAATGGCGATTTTTGACCTCTATAACCGTATTCTTGAAACCGGTAAAACCCGCCTGCTGATTACCGGAGATCGTCCCCCTCGCCAGCTCAACCTCAAGCTGCCCGATCTGGCATCACGCCTTGACTGGGGGCAAATTTACAAGCTTCAGCCTTTGTCCGACGAAGATAAGCTCCAGGCGCTACAGTTGCGCGCGCGGCTGCGCGGATTTGAACTGCCGGAAGACGTTGGCCGCTTCCTGCTGAAGCGGCTGGATCGCGAGATGCGCACGCTGTTTCTGACCCTTGATCAGCTCGATCGCGCTTCGATCAGCGCGCAGCGCAAGCTGACCATTCCGTTTGTCAAAGAAGCGCTGGATCTCTGATTTTTTGGCTGAAGCCTGACTCGCCCGCCTCATTAATGCACGTAATGAGGCGAGCGATTGAAGAATTTCCAGCACCTGAATGCACGTAATGGTGCTGGCGGTTACAGAATTTCCAGCACCTGCTCAGGCGGCCTGCCAATCCGGGCCTTGCCGTTAGCTACTACAATCGGACGCTCAATCAGCTTCGGCTGAGCGATCATTGCGGCAATCAGCTGATCCTCACCTAGCGCCGGGTTATCCAGCCCTGCGGATTTATACTCATCTTCTTTATGGCGCATCAGCTGACGTGCGCTGCTAAAACCCAGCTGCTTAACCAGCGCTTTCAGCGTTGCCGCATCCGGCGGGGTGTCCAGGTAGCGGATCACCTGCGGCTGGATGCCCCGACCCTCTAACAGTGCCAGCGTTTCGCGGCTCTTGGAACAGCGCGGGTTATGGTAAATCTGTACATCACTCATCTCATTTCCTCCGGCCTCTTCATTTCGGGCCCGTTTTATTATCTCTTTTGATACTGACGGAAGCGTTCCTGCAACTGTCTCAGCTGGTCGATGCGCGCATCGTACCGCGCCTGCTTCAGGCTACCGAGTGGCACTTGAGAACTGGCGCTGCTCAGGCTGCGGATCGCCTGATCGAGCTGCCCGGCCAGCGCCAGACCTTCGGCCCGTGCGGCCTGTTCTTCATCCGACAGGCCCTGCGCTGCGGAAGCCTGGGCCAGCAAATCCCAACCGTTGGGATCGTCCTTATTTGCCCAGGTATAGCGATACAGCACTTTGCTGGCGTTAGCGGGCTGTTTCGCTTCCACATAGGCATTCGCCAGGTTGAGCTGAAGTACCGGATTGCTGCTGCTGGCTTTAATGGCCACCAGACGATTAATGGCCTGCTGCGGCTGGTTCAGACCGATATCGATATCGGTAATAATATCCAGATACCAGACGTTATCCGGCTGTTTCGCCAGCAGCGGGGCAATGATGTTTTTCGCACCGGCATAGTTTTTGGCCTCCAGCATTTGTACCGCTTTACCGTACTGCGCGGCGGCCTGTTCGCGGCTGTTCCCCTTCGACAGGGAATCCAGCAAATCTTCGGTTAGCTGGTTCTGCCCGGTAGAAAACATCCCCAGCGCCCTGACTTTAGCCATATAGAAATCCTGAGACGACTGCACCACCACCGGTTTCATCTGATTAGCACGGTTGCGGGCATCGGACAGTCGGCTGTCGGGAAGGGGGTGAGTTAACAGGATTTCCGGCGGCTTGGAGGAAAAACGCGACTCGTCGGCCAGCTTTTGCAGAAATGCAGGCATCGCTTCCGGATCGAATCCCGCCCGCTGCAATACCTGAATACCAATACGGTCGGCTTCCTGCTCGTTTTGCTGAGTAAAGCTGATAATTCCCTGCTGGGTGCCTGCAAGCGTTCCGCTCAGCGCCGCCATCCCCGCCTGCGGGCTGGCCATAGCCAGCAGAATCGAACCCAGTGCACCCACCCAGGTTAGCGGCGCGTTACGCTGCTGTTCTTCCATGGCGCGCGCCAGGTGTCGCTGGGTAACGTGCGAGATTTCGTGCGCCATTACCGAAGCCAGCTGGCTTTCATTATCGCTGTAGCGGAACAGGGCGGAATGCAGCACGACATTGCCGCCAAAGAAGGCAAAGGCGTTAATTTCATCGTTACGGATCAGGTAGAAATGGAACGGTGTTTTCACCGACCAGGCGTGGGCAACCAGCCGCTGTCCGAGCTGATTGATGTACTGATTCATTAACGGGTCGTTGATGATTGGCGCACTGGCACGCAGCTGGCGAACGTAAAAGTCCCCCATTGCCAGCTCCTGATTAACCGACAGCGTGCCACCCGCCGTCGTACCAATATCCGGCAGATTGTCAGTCACATCGGCCAGGACCGGCGTAGCACCACCAGCCAACAGGGAGATAACCAGCGAAGTCAGCAGGCTTTTCTTCAATCGGTTGAACATAGGTAAACCCTAACAAGGACGTCCAGTTTTTGACCGGCAGGATGCCGAAATGTTCTGCAAAGGGTGAAAACTCCGCACCCATCGACATCTTAACCAGTGGTTGGGGGGAATGAAATGGTAAAACCGCGTGAAGTATCGGGCAACGCTCGGAATGACTGATGGGCTGGCATTTCAGAGGTGCTATCAATAATTAATTCGGACTGTGGACGTTAGAATATTCCCAAAACAGTTGGGAGGTGTACAATCGTAGAGTGCTTTACCAGGGCATATCTCGCACTTTTTAACAAACGCGCATAAAAACTACAAGGCGCTAAAAAAATGAAATTATTCACTATGGTGAATCCATGTTAAGGCAATTACGCCCTAAGACGGATTTGCGCACGCTGATCACGCTGCTGGCCGTGGCAAGTATTGTCATCACGCTGGCGAATTCTCTGTACGCCAGCTGGCGCGTGCAGCGTGATGTGCTGATCGGGAATACGCTGGAGTCTAACCGAGTTTATGCCACCAAGCTGGCGGCAACCTCGGAAGTTTTCTTCCAGTTGGCCCAGTCGCAGCTTTCCTATAGCGCGAAAATGCTGGAAGGAGGGCTGGATAATGAAACGCTGCTGCAAAAAGAAGTCGATCGTCTGCGTGAACAAACCAGCAGCTTTAACTCGGTGGTGATTGTTGATGCCAACGGCTGGGTGAAAGCCATCTCACCGGAGTCGCTGATGTTAAAAGGCATGAAGCTGACCTCTTCCGCTGCCAAACAGGCGTTGACCCAGCGCAAGCCGATGATTAGCGATCCGACGATCTCTGCCGCCAATAACCTGCTGGTGTTTATCTCCTGGCCGGTGTGGTCGAAAACCGGCGGTTATCTTGGCTACGTCGGCGGATCGATTTATCTGAAAAAGAAAAGCATTCTTAATGCCCTGCTGGGGGAACAGTTCTACCGTGATGGTTCCTCGCTTTATGTGGTGGATGCCGGGAATCAGGTGCTCTATCACCAGGATCGTAATCTGATTGGTAAAACTATCCCGCCGATTATTGATGACGAGCAGCGGAAAAAAGAGAGCAATGGTTCGCTTCAACTGGAAGGTGACGGCGGGCAGTCGATGCTGGCGGGTTACGCGATTGTTCCGGCTTCGGGCTGGATGATTGTGGCGATGAAACCGAAAGAAGCGACGCTGGCACCGCTGAACAGCCTGCTGCTGCAGGTGCTGAAACACTCTGTGCCTTTTGCGCTGTTGACGCTGATTCTTGCTCTGATACTCGCACAGCGTATTGCTCTGCCGCTCTGGCAGCTGGCGCGTAAAGCCAGCCAGATGGACACCTCTGAGGCCTCGCGTGAAATTAGCGGCATCCGCTCCTGGTACTATGAAGCTTCGCAGATCAAACGGGCGATGCTGGCCGGTATCGGGCTGATGCAGGATAAGATCGGGCGGCTGAAAAGTGAGGTACAAACCGATCCGCTCACCGGGCTGCTCAACCGACGCGGTCTGAATGCCGTGCTGGAGTATTTCCTGGCTACCCAGCAGCCTTTTGCCGTGCTGGCGCTGGATATCGACTACTTTAAACGAGTGAACGATACCTTCGGCCATGATGTGGGCGACGATGTGATCGAAAACGTCGCGCGTCAGCTGGAATTCGGCGCGCGGCAGACCGATGTTATCTGTCGCAACGGCGGTGAAGAGTTTCTGATGATCCTGCCTGCGACCGACAGCGAAACGGCACTGGCTATTGCTGAACGCGTGCGCCGACGTATTGAAATTCAGGTACTGGACAGAGTTGGCAGTATTACTATTTCAATCGGCGTAGCTTTCTGGACGCCAGAGATGAAAACCATGGAACACACGTTTAAACAGGCCGATGAAGCGCTGTATCAGGCCAAAAACGCCGGTCGTAACCGGGTAATGACGCTGCAAAAAGCTGCCGTGCAGCCGGAAGCCGTTCATTCAGCCACGTTCTGATCTTGACTCCCGCCCCGCACCGCAGCGAGGGCGGTGAGTTTCAGTTACACTCACCTCATCTTTCCAAGGCAAGGACTCCTTCATGCTGGAACTTTTACTGCAGTGGTATCGCCGTCGTTTTACCGACCCGCAGGCCATTGCTCTGCTGGCGATCCTGCTGGCAACGTTCTGCATTCTGTTTTTCTTTAACGGCCTGCTGGCCCCGCTGCTGGTGGCAATTGTGCTGGCTTATTTACTGGAATGGCCAACGGTACGGCTTGAACGACTGGGCTGTTCCCGCAGCTGGGCGACCACCCTGGTGCTGATTGTCTTTGCTGCGCTGTTACTGATTTTACTGCTGGTGGTGGTGCCGGTCGCCTGGCAGCAGGGGATTAATTTGACTCACGAACTGCCCAGCATGCTGACCCGCCTCTACCAGTTTGCTACCCGCCTGCCGGAGCGGTTTCCTACGCTGATGGATGTCGGCATCGTGGATATCGTCGTGGAAAACCTGCGTACCCGGCTGAGCGGTCTGGGCGATCAGGTCGTGAAATATTCGCTGGCCTCGCTGGTCGGGCTGATGACGCTGGCTATCTATCTGGTGCTGGTACCGCTGATGGTCTTCTTCCTGCTGAAAGATAAAGAGCAGTTGCTGAATGCGGTTCGCCGGGTGCTTCCGCGCAATCGCGGTCTGGCCGGGCAGGTGTGGATTGAGATGAACCAGCAGGTTTCCAACTATATACGCGGAAAAGTGTTGGAAATGGTTGTTGTCGGCATTGCCAGCTGGATAGGATTTTTGGCGATCGGCATGAACTACGCGTTGCTGCTGGCGGTGCTGGTTGGCGTTTCTGTACTGATTCCGTATATCGGTGCCATGGTGGTGACTATTCCGGTCATTGGTGTTGGTCTGGGGCAGTGGGGGCTGACCGGCGATTTCTGGACTATGATGATTATCTATCTGATTATTCAGGGGCTGGACGGCAATATTCTGGTGCCGGTGCTGTTTTCGGAAGCGGTCAATCTTCACCCGCTGGTGATTATTTTGTCAGTGGTGATTTTTGGCGGGCTGTGGGGTTTTTGGGGCGTGTTCTTCGCCATTCCGCTGGCGACGCTGATCAAAGCGGTGGTCCATGCCTGGCCGGACGAACTGTATAAAGAGTAATGATAGAGCGGGCCGCGTTATGCTGGCCCGCCCGTTTAATCAGGTACAATCTGCCGCTGCGAATCAGGCCGCTTTCAGATAATCCATCACGATGTCGTGGTGATTGCTGGTTTTAAAGTCGTCAAACACCTTCTCAACCTTGCCGTCAGCGCCAATCAGGAAGCTGATGCGATGAATGCCGTCATAGGTTTTACCCATAAAGGTTTTCTCGCCCCAGATACCAAACTGTTCGCAGACCGCGTGGTCTTCATCTGACAGCAGGGTGAAATTAAGCATCTCTTTTTCAACAAAGCGGGAGAGCTTCTCCGGTTTATCCGTGCTAATACCCAAAACTTCAACACCGGCTTTTTTCAGCTCATCCATGCTGTCACGCAGCCCGCACGCCTGTACGGTACAGCCCGGCGTCATCGCTTTCGGGTAGAAATAAACCAGAACGCGCTGCCCCTGGAAGTCGGTCAAATTTACTTGCTCGCCATCCTGATCGGGCAAGCTAAATTTCGGTGCAATATCACCGGCTTTCAGTGGATTCATCACTACACTCCGTTTTTTATCATTTATGCTGTGGGCTAATTAGAACAGTTTCTTTCCGCAGTGGTGGACGGACCATTCAGGAACCGTGGTGCGAAACCGCCTTAATAGTGCCCTGAGCATGAAGTTCTGTACATAGGCGGTTAAACGCCTGCTCGATATGTGACGCATCCTGGCTGGCAGGACTGTGTGCCGTCATTTGAATATAAAGCAAAGGCGGCTGATTATCCTGGGCGGGCTGGGTTCTTGAGGCCAGCTCCGCAATATTCATCTGATGCGAATCAAACAGGTCGGTAAAGCGCTCAATAATGTGCGGTGAATCGGCAACCTCTACCTGTACCCAGACTGTGGCCGGCATCGGCGGCCGCGCGCTGGCACCGGTGCGTTTCATCACAATCAACAGCTCCAATTCTGCACCTTTCAGCGGCAGCGTGGATTCAATCAGCGTAATCGCATTCCAGCTACCGGAGAGCAGCATAATAAAGGTGAACTCTTCGCCGAGCATCGCCAGCCGACTGTCTTCAATGTTGCACCCGCAGCTGCTGACGTGGCGTGTAATGGTATTGACGATTCCGGGGCGGTCAACGCCAAGTGCGGTGATAACCAGGTGGTGCTCGGGTGACTGCGGCAAAATCATGCTTCCTGTCTAAATGCTAATAACCATAAGGTAAACATAAAAAAAACTGCTGACAAGGGCCTGAGCCGCCTTGTCCGCTTGCTTTTAATGCTCGGTCAAACGTACCATGAAGCACTTGTTTGTCGAGGGGATCGCCAATGTTTACGGGAAGTCTTGTAGCACTCGTTACGCCAATGGATGACAAAGGTAATGTCTGCCGTGCGAGTCTGAAAAAACTGATTGATTATCATGTTGCCAGCGGTACATCGGCAATTGTTTCTGTAGGAACCACCGGTGAGTCCGCCACCCTGAGCCATGACGAGCATGGCGACGTGGTACTGATGACGCTGGAGCTGGCCGATGGCCGCATCCCAATCATCGCCGGAACCGGCGCAAACGCCACTTCGGAAGGCGTCTCTCTGACTAAACGTTTTGAAAAATCCGGTGTTGTCGGCTGCCTGACCGTGACGCCGTATTACAACCGTCCTACGCAGGAAGGGCTGTATCAGCACTTCAAAACCATCGCGGAAAGCACCGAGCTGCCGCAGATGCTGTACAACGTGCCGTCGCGCACGGGAAGCGATCTGCTGCCGGAAACCGTTGGTCGCCTGGCGAAAATTAAAAATATTATCGGAATCAAAGAGGCTACCGGGAACTTATCACGGGTAAGTCAGATCCAAGAGCTGGTTGATGAAGATTTCGTGCTGGTTAGCGGCGATGACGCGACGGCACTGGACTTCATGCATCTGGGTGGACACGGGATTATTTCCGTAACGGCGAATATCGCCGCGCGCGAAATGGCAGAGCTTTGTGCTCTGGCGCAGCAGGGTAACTTTGCTGAAGCGCGCCGCCTTAACCAGCGCCTGATGCAGCTGCATCAGAAGCTGTTTGTTGAACCCAATCCTATTCCGGTCAAATGGGCCGCGAAAAAGTTAGGATTAATAGCAACCGACACGCTGCGTCTGCCAATGACGCCGCTGACCGATGCCGGTCGTCCGGTTGTAGAGCAGGCTCTTAAAAACGCCGGCCTGCTGTAAATCTAGGGAGAATTGATGGCTTACTCAGTACAAAAGTCCACGGTAGCGAAAGTGGTGGGACTGTCGTTAGTGATGCTGCTGGCAGCATGTTCTAACGATCAGCGTTACAAGCGTCAGGTTAGCGGTGACGAATCCTACCTGCAGGCAGCCGATCTCAGCGATCTGCACGCTCCTGCTGGCATGATCCTGCCGCTGCAAAACGGTGAATTTGATATCCCGAACGTCAGCGATAAAGGGCAGGTGGGTAAGCAACTTGATATTCGTCCACCGGCGCAAACGCTGGCGCTGATGAACGGTACCCGCACCCAGTTTGCCGGTAATACCGGTACTCTGCTGGTGGATTCACGCACCGGTTCAATTTGGCCGCAGGTCGTCAGTGCCGTACAGTCCTACAACTATCCGATTGTTGACCGTCAGGACGGCAATCAGACGTTGACCACCGACTGGGTACAGTGGAACCGTGCTGATGAAGACAATCAGTATCGTGGCCGTTACCAGCTGAGCGTGCAGCAGCAGGGCTATCAGCAGGTGCTGAACGTGAAGCTGCTGGAGCTTGAGCAGGAAGGCAAAAACGTGACTGCGCCGATCCAGCTTCAGCGCTACACCGCGCAGATGCTGAACGACATCAGTACCAAACTGGATAAGATTGAAACCACCCGTGAAGATGCCGCGGCAAACCGCAGCGTGACGCAGATCGACGTGCAGAGCGGTGCCGATGATACCGGCCTGCCGAATCTGATCGTACGTGCGCCGTTCAACGCCGTATGGCAGCGTCTGCCAGCAACGCTGAAGCGTGTGGGCATGGAAGTGACCGACAGCAACCGTTCGCAGGGTAGCCTGAACGTCACCTACAAAGCGCCGGGCAGCAGCACCTGGGATGCGCTGGGAGCGAAAGATCCTGAGCTGACCAACGGTAACTACAAACTCCAGATCGGTGATTTGGATAACCGTAGTAGCCTGCAGTTCCTCGATCCGAAAGGACATCCGCTAACGCAGTCGCAAAACGACGCGCTGGTCGCCGTTTTCCAGGCGGCATTTAAGTAAATCCGAAGGCCGGGAATCTCTCCCGGCCTTTTTATTTACCGCTGCGTAAACGATTGCTTCGGTTTTTTACGCGCAGAACATATAATTCGCCCGGCAGAAAATTTTTAGCGGGTCGCCGAAGGCGGCCCGGACAGTAACCGTTCTCTACCCCGTCGATTTTTCAGGGGATACACGTTGGAGTTAAACAAGATGCAAAAGAAAGCTGAGTTGTATCGCGGCAAAGCGAAAACCGTTTACAGCACCGAAAACCCGGATCTGTTGGTACTCGAATTCCGTAACGATACGTCAGCGCTGGACGGTGAGCGTATCGAACAGTTTGATCGTAAAGGAATGATTAACAACAAGTTCAATTATTTCATTATGACTAAGCTGCAGGAAGCCGGAATCCCAACCCAGATGGAAGCCCTGCTGTCGGATAACGAAGCGCTGGTGAAAAAGCTGGATATGGTGCCGGTTGAATGCGTGGTGCGTAACCGTGCTGCCGGTTCACTGGTGAAGCGTCTGGGCGTTGAAGAGGGTCTGATCCTCAATCCGCCATTGTTTGACCTGTTCCTGAAGAACGATGCCAAACACGATCCGATGATCAACGAATCCTACTGCGAAACCTTCGGCTGGGTCAGCAAAGAAAACCTGGCGAAAATGCGCGACCTGACCTACAAAGCTAACGACGTGCTGAGCAAGCTGTTTGCCGACGCGGGCCTGATCCTCGTTGACTTCAAGCTGGAGTTTGGTCTGTTTAACGGTGAAGTGGTGCTGGGTGATGAATTCTCCCCGGACGGCGCGCGCCTGTGGGATAAAGACACCCTGAACAAGATGGACAAAGACCGCTATCGTCAGAGCCTGGGTGGCCTGATTGAAGCTTATGAAGAAGTGGCGACTCGTCTGGGCGTGAAGCTCGACTGATTCTTGCCACGGGGCGCTTCAGCCCCTGAAAAAGCACGCTTTCTTTAAGGCCAGGTTCTCCTGGCCTTTTGTATGGTCCCTGCCTGAAGTTCACTTTTCTGGTTTTCCGCCTGCCGCACGACTAAAATCGACATATTCAATGTGTTGACCCTTTACAGATAAGAGGCCGCCTATGCGCTGGCAGGGACGTCGCGAGAGCGACAACGTGGAAGATCGCCGTAACCAGTCGGGTTCGGCAGGCGGTGGGGGCATTCGGCTGCCGCGCGGCAAGGCGGGCATTATCCTGCTGGTGGTGGTTGTCGGAGCGGGCTTCTTTGGCTACGACCTGACGCCGCTGATAACCGGTGACGGCAGCTCATTAACGCAGTCATCCAGCCAGCAGCGAGTGGGCGCTAACGATGATGAAGCCGCAAAGTTCAGCCGCACGATTTTTGCGCTGACCGAAGATACCTGGCAGCAGCTGTTTAAGCAGATGGGCGAAACCTGGCGCCCGCCTACGCTGGTGATGTACCGTGGACAGACGTCGACCTCCTGCGGGCGCGGGCAGTCGGCGATGGGGCCGTTTTACTGCCCTGCCGACAGCAAAGTGTATATCGACCTCTCCTTCTACGACGAGATGAAAACCAAACTGCACGCCGGCGGTGAATTCGCTCAGGGCTATGTCATTGCTCATGAAGTGGGCCATCACGTGCAGCATCTACTGGGCATTGACAGCAAAGTACGCCAGATGCAGCAGGGGGCCAGTCAGAAAACCGTCAATCAACTGTCGGTAAAAATGGAACTGCAGGCGGACTGTTTCGCCGGCGTCTGGGGCCACTATATGCAGCAGCAAAATATACTGGAAACCGGTGACCTCGAATCGGCCCTGAATGCTGCTGAAGCGATTGGCGACGATCGTTTACAGCAGCAAAGTCAGGGGCGCGTAGTGCCGGACAGTTTCACTCACGGGACTTCTAAGCAGCGCTACAGCTGGTTTAAAAAGGGCTTCGACAGCGGCGATCCCGGCCAGTGCAACACCTTTGCAGGCTGATCGAAGATGACGGAAATGGAAGCCACCGCACAGCTGCTGCGGCAGGGCTGGCGTCGCTTACTGGTCATTAGCGGTGAAGGGAAGTGGGCGGAACAGCAGGCGACTCGCTGGATAAATCAACTCCCCGGCGACTGGCTATGGGTGGGCGAAACGCCGCGTAGTGAACTGAACTGCCTGCCGGGCGCGATGCGAACCCTGCTGGGGCGGGAATTTAAGCACGCGGTATTTGATGCTCGCTCAGGTTTTCATGCCGAAGCGCTGGCGGCGCTGGCTGGAACCCTGAAAGCGGGAAGCTGGCTGCTGCTGCTGGTTCCCGAGTGGCAGCACTGGCCGCAGCAGGCAGATACTGACGCACAGCGTTGGAGTGAGAGTGATGCTCCCCTTGCCAGCACGCGCTTTGTACAGCGGCTACAGCAGCTCCTGCTGGCCGACGATCGCGTTGCCGTCTGGCGTCAGTATCAGCCATTAAACCTTTCGCTGCTGGTTAATACTCCCGCATGGCGCAGCGACAGCCAGCAACAGCAGCAGATCATCAGCGCCTTATTGCAAAGCGAACCGGGCGTCTCAGTGCTGACGGCACCGCGCGGACGAGGCAAATCCGCGCTGGCGGGGATGCTGGCCGCTCGCTGGCCGGGGCGCTGCCTGGTCACCGCGCCTGCGAAGGTTTCGACGGCGGTGCTGGCCGATTTTGCCGGAGATAATTATGCCTTTATCGCCCCGGATCGCCTGCTGGCCGAGGCAGGGCTGCATCATGCCGACTGGTTGCTGATCGATGAAGCCGCTGCGATCCCCGCACCGCTGCTACGGCAGTTGGTTTCGCTATACCCCCGCGTGCTGCTCACCACCACCGTTCAGGGTTACGAAGGAACCGGGCGCGGTTTCCTGCTGAAGTTCTGCGCCTCGCTGCCGCAGGTGAAGCACTATCAGCTGGATATGCCGGTGCGCTGGGCGGAAAACGATCCGCTGGAAGAACTCATTGGCGAAGCGCTGCTGTTTGACGACGCTGAGTCACCGGTGAGGCAGGAGGATATTGTTTATCAGGCGCTGGAGCAGGACGACTGGACGCGCCAGCCCGATCGTATGGCCGCCGTCTATCAGCTGCTGACCAGCGCCCACTATCGTACCTCGCCGTTGGATCTGCGACGGATGATGGACGCGCCGGGCATGCATTTTACCGCCGCGCTTCAGGGCGAAACCGTGCAGGGTGCGCTGTGGGCCGTTGATGAAGGCGGGCTATCCGCCGATCTGGCCTGGGCGGTGTGGGCCGGATACCGCCGCCCGCGCGGCAATCTGGTGGCGCAGTCTCTGGCGGCGCATGCCGGACTACCCGAAGCGGCACAGTTGCGATCGCGGCGCATCAGCCGTATTGCGGTTAGCGCGCCGCAGCGTGGACAGGGCTGTGGCCAGCGGCTGATTGCGATCTGCCGCGAGCAAAGCGAGGGACTGGATTTCCTGTCGGTCAGCTTTGGTTTCACCACCGATCTGTGGCGATTCTGGCAGCGCTGCGGCTTCCAACTGGTGCGCTTTGGCACTCAGCGGGAAGCCAGCAGTGGCTGCTATGCGGCGATGGCGATCCTGCCGCTCAGCGACGCCGGCTGGGCGTTGTTGGTGCGTGGCGCACTCCGGCTTGAGCGCGAGGGTTACTGGTTAAGTCATCTGCTGGAAGACCAAACGCTGCCGCTCAACCGCCAGCAAGGCGATAACTATGTAGACGAAGACGACTGGTGTGAGCTGGCGGGTTTCGCCTGGGCTCACCGGCCGTTTGAAGCCAGCCTTGCCGCGCTGGGGCGGCTGGCGCAGCTGATGCCGGAAAGCGCACCGCTGCTCTGTGCCGCGCTGCTACAGCGCCAATCTGCGACGGAAATATGCCGCCAGTATCGTCTTGCCGGGCGTAAGGCGCTGCTACTGGCGTGGCGTACTGAAGCTCAGCGGGCGCTGGCGATCATTGATGCTGAACGGGCGCTGAGCTGGCAGCAGCGGGTTATCTTGTTGCAATAAATCCAACATCTCTGTCAAAAATCTGCCGTTTTCTCCGTCGGTAAGAGGCGTATGATCGCTTTACCGAATAAGGAGAGCACCATGAAATATGACCACGTTGTTGTACATAGCCCGTCGCTTCCGGCCACTCAGCTGTTTTTACTGTTTCACGCAGCCGGGGATAAACCGGTGGCGATGGCACAGATCGGTACTGAGTTTGCCAAAGCCTTCCCGCGGGCGCAGGTGGTCAGTATTGGCGCGCCAGAGCCGGATAGCCAATGGTATCCGGCGTCAGGCAGCGAAGATGAGCAGGCCCGCGTAGCCGCCGTGCTGCCCGGCTTTATCGACGCCGTGCGTCAACAGCAGCAGCAGAATGGCGTGCGTGCCGAGGCCACCGCGCTGATTGGTTTCGCCCAGGGCAGCACGATGATCCTCGAGGCCGTTGCTCAGCACCCGGATCTGGCCTCTCGGGTTGTGGCCTTCAGCGGTCGCTATGCGGCTTTACCGCAGAAAGCGAGTACGCGGACCACCATCCACCTGATTCACGGTGATAATGACGTTACCGTTCCGCTGACGCATGCGGTTGATGCGCAGGAGCGATTAACGGCCATTGGCGGTGACGTCACGCTGGATATCGTGGACGATTTGACCCACGCCGTAGATGACCGGGCGATGCAGATGGCGCTTGAGCGGCTGCAGTTTACCGTGCCGCGCCGCTACTTTGATGAAGCGCTTGGCGGCGGGCGGCCGGGTGATGATGATGTGATCGCGCTGATGTAATGCTATTCAGCAAGACGGAGTCATGAGCGCGTCAATAGCGGCTCTGGAAGCAATTCCAGAGCCGTTTCGAGAGTGATGCAGATAAATTAGTGAGTGAAAGGCAGGTTACTTCTTCTTCGGCCAGTCGTCTTCATCATCCCATTTATGATTGAAGTCGCGATGCGGCGGCAGTTTCGGCTTGTTTTCGAGAAACTTTTTATGGTCGATGCGCTTCAGATCCTTATACACGTTCATCAGAATGCCGACCATCAGCAGGATCACCAGGACCCACCAGTACTCTTTAAAAAATTCCATATCCTCACCTCAGAACGCTTACGCGATCAGCTGTTCCATAATGCGCTGGTACATACGGCTCAACAGCTGGAGATCGGCGGCCTTCACGCACTCGTTGATTTTGTGAATGCTGGCGTTCACCGGTCCCAGCTCCACCACCTGAGCACCCATGCGGGCAATAAAGCGCCCGTCGGACGTACCGCCGGTTGTTTCAAGCTGTGGCCTGATTTCATTATAGTGCTCAACCGCGTTAACTACCGCATCAACCAGCTTGCCGCGTGAAGTGAGGAACGGCTGACCGGAAAGTTTCCACTCGATGCTGTAGCGCAGCTGGTGGCGATCGAGCAGTTCCTGTACTCGCTGTTTGATTAGCTCATCGGTCAGTTCGGTGCTGAAGCGGAAGTTGAACTGCACGAAAAAGTCACCTGGGATGACGTTGTTGCTGCCGGTTCCCGCCTGCACGTTGGCAATCTGCATACTGGTAGGAGGGAAGAACTCGTTGCCGCGATCCCACTCAGTGGCGACCAGCTCGTTCAACGCAGGCATCGCACGGTGCACCGGGTTATCGGCGAGGTGCGGATAGGCAACGTGGCCCTGCACGCCGTGGATGGTCAGGTTAGCGGTAATCGAGCCGCGACGGCCGTTTTTCACCACGTCACCCACGACTTCGGTGCTGGAAGGTTCGCCGACCAGGCAGTAGTCCAGGCGCTCGTTGCGCGCCATCAGCGCCTCAACCACCTTAACGGTGCCGTTGGCGGCGCTGGCTTCTTCGTCGGAGGTGATCAGGAAGGCCAGGCGACCTTTATGTCGCGGATGTGCGGCAACAAATCGCTCGGCTGCAACCACCATCGCCGCCAGCGAACCTTTCATATCCGCGGCACCACGGCCAAACAGCATGCCGTCGCGAATAGTGGGTTCGAACGGAGGATTGATCCAGCGGTTGGCATCGCCGGTTGGGACCACATCGGTGTGTCCGGCAAAGGCCAGCGTTTCGCCCTGACCGCGCCACGCCCAGAAATTCAGGGTATCGCCAAAGTTCATTGGCTCAACGGTAAAGCCCAGTGCCTCAAGGCGAGCAATGAGAATAGCCTGGCAACCGGCATCATCCGGGCTGAGGGAAGGGCGACGAATAAGCTGCTGCGTCAACTCAATGACCGGACAATACATAATTAACACTTCTCCTGAATAAACTGCTGATACGTGGCTTCACTGAAGCCCAGCAGCATAGAGCCGTCTGCGGCGCAGAGCAACGGGCGTTTAATGATTGCGGGCATTGCCAGCATCAGTTCCTGTGCGGCTGCTGCATTATTCACCGCTTCGCGCGTGGCTTCATCCAGTTTGCGCCAGGTGGTGCCGCGCGTGTTCAGCAGCGGCTCCCAGCCGAGAACCGCAATAAACTGGCCCAGCAGCGCCGCGTCCAGCCCGTCGGCACGGTAATCATGGAACCGATAGTCGGTATTGTTGGCTTCCAGATACTTGCGCGCTTTTTTAATGGTGTCGCAGTTTTTAATGCCGTACATGGTCAGCGTATTTTCAGAGGTCATAAAACTCTACCTGTCATCGGGAAACGTTCAAAAAGGTATTATTCCACAGAATCACGCTGTTGGGATGGCGGAATCGCTATATGTATCAAGGATTGCCGTCCGAAAAATCCATCGGGCGGCCGTTGAGGCGCACTTACCCAATAAGATAAATACAGAGCGAAAGCGTAATCAGCGAACCGAGGGTGGACAGCAGAATCACGCGAGATACAACGGACGCTTCACGCCGGTAGTATTCCGCCAGCATAAATGGACCGGTGCCGGTCGGCAGAGCACTGAGCAGCAGGGCCGTTTTAGCCCACAGCGGCGGCAAGTGAAACACATAAAAGGCGAGGACCCAGGTCATGAGCGGGTGAACAATCAGCTTTATCCCGACCAGCTGCATGGAACCTCTGCCGGACCCTGTCTGCCTGTGGGCTAAAAACGCGCCGAGCGAAACCAGCGCGCATGGCGTGGTTGCCACACCCAGCATGGTCAGAAACTGCAATAAAGCGGCAGGAAGTTCAGCCCCGGAAACGCCCCAGCACGCCCCCAGAATAGGCGAGACCACCAGCGGGTTTTTACACAGTGAAATCAGCACTTTTCGCGCCGCCTGATGCCAGCTGCTTTCCGTTTGCAGCGCAACTTCAATGCAGATAACCGACAGGGAAAATAGCAGGCAAACCACAATCAGCGTGGCAATCAGCGCGGGTTCAAGGCCCGCAGGTCCGGCGACCAGCAGGCAGAGCGGGATGCCGATATACCCGGTGTTGGCATAGGAGGCACTCAGGCCATCAAGGCTGGCTTCGGCGAGGTTTTTCTTTGCCCGAAAGCGTATTAAGAGCGTAACGATAAATACCGACAGAGTGCTCAGACAGAAAACGGCAATAAACTGCGGATGCCAGATCTGGCTCAGGGTTGCCGTCGCCGTTGATTTAAACAGCAGGGCAGGCAGGCAAAGCCAGACCACAAAACGGTTAAGCTCGGAGGCCGCCGTGGCTCCCAGACGCAGGGTTTTACGGCAGACATAGCCAATCAGGATCAGGGCAAAAATAGGCAGCAGAACGTTGATGACAATCATTAACTCAGGTATCCCTGAAAAATCAAAATACTCAAATAAAAACTGCACCTTACTCCGTCGGATAACCAACGTTTGGGATGCAGTCCATGTAGCGTACTTTCCTAAGAATTAATTGCTCAGGTCGGAACCGTTAGAGGCAATGACCTTTTTATACCAGTAAAAGCTCTTCTTACGCGAGCGCGCCAGCGATCCATTCCCCATATCGTCCTGATCGACATAGATAAAGCCATAGCGCTTTGACATCTGTGAGGTGCTGGCGCTGACCATATCGATAGGCCCCCACCAGGTATAGCCAAACAGCTCAACGCCGTCAGCGATGGCTTCCTGCATCTGCTCAATATGCAGGCGCAGATAATCAATGCGGTAGTCATCATGGATTTCGCCATTCGGCTCGACCTTATCCACAGCTCCCAGGCCGTTTTCAGCCACGAACACCGGCTTTTTGTAGCGGTCATAAAGCTGATTCAGCGCCAGCCGCAGGCCTTTCGGATCGATCTGCCAGCCCCAGTCGCTTTCCGGCAAATGCGGATTGCGGATGCCACCGGTGATCAGATTGCCTTTGACCCCTTCCAGCCTTTCCGGGTGCGCGCTGATGGTGCTGGACATGTAGTAGCTGAACGAGACGAAATCAACAGGATACAGCTTGAGAATTTCCTCATCGCCGCGTTCAATCTGTAACGTTACGCCTTTAGCGGCCAGCATTCTTTCCGTCCACGCCGGATAAGCACCGCGCGCCTGCACGTCGCTAAAGAACAATGACACGCGCTGGGCTTCCTCACAGGCCTGCAGATCGTCCGGATGGCAGGTATGCGGATAGAGGATCTGGTAGCTGATCATGCAGCCGACCTGTGAACCAGGGATGATTTCGTGGCAGGCTTTGGTGGCGAGCGCGCTGGCCACAAACTGGTGGTGTGCACCCTGATATTTGGCCTGCTCAAGGTCAGGGTGGTTCTCTTCAATCACGCCGACGCTGACGTACGGATGGTGTTTAACGCAGTTGATTTCGTTAAACGTCATCCAGTATTTCACTTTTTCCCGGTAGCGGGTGAAAACGGTGGTGGCAAACTTCAGGTAAAAATCAATCACCTGGCGGTTTGGCCAGCCGCCGTACTCTGTTACCAGCGTCAGCGGCATTTCATAATGAGAAAGCGAAACCACCGGCTCGATCCCGTGGGAGCGCAACGTATCGAATACCCTATCGTAAAAGGCCAGACCTGCCTCTACCGGTTCGGCTTCATCCCCACGTGGGAAAAGGCGTGTCCAGGCAATCGACATGCGGAAACACTTGAATCCCATCTCGGCAAACAGCGCAATATCTTTCTCATAGTGGTGATAAAAGTCATTACCGCGACGCTTGGGATAATATTTTTTGCTGTCAGGATTTTGCGCTTCGGCAACCTGCGCATGGGTCATTCCGGCCCACTGATCGAGCCAGCGCTCTTTCGGTGAATTAATATCAAAAATGAAAACATCAGAGGCCGACAGGCCCTTACCGTCAACATCAAACGCGCCTTCAAGCTGATTGGCCGCGGTGGCGCCGCCCCATAGAAAGTTATCGGGGAAATTTTTAGAGAAAGTCATTATTTACTCCTTAAGCCGCAACGGAAAGTTTTAAGAATTCTTCCTGTGATTTAATATCGCCCTTCGCCATCAAACTAATATCGCCATAGCGTTCGGTATTGGTGACAATAATAATTACGCTTGGGTCGATATCGTTTTTAATTAATGCATCTAAATCGAAACGAATAAGCGGATCGCCGACTTTAACGTCCTGACCGTCTTCAATCAGTCGGGTAAAGTGCAGGCCTTTGAGCTTGACGGTATCAATGCCGATATGAATCAGGATCTCTGCGCCGGAATCACTTTCCAGCGTAATCGCGTGGTTGGTAGCAAAAACCGAACCGACTTTGCCGTTTACCGGGGAAATCAACACGCCTTCTGAGGGATAAATAGCGATGCCTTTACCGAAAACCTCATCCGCAAAGACCGGATCGCTGACCTCATTTAACGGCATCAGCCTGCCGTCTATCGGGGCGAAAAGACGCTCATCCTGGCTGATGATGACATTGCTTACTCCGGCCTTTAGCGTTTCTGCGTTGCCAGAAGGTGGCGATTTTTCCGGTGTTGTCTTAGCAGTGTCGCCGTCAGCTTTTTCTTCAAAACCAAGCAGTAGCGTGGCGGTAGTGGCAACGCTGAAGGCAACGGCAAGGCTCAGCAGCGCCCAGCCAAACGTTGGCCCGACCAGCGCCGGCAGGCCGGGTAAGCCGCTCAGTGCATAGGCATAGGCTTTCACGCCGAAGAACAACGCTACGCCACCGCCGCAGGCTCCGCCGATTAACGCAGCTGCAAAAGGACGTTTGAAACGAATATTAATGCCGTACATCGCCGGTTCCGTCACTCCCATCAGCGCACTGAATGAGGTCGAAATGGCCAGGCTTTTGGTTTTTTTATTGCGGCTGCGCAGGAACACGCCAAAGGCTGCACCCGCCTGGCCAAAGTTCGCCACGTACATAATAATCTTGAACGGATCGTAACCCAGCTTGCTGATGTTATTGATAATGATCGGTACCAGAACATAGTGCATACCGGTAATAATCATCAGCGAGAGCGTGCCGCCAACGATGATACCTGCCAGTGGCCCCATATTTTCGACCAGCCAGATAATGCCGCCGGATAAAGCGTTACCTACGGTAATACCGGCCGGGCCAATGAAAATCAGCATCACCGGTGCGACGATCAGCAAGCTGATGAGCGGCACGAACATGGTTTTTACCGCAGAAGGGATAATCTTATTAAAGAACCCTTCCACGTAGCTGAGCAGCCATATTGACAGAATAATCGGGATGACCGAGCCCGCGTAGGAGACGGCAGAAACCGGGATATCGAAGAAGGTTACGGGATCGCCCGACTTCAGCAGCGTGACCAGCGTGGGGTGAAACAGCGTTGCCGCCAGCGCTACCGAAAGGTAAGGGTTTGCGCCAAATTTTAACCCGGAACTGTAGGCGATAACGATCGGCATAAAGTAAAAAACGCCGTCGCTGATGGCCGAGAGGATCAGGTAGGTTTGGTTAGTATTCGCCACCCAGCCGAACGAAATAAACAGCGACAGCAGGCCTTTCATTATCCCGGCCCCGGCAATTGCCGGAATGATCGGGGAAAAAATTCCGGAGATAATTTCCAGCGCTGAAGAGACAGGATTACGGCGCTTTTTCTCTTTACCTTCGCCTTCCTTCGCGTCGTCGCTCTTTTTAAGATGCGGCAGTTCCGCCTGGATGGCGCTGCAGATCTGCGTGACTTTGTTACCAATGATTATCTGAAACTGATCGCCAGATAAATTGACACCCATGACGCAGTCTAAATTTTCCAACGCATTGCGGTCTACCTTACTGTTATCCTTAAGATAAAATCGCAGTCGGGTAATGCAGTGAAACAGTGAAACGATATTATTCTCGCCACCCAAATGTTCAATAATCTGTTTAGCGCTTTTTTGATAATCCACGGAAGGTTATCTCCAGATAAAGACCGTAGCGGTCAGTAAGACAATTGCCGGTTAAACCGGACACCTTTCTCCTTCTGGGGTTTGCCTGATTGAACAGTAACAAGCCTAAATGGAAGTTGTATGACGTTTTACAATATTATAAATATGTACCGTTAAATAGAGTTTTTCAGAATTGGTCATGACATGACCGTAATTCTTTTTGGTGAATTCGCCGATCGCGTTGACGCAGCTATAGGCTTTCTCATGTTTATTATTCGAAAACTCAAACAGGTCATCGTCGTCATTTTCAATAATAATGCCGCCGATAACACGTTGAGCAAAAAATTTCACGTGTGTAATAAAACGCTGCCAGGCGATCCCCTGCTCGTCGAAGGTAATGCCGAACCAGTATTTTACAATGCTCTGAATTTGATGGATAAGTTTGGTTATTTCAATAATCTGTCCATCGGGTGCCTGCATCCCTGAGTTAACAATATGCAATGCAATACTGCATGCCTCGGAGTCCGGCAGTAGCAGCCCGGTATAGGAAGCAATTATCGCTAATGCCTGATGGCCAACAAGATACTCCTTGCGGTAGAAGTGTTTAACTTCCCACTGTAAGGGAGAAACCAAATCCATGCCGTTTTTATTACGCTGGATAGCAAAGTTTAAATGATCGGCCAGCGAAACATAAATTATTTCGCTAAGCGGGTAGTTCAGTGAAGAACGGGCCAGATTAACGATATCATCCGTCAGCTGAATGATTTCAACGGGCACTTCATTCAGCAGCACTTTGAAGCGGTCATTCACCTTGTCATCATGTAGATGAAATGTTTTTTCGACATGGGCAACATTCACTTCATCACCCACGCTGGCGTTAAAACCCAGAGCTTTCCCCGTTAGGATAACTTCGACACCATTAGAGTCCAGAGAGCTGACGACATTATTATTAAGTATTTGCTTTATACGCATCAGAAACTCCAAAAACAAAAACGGGCAAAAAAATATTTGAATCCAGAATAAATCTGGTTCCGCAATATTGTTTTGCCCGCCGAACGGTAACAAGCTTCATGCATTTAGCGAGACACTATAGCGCAACGCTGCGTCAGTCAATATAAGTAAAGTCTTAGTACAATCTTTGTCTTCAAAGTGTGATTTGGCGCAAGTTTCGTGCTCAGCACAAACCCCTGCCTGTACTTTTTATGAGCAAGGATTCCGTCTGGAATGCATAAATTATCCACTAACAGCCAATATCTACCTGTAAAAGTGATAAAGGTCACACCTGAAGAATAATTTAATTGAAAAAGTAAAATGCTATGTTTAGGGTTCCGACTCGTTGGGCGTTACTGATATTAATCAGGCGCTACTTTCTCAGATTTAAAGTTTATTAATTAGTATCACAGGGCGTCACTTTCAAAAGGCGAAACCTGGCGGAGCGTAACGATTCGTTACCAGCTCCGTCAGGTTTTTTTTTGCTAAAAATTCCGTTCGGGGCGTTTGAGTTAAATTCCGATGCGGAAGTTTAAGACGAGTTTTCACCATAAGTTCTGGGGTTTTAAAATGAAAAAATACAAAATCAAACCGATTTGTATGCTGGTCGGTGTTGCGCTGTTTTCTGCTCACGCAACTTCATCTGAATTATCCATTGAGCAGCGATTAAAGATTCTGGAAAAAGAACTGTCTGATAATAAAAAAGAGCTACAGGCAACGCGGGAAGAATTTAATCAGTACAAAGCCAATGAAAATAACGCGAGAAAACAGGCTGTTCTGGTCGATATGCCGATGGCTAAATCCGCAACCACCGGCGTTAATCATCAATCTGCGAGTCACAGTACGCTCGCTACTACACCGGCGAAAGATAATGGCGAATTGAAGCTTGCCAGTGAGCAATATACGCTGAAAGATCTGAGCGACTATGTGAAAGATGATATTGGTTTTACCTACGCAGGGTATTTCCGTACCGGGTGGGGGACGTCATCGAATGGTTCACCAAAATCCTGGGCAATTGGTTCACTGGGGCGACTGGGTAATGAGTACACCGGATGGTTCGATCTGTTGCTGAAGCAGCGCGTGTATCGCGAGGGCAATAAAAGCGCCACGGCTATCGTGAAGTTTGACGGCAACGTCGGGCAGCAGTATGCCACCGAGTGGTTTGGCGACTACGCCAGCAATGAAAACCGGATGCAAATCCTGGATATGTATCTGACCACCAAAGGGTTCCTCTCCTTTGATGAGAGCGCTGATTTTTGGGTCGGTAAGCATTCACTGGCACCTTATGAAATTAAAATGCTGGACTGGAAAAGCCATCGTTCGGGTGCCGGTGCGGGGCTGGGGGTAGAAAACCTCAATGCCGGATGGGGAAAACTTGACCTGGCATTAACCCGCGAAGACTTTAATCTCTACACGCGCGACTATTCTGCCTCTCATCAGGTGAATACCAATCAGGTTGAGGTCAGATACAAGAACATTCCGCTGAGCGAAGGCGGCGATCTGAGCCTGACCGCGAAGTATATGATGGGCAATAAGGATGAGACGCAGAAATTGGGAGAAAGTGACGGCAGCTACTTCAAACTCAAAGATGCCTTCCTTGCCAGTGCTATTTATAACCAAAAATTTGGTAATGGCAGCTTCAATGAGTTTACTGCCCAGCTGGCCAGCAACTCGATTGCCAGTAACTTTTCACGGTACGCTTCATCCAACCCGTTTGGTGGTTTGAACAACTACTACTATGGCGATCATACTGATGGGCTCGCCTGGCGATTGATCTCTCAGGGTGAAATGTACCTTGGAGAAAAGATCATCCTGGCCAATGCGCTGGTCTACTCTTCCGGCAATGATATTTTCAGCTATGAGACGGGTGCCCATTCCGATTTCAACAGCATGCGTGCGGTCGTGCGGCCTTCCTGGATCTGGGATAAATACAATCAAACCGGCGTGGAGCTGGGCTATTTCACCCAGACGAATAAGAATGCCAGCGGCACCTCATTTGACGAATCAGGTTTAAAAACAACGCTGTATCATATGTTTAAAGTTGATACCAGTCTGCTGAACTCCCGGCCGGAGATCCGCTTCTACGGAACCTGGCTGCGCGTGCTGGATAATGAACTGGACCAGTTTACCTTCCCGGACCAGAAGAAAGATCAGTTCACCATCGGCGTTCAAACCGAGGTTGGCTGGTAACGATTAGCCGAAGGTATAGCGAATGCTGGGCAAACCACCGGTACGGTTATCGGTGGTTTTCTTCCTCTGTTAATCAATTCCTTATCGCAGATCGGGGGCACGCAGAACTTTTGGTGCCCAGAAGGTAAACTCAGACATTCGTACCCTTCTGTTTTTTGTGGGATTCATCTATATTCGGAAGAATGCAAAGCAGGATAATAGCTGCGAGCAAATCATCTTCAGGGTGAAGACCCATTTTCAGGAGGAGGGGAACCATGAACTATTTGAAAGAGTCCGCGGTACATGCGGTAGAAGAAACCCAGTCCACAATTATTCTCACGCGGAAGAAAAAGACCCGCTGTGAGGAGTTTGCGCACGTCGTTGAAGCGGTGATGCGGGACTACCCTGATGCCAAAACGCATATCGACAGCGAAAGCGGCGGTTACGATAAGATCATCATTCTGAAATAACCGGGCTCATGGCCCTCAGAAGGGGCCAACGTTAGCCGTTGATCAAATTGTGCACTCCAACACAATTCCCGCAGAATTCTGCTATCAATGGTTTCCCCGATAGCTGTAAATGAGATCTCCGTCTGTTCTTATCACAATATTGCTTCTAAAATAGCCCCACAAAAAAAGAGAGGCTATGATGATCGACTTGGAATTAGGGAACTGGAAAGACTTTATCGAAGCAATGTTACGCAAGTAATTCGCTCTGCTAGAGAGAAGCATGGTGGCAAACCAATCCGCTTTATCTTCAGTAACCCATATTAAAAAAGGCAGCCATTCGGCTGCCTTTTGCTTATTTTAGCTTTTCTTTCAGCGGGAAGCGTCGCCGCACCAGCATGAAGAACAGCGGTACAAAGAAGATGGCCAGCACCGTGGCTGAAATCATTCCGCCCATCACCCCCGTCCCTACCGCGTGCTGGCTACTGGAGCCCGCACCGCTGCTGGTCGCCATCGGCAGCACGCCGAAGATAAACGCCAGCGAGGTCATCAGGATCGGGCGCAGGCGCTGGCGGGAAGCCTCAAGCGTGGCTTCGATCAGATCGCTGCCGCGCGTGTTCAGCTCGTTGGCAAATTCAACAATCAGAATGGCGTTCTTCGCCGACAGCCCGATCACCGTTAGCAGCCCGACCTGGAAGTAAACGTCATTTTCCAGCCCGCGCAGCCAGGTCGCCACCAGCGCGCCAATCACTCCCAGCGGAACGACCAGCATGACCGAGAACGGGATAGACCAGCTTTCATACAGCGCGGCCAGGCAGAGGAACACCACCAGCAGCGAGAGAGCGTACAGTGCCGGTGCCTGTGCCCCGGTCATCCGCTCCTGCAGCGAGGCACCCGTCCACTGAAGGCCGATACCGGTTGGCAGCTGACTGACCAGGTTTTCCATAATATCCATCGCCGTACCGTTACTCACGCCTGCGGCGGATTCACCGACAATTTCGACCGCCGAGTAGCCGTTATAGCGTTCCAGACGCGGCGATCCGGTTTCCCAGCGCGAGCTGGCAAAGGCGCTGAACGGCACCATCTGCCCGCTGGTGTTTCTGACGTACCATTTATTAATGTCGTCCGGCAGCATGCGGTACTTCGCTGCGGCCTGAACATAAACCTTTTTCACCCTGCCGCGATCGAGAAAGTCGTTAACGTAGGTGGAGCCCCAGCCGGTTTGCAGCGTGCTGTTAATATCGTCAAGCGATACGCCCAGTGCCTGCGCCTTGCGCTGGTCGATATCAATGCGCAACTGCGGGCTGTCATCCAGTCCGTTGTGACGCACGCGAGTCAGCGACGGGTTATTTTTCGCTTTCTCCAGCAGCGTGTCGCGCGCGTTCATCAGCGCCTGATGGCCGAGCCCGGCATGATCCTGTAGCTCCATATCGAAACCGGCCGAGTTGCCCAGCCCGGTAATCGCAGACGGGCTGCTGGCGATCACGCGGGCTTCGGTGATGTTTTCAAAGGCTTTGGTTGCGCGCTCGATGATTGCAAAAGAGGAGTTCTCACTGCCTGCACGCTCCTTCCAGTCCTTCAGCCGGACGAAAAGACGCGCGACGTTTTGTCCGTTGCCGCCGGGGCCGGCACCAACGGTGGCGAACACGGAAACCACGTTATTTTTCTCAGAGGTCAGATAGTAATGTTCAACTTTCTGCACCACCTTCATGGTTTGCTGCAATGTGGAACCGGAAGGCAGCTGTACCTGGGTGGTGAAAATACCGCGATCCTCCAGCGGCAGGAATGAGGTGGGCAGGCGCAGGAACAGGAAGGCCATAATCGCCATCAGCGCCAGATACAGCACCAGCCAGCGTCCGCCTTTAGCCAGAATGCGGCCAACTCCGCGCTCGTAGCGTTCGGCATTGCGATTAAACATGCGGTTAAACCAGCCGAAGAAGCCACGACGGCCGTGATGATGCCCCTGCGCCAGCGGTTTAAGCAGTGTTGCACACAGGGCAGGGGTGAGGATCATCGCCACCAGCACCGACAGCACCATCGCCGACACGATGGTGACAGAAAACTGGCGGTAGATCGCCCCGGTGGTGCCGCCAAAGAAAGCCATCGGAATAAACACCGCCGACAGCACCAGCGCAATACCCACCAGTGCGCCCTGAATCTGTCCCATCGACTTACGCGTGGCTTCACGCGGTGACAGGCCTTCCTCACTCATTATTCGTTCAACGTTTTCCACCACCACAATCGCATCGTCCACCAGCAGGCCGATCGCCAGCACCATCGCAAACATGGTCAGGGTGTTGATGCTGTAGCCGAAGGCGTAGAGCACGCCAAAGGTGCCAAACAGCACCACCGGCACGGCAATGGTTGGGATCAGCGTGGCGCGGAAATTCTGCAGGAACAGGTACATCACCAGGAATACCAGCAGCACCGCTTCAAACAGGGTTTTCACCACGTCTTCAATGGAGGCTTTAACAAACGGCGTGGTTTCAAACGCGATTTTGGCTTCCAGTCCGTGCGGGAAGTAGTGCGACAGTTCGTCAAGGCGGGCGCGGACCAGGGTATCCGTTTGCAGTTCGTTAGCGCCGGAAGCCAGCTTCACGCCCAGCCCGGATGCGGCCATGCCGTTATAGCGGCTGAGGTAGTCATACTTCTCGGCACCCAGCTCCACCTGGGCCACATCGCCCAGTGTCACCACCGAACCGTCGGTGTTAACGCGCAGGGTGATATCGCGGAACTGCTGCGGGGTTTGCAGCAGCGACTGGGAATTGACGGTGGCATTCAGCGCCTGCCGATCAACGGACGGTAGCCCACCGAGCTGACCCACGGCAACCTGGCTGTTTTGTGATTCAATTGCGCTGACCACATCGCCGGTGGTCAGCGAATAGTTAATCAGTTTATTGGGGTCCAGCCAGATGCGCATCGCGTACTGGGAACCGTAGGCATCCACCTGGCCAACGCCGTCAATACGGCTCAAAGGGTCCTGAATATTACTGGCAACGTAGTCGGAGATATCCTGCTTGTCCATGCTGCCGTCGGTGGAGACAAAGGCCACCATCAGAATATTAGTATCCCCGGTTTTATTCACCGTTACGCCCTGGGACTGCACGTCCTGAGGCAATTTTCGCAGCGCGGTTTGCAGCTGGTTTTGCACCTGCTGGCGCGCTTCATCAGGATTGGTGCCCGCTTCAAAGGTGAGGGTGATGGTGGCCTGGCCGGTATTGCTGCTCTGCGACGACATATACATCAGGTTGTCGATGCCGGTCATATTCTGCTCAATGACCTGAGTCACGGTATTTTCAAGCGTTTCAGCAGAGGCGCCGGGGTAGTTTGCGGTAATACGAACGTTAGGCGGGGCCAGGTCGGGGTACTGTTCTACCGGTAGCGACATAATCGCCAGGCCGCCGGTAAGGCAGAGAATAATCGCCAACACCCAGGCAAAAATGGGGCGGTCGATAAAAAAGTTCGCCATTGCAAGCTCCGCAGCTGATTATCGGAATAGAAAGAAAAAGAATTCACCAGCCAGATCCGTTTGGCGCTGAAATGAGGCGTCCGGTGCGGAGCGGATTTATCAACCGATTCAACAGGCTCCATCGATTCACCACTTTACCTGCCTGGCCGATCGAAATCGTGGAGAAATTGAGGAGAAAGTGTAAATTAGCGTGGAAAATTACAGGGGATTATTTACTTCCTGACGCATTGTGTCACTGATGAGACTCCAGCCAGAGCACGGTGGCGGCAACCCGCGAGCGTACGTTAAGTTTACGCAGCACGCTGCGGATATGTACTTTGACCGTTTGCTCGGAAATCGACAGGTTCTCAGAGACTTCTTTATTCGACAGGCCGCGCGCCACCTCTTTCAGCACGTCCAGCTCACGAGCGGTGAGGATTGCGAAAGGATCGCCCTGCCAGGCACGGTTTTCCCGCCAAAGCTGCATGGTGTCGCTGAATGCCTGCCCGCCTTCGGCAACATTAATAATCTGCGCCAGCATCTGTTCGGGTTCGCCGTCTTTCAACAGGTAGCCGTCAACGCCCGCATCGAGCAGGGTAAAGAAGTCGCTGCGGCTGTCGGAAACGGTCAGGATCACCACCCGGCAGGGGATCGATTCGCTCCGCAGTATCTGCAATGTCTCCAGACCGGAAAGCCCCTTCATATTGAGGTCCAGCAGCACCAGATCCGGCTGTATCTGCCGCGCCAGCGTCAGCGCTTCCGTGCCGTTACTGGCTTCCGCAACCACCTGAAAACGGCTGTCCAGCTGCAAGAGCTGATGCAGACCGCGACGCATCAGCGGATGATCGTCAACGATTAATACGCGAATAACAGTGTCGTTCATACTTCACTCCCTGAATGTGCGGATGAGGGGATCGGGTCTGCTGCGGCAGGCAATACACTCTCTGTGGCCGGCATAAATTGCAGTGCAACGCAGGTGCCACCGGTTTCGCCGCGCGTGATACTGAGCGTGCCGTTCAGCCTTGCTGCCCGCTCATGCATGATGGTCAGCCCGTAGTGGTCCGGAGGTTCCTGCTGGCTGGCAATACCAACTCCATCGTCCATAACGGTAATGTTCAGCTCGCCCTGATCATCGCGACGGGTAACGACGGTTATATGTTGTGCATGAGCGTGACGAATGGCGTTGAGCAGCGCTTCGCGGACGATTTGCAGCACGTGGATTTGTTGCTGGGCCTGTAGCTGCCCGTCAATATCGCACTGTAATACAATCGGCGCGTCGCTTTGCGGGCGCAAAGGCAGAATCACCTGCTCAAGCGCCCGGGAAAGGCTGGCGGGTTCAATCGTCAGGCGGAAGGTGGTCAGCAATTCACGTAGCTGACGGTTGGCGGCGGTCAGCGCCTGTTCAAACTCGGCCACCACCGTTTGTGCCTGCGTGGCGTGCGGTTCAAGCGTTCGTTTCAGGCGTGCAATCTGAATACGTAAAAACGTCAGTGACTGGGCCAGTGAATCATGCAGTTCGCGAGCAATTGTCGCACGTTCCTCAAGCAGCAGCAGCGTTTGCACCTGCTGCTGCGCTTGCCACAGTTCCAGTGCGTGAACCAGCAGAGAAGCGACCCCCTGCATCAGTCGCGGTTCGCTGCTGTGTGCCTGCCAGCGCAGCAGGCCACACGGCTGCGGCTGGTGGCTGAGGTAGAGAGGAATGGAATGCCACGGCAGTTGCGAATCGCTGTGTCCGGCGTGCAGTACGCCAAAGTCAGGCACGGAAAACTCTATACTGTTGAGTCGCTCATGGCGCAGCACCAGCGCGAGCGTGAGTTGAAATGCTTCGCGGCCTTCCACACTGCGGCTGAGCCGCTGCGAGCAGGCATACAGCAGAGTGAGGCGTCGATTGGCCTGGGTCAGGCTTACCGTTTTTGCCCGCACCGTCTGTGACATCGCCGTCCATGACTTTTCCAGTTCACCGGACATGCGCGTGAAGGCGCGCGCCAGTACGCCAAGCTCATTGTCGAGCTCGGTACTCAGTGGCGGCAGTGTAAAATGGGTCTGCTCAACGGCTTCGCTGGCGCTGAGTAACTGTCTGAGCGGCCCGACGATTTTCAGCCGAATATGGCGCAAGGTTACAATCACCAACAGAGCAATAGCGGTGAATCCCAGCAGGCAGGTCAACGCCACGATGCGCATTTTCAGCTCTGCCCAGTGCTGCAACGCCAGTACAAAATGGTCAATCTGCGCCACGGAATGAATAATCCGCGCAACATGTTCAGCGTTAACCTGCGGGAGGTTGGAACTCAACGAGGGTTGCAGTTGCTGCCAGGAGGAGAGCAGATCGTGGTAGCGCTGGCGAACGGCATCCGGCACATAAAACCGGTCAAGGGATTGTAATGCCGGGGCCAGCAGCGTTTGCTGATACTGATTGATATGTTCAGCCTGCAGGGCGGAATGGGAGGTGATGTCCCACGCCAGCCGATAGCTTTGCATCCGCAGCGAACCGGCCAGATTAATGGCTTCTGCATCGCGCAGACTGCCCGACAGCGTCAGCAGCGCCAGTCCACTGGAACAAATCGACAGCAATACAATAGCGAATAGCGTACGCGCGATGCTGTGGGTGACGGAGCGTTTGACTGATGGCATGCACTTATCCTTAATTTGCGTAGGGATATTGTAACCAAAGAACCGTTGTATCTGAAGCCACCCTGCAACATGATTCATTTTCTGTTACATCCGGCTGGTTCATGCACATTCCCTGACATTAGCTGGCGTAACGCTACGCTGTGCTGACATTGCTTTAAAGCTTTTACCCACGGCTCACTCTGCTTTTCATTGTATTGGTAATAATTAGCTCCGTAACTAACCCGTACCGTTTGAGGAGCATCACAATGAACAAGACCATACCCGCACTAATCGCGGCGACCTTATTAGCTGCGACCTCTTTCACTACACTGGCTGCAACGCCGGTTGACGGTAGCCAGGCCATGAATATGCAAAGTATCGGTAGCGTCTCCGTTTCCGGTGTCCGAGGTTCGCTGGATGATGCAACCCATCAGCTGGCGAAAAAAGCGGAAGAGCAGGGTGCCAGCCACTATCGCATCGTTAGTGCTGACACCCCGGGCGACTCCAGCCTGTGGAGCGGTACCGCGGAGATTTATCGCTAACATTTTTACCCTGTAATACCCCTATCCCTGTGTAGTCCCTGTGTAGCCCTTAGTGCCATCACTAGCCGGTCGCAAATTGTGACCGGTTTTTTTATGCGCCACTCGACAAAAATTACAAAACCTCACGATTTCGTCCGCGGATTTTTTGCGTCGACCTGACAGAACGGTTAGGATGCATCGCCGCAATTTCCCGCGTGTCTTTAAATATAACTACAGTGCATCGGGTAAGTACTCAAAGTTGCAGCAACCGACGCAATCGTTTGGTCGGAGCATAAAAATAACAGGATACCAGGACGGGTAACCGCATCACTTGTGGACAGGACAATAGGATAGAAAATGAAAGCTGATAAAGTATCTGGCGCAGAAAAACGCGCTGCCAAAAGACGTTGGTTAAATTCGCAGGATTCTGGCTATAACAAAGCGATGGACAATCGCCACGTGCAGATGATTGCTATCGGTGGCGCAATCGGTACGGGCCTGTTTCTCGGTGCCGGTGCGCGTTTGCAGGTTGCCGGTCCGGCGCTGGCCATCGTCTATTTAGTCTGTGGTATCTTCTCCTTCTTCATTTTACGCGCCCTGGGTGAGCTGGTATTACACCGCCCGTCAAGCGGCAGCTTCGTTTCTTACTCTCGTGAATTCCTCGGCGAAAAAGCCTCTTACGTTGCCGGCTGGATGTACTTCGTCAACTGGGCGATGACCGGTATCGTCGATATCACGGCCGTTGCACTCTATATGCACTACTGGGGCGCATTCGGTGATGTACCGCAGTGGGTCTTTGCCCTCGGCGCGCTGGCCATTGTCGGCACCATGAACATGATCGGCGTACGCTGGTTCGCGGAGATGGAATTCTGGTTCGCGCTGATTAAAGTGCTGGCGATCGCCATCTTCCTGGTGGTGGGCGTGGTGTTCCTCGGCAGCGGCAAGCCGCTGGACGGTAACGCGACCGGCTTCCACCTGATCACCGACAACGGCGGGATGTTCCCTAACGGCCTGATGCCTGCGCTGGTACTGGTGCAGGGCGTGGTCTTCGCCTTTGCCTCTATTGAGCTGGTGGGTACCGCCGCCGGAGAGTGCAAAGATCCGAAAACCATGCTGCCGAAAGCGATCAACAGCGTGATCTGGCGTATCGGCCTGTTCTACGTCGGCTCCGTCGTATTGCTGGTACTGCTGCTGCCGTGGAATGCCTATCAGGCAGGCCAGAGCCCGTTCGTGACCTTCTTCAGCAAACTGGGCGTGCCTTACGTCGGCAGCATCATGAATATCGTGGTTCTGACCGCCGCGCTGTCGAGCCTGAACTCGGGCCTCTATGCAACCGGTCGTATTCTGCGCTCCATGTCGATGGGCGGTTCTGCACCGCAGTTCCTGTCTAAAATGAGCCGTTCGCAGGTGCCGTATGCCGGTATCCTGGTGACCGTCTGCGTTTACATCGTTGGCGTGTATCTGAACTACATCGTTCCTGCCAGCGTGTTTGAGATCGTGCTGAACGTAGCGGCACTGGGCATTATCTCTTCCTGGGCCTTTATCGTGGTGTGCCAGATGCGTCTGCGTAAAGCGATCAAAGAAGGGAAAGCGGATGACGTCAGCTTCAAACTGCCGGGCGCGCCGTTCACCTCCTGGCTGACGCTGCTGTTCCTGTTCAGCGTGCTGGTGCTGATGGCGTTTGACTACCCGAACGGTACCTACACCATCGCATCAATTCCGCTGATTGCTATCTGGCTGACCGCCGGTTGGTTCTTCGTGCGTAAGCGTGCTCAGTCTCTGTCTGAAGAGCAGCATGCCGCAGCGGAAAAACTGATGAAGTAAACCCGCTGTTTCCGGTCGGCGCTGTTTTCAGCCCGGCCGGTGTTTCAGATAGTTTTCCCTCTATACCCGTTCTATGATGACAGGCTCCTGATACCTTCACGGAGCCTGTATGTCCGCCAAGATCGACATCATTAAAAATAAAATCCTGTCAGAAAACTGGTTTGTCCTGCGTAACTTCACCTACGATTTGACCGCGAAAGACGGTGCGGTGATCCGCCACAAGCGCGAAGTTTACGATCGCGGCAACGGTGCGACGATCCTGCTCTACAATCGTGAGAAAAACAGCGTGGTGCTGACTCGCCAGTTTCGCATTGCCACCTGGGTGAACGGCAATCCCGATGGCATGCTGATCGAAACCTGCGCCGGGCTGTTGGATAACGACTCCCCCGAGGACTGCATTCGCAAAGAAGCCATTGAAGAGACTGGGTACGCGGTTGGCGAAGTTGAAAAACTGTTCGAGCTATTTATGTCGCCCGGCGGCGTGACCGAGGTGGTACATTTCTTTGCCGCGGAGTACAGCGAATCTCAGCGCGACAACGCCGGTGGCGGCGTTGAGGATGAAGATATCGACGTGATGGAAATCCCTTTCCCCGATGCCTGGGCGATGATCAAAGATGGCCGCATCAAAGACGGCAAAACCGTCACGCTGCTCCAGCACGCGCTGATCGCGGGCTGGCTCCACCTTTAAGGCTCACGCGCATCGCCTTTAACAGGCTGGCTCCACTTTTCACGTTAACGCGCATTGCCTTCAATAGGTCACCGTCACGGTGACCACATCGCTGTAGGTTCCCGCTGGCGGGCTGGCCTGGGTCGGGTTAATCGTTGCCGTATAGTTAATGGTTTGCGATGTGCCGCTGCCGGTCTGGCTGAGATTATTGGTGCTGGTCCAGGCCGCTCCCCCGGCTTGATAAAGCTGGTACTGCAAATAATTATTACCGGTGGTGCTGACCATCTGCCGCCAGTCGCCGCTGGTGGGGGTGGCGCTGGCCAGATTGACGCTGTAGCTGGCATTCAGCGTGCAGCGAACGCTCAGCGCGCTGTTAACGGTTTTGAACTCGGAGGGCAGGGCGGCAGAAGCGAATGCCACATCCGGCGCGCTGTCGATATAGCAGTCATTGATTACCGTCACCGTCACGGTAATAGTTGAGGTGGCATCACCGGTGGTATAGGCGCAGAGCCCCAGTACGCCAAGAAAACAGATGCTGTAATGCCAGTTAATCGTCAGCGTATCGGTATAGACGCCAGCAGGGATGTTGATCCCGGCGCTCGACCGCAGATACAGCGGCAGCGTGCTGTCCGGGGCATTGAACAGCCCGAGCAGCCCCAGCAGCGAGCGCTCGGTCCACGTAATCGTGCTGCCCACGTTGTAGGTGGTGCCGCAGGCGGCATCTTTACACAGCGAATAGGGGATCGCGGCACCGGTCGCGCTGTACAGCTGCGGCGACGTCCCGACGGGATGCTGTGAACTGCTGATGGTGGCGGTCACCGTGTTCTCCGCCAGCAGGGACACCAGGCTGCCGCTGGTACAGGCGAAACCGCTGCCGGTCGTAATAGTTTGCGCGCTGCTGGCAAAAGTAAAGGCGCTGATGCCGCCAAAGGTTGAGGTACTCGATGAGGCGGTGCAGGCCGCATAGCTCAGGCCGCTGCTCAGCAATAGCAGGCTTGCTAACAGAAGGCGCAGGATCGCGTGCATTTTCATGGCTGTTTTTCCGCTGAAGAATTGTCCGGGCAGACAAAGGTGGCGAACAGGGGCGATGTTTTACCCGATGCATTTATCTTAAAGTCGTGACGGCAGCTTCCCTGCGGCAGCTTCACAACGATTTCATTACTGGCCGCCAGTCCGCTAAGCCAGACTTTTCCGCCGTAGCCGACCAGAGTGGTTTGCCCGCTGTGGGTTTCTATCACCGGCGTTCCCACCGGCAGCGGCTGCTGCTGCGCGTCGAGCAGCGTCAGGCTGGCTGAACGTACCGTAGTTACCGGGAATTTCACCAGCGTGCCGCTGCCTTCCCTCACCGCCACGCGTGATTCAATCTGCGGAAGCGAGGCATCCAGCGGCAGATCGAGCGGATCGATAGCCACTTTCGACGGATACCAGGCGCTGACCCAGGGGATAAGCAAGTGGCCGCGATCGTCGGTTTTACCGGTCAGCTGATTTTCAAAGGTGACCGGCACGTCGGGATAGCCGTCGGTGCTGACCAGAATAAAAGCATCATTGACCTTGTTGGTGGCAAACAGCGCGTTATCCATCCAGATAAGGGAACCGCTAAGATCGGCCCACTGGCTGTTATTGTTCGATTCACCATAAACGCCGCCGCTTAGCGTGGCCTGGCTAAACTTCCAGCTGGCGTCGGCCTGATAGTAGTCGCTGTTGCCGTTGGAGTAGGCGAGGTTCCAACCCAGTCCGCCGCTGACCGGCGCGCTGCGGTTAAAGTTAATGCGCTCATTGTAGTCGCCGCTGGTGCTGCGCTGTACGCCGGTGCTCAGGCTGGCACCCGATTCCAGCGGTACGATCACCTGCACCTGCGCATTATAACCCTGCTCGCCGAGGGTTTTGTTCAGTGCCAGGTAGAGGCTGCTGGAGCCCCACAGGCTGCGGCTCCATGAGAGGTTTGCCAGCCGGGTACGACTGTTATCGCTGGCGCGAATATCGAAATAGCCCAGGCCGACGGTGCCGCCGCCCGCGCCCAGCGGCGCGAAACTCAGCGTAGCCTGATCCGCCTGGCGGCTGAGCTGGGTGGCGGTTTTCCATGTACTGATATCAGTGTAGTTTTCACTGCGCTGCAGGTGCTGCATCGCCAGATCGAAATAAGAAGTGTAATAGGAGTAGCCAACCACGTACTGGTTGCCGCTGTCATCCGCCCGGCTCTGGCTGACCGCGCTACTCAACGTACCCCAGCGGCCCACCGCGACATCGCCGCCGATACCGCCAAGCTGAAGCCCCGGACGGCCTTCCGCGTGCAGAGACAGGGTAAAACTGTTATTCAGGCCATAGCGCCAGATGCCGCTGGCTGCCGCATCGCCGTAGTCTGCGCTGCGGATGCCGTAGTTTTGCCGCAGTGCGCCCGCGGTTAAATCGAAATCGCTCAGCCCTTCGCGCAGCAGCTGGTTGGAGACATAAAACGGCACGCTGGTGGAAACCTGGCGGCCCAGCGCATCGGTGGTCACCACCGTGGCTTCTCCGGCACCGTTAATATAGGGCACGTTGGTGAGGGTAAACGGCCCGGCGTTAATACTGCTGCTGCTGGCCTTGTAGCCGTTAATAAACAGATCGACACTGCCGGGCAGGGCGGCGTTGCCCGACCAGTTGATCAGCGGGTAGGTCACCAGATCGGGGCGCACGCTGAAGTTACGTGCCACACGAAGCCCGCCAAGCCGGGTTGAGTTGCTCCATGTCAGCGAGTTGTTGATCACATCACCCGCCTGCCAGGCAATCATATTGGCTTCATCGTTGTACTTCCACAGCGTGTCGTAGCGCAGATAGCCATCGGCGGCATCGTCGCTTTTCCCCGACCACCAGCTGCGCCAGGTACCGGTATTGGACAATGCACCGGCGGTGCCAAACAGGCGTTGTTCCAGCCAGGTTGCCGTGTAGCTCTGGCCATTCTCAGTGTGCAGGCTGTAGCTGTCGTAGTTCAGCAGCAGGCCGGTAGAGCTTTGTGCAGGGGTAAAACCGAGCAGGTTATTACCCGATATGTTCTGCAGCGGCAGCCAGTTATCCGGCACCGTCAGCACCAGCTGCTGTTGCGTGCTGTTATAGCTGGTTTTCACCTCGGGCAGCTGAGTGACGTCAATCAGCCCGGTCTGGCCGCCAATGCGAACGTGGTTCCGCGTCAGCGCTCCTGCCTCAACCAGATAGTGTTCGCCGCGCGCCTGTACCGGGACGATCTGGTCGTCCGGCTGGCCGTTTACTACCAGCGTCAGATAGAGCGTATAGCTGTCGGTATTGCTCATCGCCCTGGGTGCGGCGGGGATGGCATCATATTCAGCGGCATACAGGCCGCGGGCATCCGGCATCAGGATGATTGCTATCGCCACCGTCAGCCGGGTCAATTTCAGGGCGGCAGGGGTGCGTTTTCTCATACTTAGTTCGCGGCCTGAATGGCCACCGGAGTCGTATTATCCGCCAGCTGAGCGTAGAGGGTTTGCCCACCGGAAGGCTGGCGCTTAGCAGGCAGCGGGAACGACATCTTTTGCCCCGGCAGCACATAACCCAGGAAGCCCTCGGACAGCCGCAGTGAGGCCTGCTCCGGTTTATTGCTGCTGCCCCAGAATACGTTACTCAGTCGGGCATGAACCACGCCCTGATTACGCACGGTGAGCCAGGTTTTGCCCTCGCGCTGGCTGAACGTCCAGCTCAGCTGTGGGCGGGTGGCCGTGCTGGCATCGCGTTTGCGATCGGTGCGTTCCTGGGTCCACAGGCCTTCACCGTCCAGGAACAGCGGCAGCAGATAGCGCATTTGCAGCTGAAGCCCGGCATGTTCCTGCATCTCTTTCGGCAGCGAGCCGGGCAGTTCATCAATCACGATACGGTAGGATTGTTCACGACCGGCCGGAACGGTCACGGTGCGCATCAGGCGAATAAGCTGGCGTTTTCCCGGCTCGACGGTAGCAAAAGGCGGGCTGGCAATGACATCCTGCTGATCGGCGTAGCGATCGCGCTGATCCTGCTGCTGCCAGCCCAGTACGCGAACCTGTAGGCTGACCGGGTAGCTGCCGCGATTCTCCAGCCACAGCGCAGACCCCTGCTGATCGGCTTCAATTACCTGGTAAACCGGCCATACCAGAACCGAGCTGGCGGCCAGAGCAAATTGTGGACACAGCGCGGTCAGCCAGAGCGCGCAAAATAACAACCCTGTTTTGAGTTTCATGTTTTTTTACCACGTTAGAGTCACGGTAACCGTATCGTTATAGGTGCCGGCGGCCGGAACGGTGCCGGAGGTCAAAAGTCGCGCATAAACCGGAAAGGTCTGGGTTGTTGCCGGGAACGAGGCAATGCTGTAAGCCAGTGCCCCGGTTCCCCATACGGTGCTGCGGCTGGCATCCCGATAGAGCTGGTATGCCAGCTTGTTGCTGCTTGTGCTGTTACTCAGATAGCGAGCGCTACTGGTGCCGCCGTTCAGGCCGTAGTCGAGGGCAATTGACATGGCGGTGCCCGGTGTACAGGTCACCACCACCGAACCGGCCCCGCTGCTGCTTACCACATCCACGTTGCTGCTGAGGTCGCCCACGGTGCCAAAATCGATAGTCCCTAACTGAGTCGTGCTGGCCGTGGTACTCCCCAGAATACAGCCGTTGGTAATGGTGGCTGAAACGGTAAAGGTATCGGTAACGGTGCTGGCAGTGCTACAGGTTGTCACCAGTAGTAGAACGCTACAGAGGCGCACGTTGATTACCAGGCCAGAGTGGCGATCACGGTATCAACATAGGTTCCGGCCGCCGGAGAAGTATTGCTCCCCTGGTCAGAAGGCAGAATACGGCCGTAGATTGGTATGTTCTGCGCGGTGCCGGTAGCTGCAAGGCTAATCGTATCGCCAACATCAATTTCAGTCGTGCGCGCGCTGTCGGAGTAGAGACGATAAGGGATCTGCGCGGTGCCGGATGACACGCTGCGCACCGTACCGTCACCGTGGAGGCCGCCGTCCAGTGTCAGCGTCGGGCTTAAGCCCGTACTGCAGGTGACCGTGACGGCACCGCTGCCGTCAGCGCCGGTCACGCTGCCGTCAATGGTATATTTCAAATCGGCATAGGTACCGAAATCCAGCGTACCCCATTTATTGGTGCCGGTAGAACCATCACCATTACCGACGGTACACGCCGAACCGATAATAACCTGAACGCCGATTTCACCGGTTAATGAACCGGTGGCCGCTGCGGATACCGGTTGCATAGCCGCGCTGCTTAATAAAGCCGCAGTTAACGCTGATAATAACAGTTTGTTCTTTTTCATAACTATCCTCATTATCGTAGTGATGCCCATTGGCTTGCTGTGTATAACAATTAAAAGGAATGATGCTGAACAGATAAATACTTCATCAGCTGCGGCATATCAGCGATGTTAAGCTTTTTCATTAAATTCGTTTTATGCGTATGAATCGTTTTATAACTGACGTTCATCTGCTTCGAGATAGTTATAACCGTATTATTTCGCGCCAGTAGCCAGGCGACATTCAATTCAGCCATAGTTAATGGCGCGCGATAAGCGTTCTCGCTATTAGTTTGCGTGTCCAGTCGCGGGCTGATCACACTTTGAATACGGTCCTGTTGATTTAATCCCGATATAATGGCTGTTATATTATCTCTCTTCGAGAAATAGCACTGAGCACCCATACCCGTCAGGTATTTAACTAAACCCGGTTCTTCTACGCTGGTAAAAATAATAAGCTTCACTTTTCTCCAGTGGTGGCGATTATCACGGATAAACTCTATTCCGGTAATAATATCCATGCTGCTGTCATAAAGCTCAGTGAAAACAATATCTACGTCACCTATCTCCAACAATAGTTGTAAAGCTGAAAATGATTTCAGATTTGCCAACAATAAATAGTTTGAAGACTGACTAACAATTTCACGTAACCCCGCGGTGACGAATGCGTCGGGGTCCAGTAATGCTACTTTTTTATCATCATACCGCCGACAACTGGTTAAGCACTGGCGTGCTGACTTTGCATTTATTTATAAGAACAATTTAGTTATAAAAATTTTTCTTTAACAGTCTTCATCAGTAAAAATTACAAAACGGATGTTTATGAAGGTTTGCTGGGTATTTTATGTGAGAAAATCCTGGGGAAAGATCATTGTGCGGATTAAAAAACCAGGTCGTGGCTTGGGAACTGTTTGCTAGCAACATAGTTAACGTTAATTTAAAGAAAACTTTACATTTAAGAACATAGGAATGTTCCTAGATATAGAGTCGTCGGCTTATGAAGAGCAAAAATACGGCGCAATACCGTCATCGATAGCGTTTGGTCAGTGGTAATTATTAAGCATATTCTGAATTAGATCCAGTTATTCATATAACTAACTAATTAGTTTCCGTTACTAACTACTTTTATGGGTTCCAATTATTGATGTATTGGCGAGTGATTCTTAAGGAAGATTGCATGATATCCAGCGCAGATGTCGTGCGGGTGGTATGAAAAATAGCCGAGTGAGGGCGGCAGGAACGCGATCCCGCTCCAGATATTGGCGGATTTATATCGTTAGCAGGAAATAAGGGTGAGGCTGTTCACAAATTAATTCATTATTCAGCAACCCGGGTGGCGGTTTGCCATTTTTCTGCTCTCGCCTGCGCGATAGCGGAGTTTTCTGGCATGGTTGCAGGGCGTTAACGGGTTAATCGCCACGCTGCTACAGTCCGATAAATCTGATTGAGGTACGAGTAAAGTCCTACCATCATATTCTTACACGCTGATTGTGCGAGGTTACGCGATCGTTGATATCCCACTCAGGCAGGGACTCCATCAATGTTTTACTGTATGAAGTGGTTGTCGCTGGCTCCTCTGTTCTTCACAAGCCTGTTGTACGCACAGCCTTTGCAAAAGACGTTCGATAGCTGGCAGATTACCTGTAACAACCTGAACAGCTGCGAAGCACGCAGTCTGCCCGGTAATAACGGCCTGGCGATGACCATCGCGCGGCATGCCGGACAGGGTGATAGCCCGTTGCTGAAAATTGATTACGGCAATCGTTATAGCGGTGAGCTTCCCGGCGGCGCATTGCAGGATAATCTGCTGCTGGACGGTCAGCGAATGAGGTTAGATCTCAAACACTGGCAGACTACTCCCCACCATCTCATCACCGATCACAGCATCTCAATTAATGAATTCATCGCCCAGATTATGGATGCTGATTCAATCCAGCTGGTCTATCGCGCCGATGCGTCTATTCGTCTGAAGGGATTAAAAGCTGCGCTGCTGCTGATGGATGAGGTCCAGGGGCGGGTGAACAGCAACAGTGCCTGGATTCGGCGCGGCGATCGTCCAGCATGGGATGTACCCGCAGCCCCCGCAATACCGCAGGTTTATCAACCTGAGCGCCCGCCGCAGCCGTTAACGCCGGATGAAACCCGAGGGCTGATTGATTTTGGCAGCCTGCATATCAACAGTGATAGCTGTTCTCTGGACGTGCAGCGACGCGAAGTGTCGGTGTCCCCACTGACGGATGACAAGGCGCTGCTATTGGTAGGCTGTGAGATGGGGGCTTATAACATTATCGATCTGGCTTTTGAGGTGACGCGCCAGCCTCCTTATATTCCACAACACATTGCGCTGACGCTGCCGTTTGTTCCTCCCGATAGCAACGAGCGGCAGCTGGAGCCAATTAATGCGGAATATGATGCGGTAAGCGGTGAGCTGCTCACGTTCAGTAAAACGCGTGGCCTGGGGGACTGTGGCGTAGCTACGCGCTGGCAGTTCAACGGGCGGGAGTTCGTTCTTGCAGAGTATGCGCAGGAAAGCACCTGCGATGCCTGGAACAGCAGCGATCGCTGGCCGACGCTGTGGGTGAGTCGGGTGGAGAATCAGCCCAGCGGTAGCGTTGAGCTTGAGCCATAAAATTTGTTCAGGCTGCGGGTCTGTCGGATCGGCGTGGAGCGGGCAAGCCATGATTATGTTTTCATTCAGGCAGCACGGAAGCCAGAAAGCGGGCGGGTTGTGCCTCCGTTCGAGCAATCCACAGCGCTGAACGCAGGGAGGAAGCCAGGATTCGCTCACAGGGACGTGAGCGAAAGGCCCAGCCGCGCAGGACGCGCGTCTGGGCCGGTCCGATAAGGCTGACGATCGGAGTGAAGGTACCGCGCAAGCGGCGCGAGGACCCGCTCGAACGGAGGCACAACCCGCCTGCGCTAACCCCAGACTTTGCAAACGACCAGGCATATATGCCACTCTAAGCCGGTCCGATAAGGCTGACGATCGGAGTGAGGGTACCGCGCAAGTGGCGCGAGGACCCGCTCGAACGGGGGCACAGCCCACCTGCGCTAATCCCAGACTTTGCAAACGACCAGGCACGCAATGCCACTCCTCGCAACCTCACATCAATGCGGTTTCAACAGCGCCTCAGCATGGCTGACAATATTCTCCACCGTGAAACCGAACTCGGCAAACAGCTTCTCAGCCGGGGCGGACTCGCCAAAACTGGTCATCCCAACAATCGCCCCGTGCAGGCCAACATACTTAAACCAGTAATCGGCAATCCCGGCTTCAACCGCCACGCGAGCGGTCACATTGGACGGCAGCACCGACTCGCGATAGGCCGCATCCTGCGCATCGAACAAATCGGTGGAGGGCAGAGAAACCACCCGCACCTTATGCCCGCTGGCGGTCAGCTTCTCAGCCGCGCCCAGGGTGATCTCCACTTCGGAACCCGTAGCAATCAGAATCACTTCCGGCGTACCGTCACTGTCTTTCAGGATGTAACCCCCGCGTGAAATATTCTCCAGCTGAGCCTTGCTGCGCGCAGGCTGGGCCAGATTCTGCCTGGACAGGATCAGCGCGGTCGGGCCATTATGGCGCTCAACGGCGTGTTTCCATGCCACCGCAGTTTCAACCTGATCGCAGGGGCGCCAGACGCTCATGTTTGGCGTTACGCGCAGGCTGGCCAGCTGTTCAACCGGCTGGTGGGTTGGGCCATCTTCACCCAGCCCGATGGAATCGTGGGTATAAACCAGAACCTGCCGTGCCTTCATTAAGGCCGCCATACGCACCGCATTACGGGCGTATTCAACAAACATCAGGAAGGTGGCGGTGTAGGGAATAAAACCACCGTGGTGGGCGATGCCGTTGGCAATCGCCGTCATGCCGAACTCACGTACGCCGTAGTGAATATAGTTACCTGCGCTGTCATCCTTAATCGATTTTGAACCCGACCAGATAGTCAGATTACTCGGCGCAAGGTCGGCAGAGCCGCCTAAGAATTCTTTCAGCAGCGGGCCATAGGCTTCCAGCGCATTCTGCGAGGCCTTACGGCTGGCAATTTTCTGCGGATTATCCTGCAACTGCTGAATATATTTCTGCGTTTCGGCTTCCCAGTTTTCCGGCATACCGCCGCTCATTCGGCGACTGTATTCCGTGGCCAGTTCCGGATACGCGGCTTTATAGGCATTGAACCGGGTATTCCAGGCTTTTTCACGCTCGGCACCGGCCTGTTTCGCATCCCACTGCGCATAAATATCTTTCGGGATCTCGAAAGGTGGATAATTCCAGCCCAGCTCTTTCCGCGTTAAAGCCACTTCTTCTTCACCCAGGGCTGCACCGTGGGATTCTTCCTTACCGGCTTTATTTGGCGAGCCGAAACCGATAATCGTTTTACAGATAATCAGTGACGGTTTGTCAGTCACGCTTTGGGCTTCTTTAATCGCGGCGGAGATCGCTTCAGGATTATGTCCGTCAATATCGTGGATCACGTGCCAGTGATAGGCTTCGAAGCGCTTCGCCGTATCATCGGTGAACCAGCCGTCCGTTTCACCATCAATGGAAATGCCGTTGTGGTCGTAAAAACCAATCAGCTTGCCCAGCCCCAGCGTACCGGCCAGAGAACTGACTTCATGAGAGATGCCTTCCATCAGGCAGCCATCGCCCATAAACACATAGGTAAAGTGGTCAACAATCTGATGATCGGGGCGGTTAAACTGCGCCGCCAGCGTGCGTTCGGCAATCGCCAGTCCCACCGCATTGGCCAGCCCCTGGCCCAACGGCCCGGTGGTGGTTTCAACGCCCGGAGTATAGCCAATTTCGGGATGGCCCGGGGTTTTTGAATGCAGCTGACGGAAGTTCTTTAACTCTTCCATCGGCAGGTCATAACCGGTGAGATGCAGCAGGCTGTATAGCAGCATGGAGGCGTGGCCGTTGGAGAGAATAAAACGATCGCGATCGGCCCAGGCGGGATTGGCCGGGTTGTGATGCAGGAAGTCGCGCCACAGCACTTCTGCAATATCCGCCATGCCCATCGGTGCGCCGGGGTGGCCGGATTTTGCTTTTTGTACGGCGTCCATGCTCAGGGCGCGGATGGCATTTGCCAGTTCTCTACGTGAAGACATATCTTCTCCCGAAGTGCAGAGGGCGGATTGGAAATCCGCCCTGATGATGGAAAGGGTTGGCTGAGGAATTACAGTTTGGCGGCCAGCACGTCTTCCAGCTTTTGCTGGTCAACGGCGAACTGGCGGATACCTTCAGCCAGTTTCTCTACCGCCATGGGGTCCTGATTGTGCTGCCAGCGGAACTCCGCTTCGGAAAGCGGCGCAGGCTGGTGGAAGGCTTCGGTTGACGGCGTGAGCTTACGTTCAACCGGCGCGGTGCTGGCCTGGAGTTCTTCCAGCAGATTAGGGGAAATGGTCAGGCGATCGCAGCCCGCCAGCGCCAGAATTTGCTCGGTCTTACGGAAGCTGGCTCCCATTATCACCGTGTCATAGCGGTGCTGCTTATAATACTCGTAGATGCTGCGAACGGATTTAACGCCCGGATCTTCATCAACCACATAGGGATCAAGCGGTTGACGGCTGTTGTACCAGTCATAAATACGGCCCACGAACGGGGAGATCAGGAATACGCCGGCTTCGGCACAGGCACGCGCCTGGGCAAATGAAAACAGCAGTGTCAGGTTGCACTGAATGCCGTTTTTTTCCAGCTCTTCAGCCGCTTTAATCCCTTCCCAGGTAGAGGCCAGCTTGATCAGAATCCGCGAGCGGTCGATGCCGTGTTCCTCATACATTCTTACCAGCTTTTCCGCTTTGGTCACGCACATACCGCGATCGAAAGACAGCCTGGCATCAACCTCGGTAGAGACGCGGCCCGGCACGCTTTTCAAAATTTCCAGACCGAGATTCACGGCGACTTTATCGCTGGCGTTGATAATCTGGGTTTCTTTGCTGCCGCCCTGTTTTTTGGCGTAATCGATGGCGTCGGTGATCAGATGTTTGTAGGAATCGAGCCCGGAGGCTTTAAGAATAAGAGACGGATTGGTAGTCGCATCTTCCGGGTGATAGTTGCGGATCGATTCAATGTCGCCGCTGTCTGCCACTACCGTGGTGTACTGTTTTAGTGCGTCTAGCTGATTCATCTGTCTAAGCTCCTTGTAAGCAATCTTGTACCCGACAGCCGGTAACAGATGCGCCCAGTGCGTTTCTGAACCGCGGGGGTACTGCGGTTGTTGCGAAATAATCTCAGGCGGATCACAGTGCATCAGGCAGGATTGAACTGGAATGCGCTTTTTCTGATTGTTGCAATGGGCCTGCCCAATGGTTCACCGCAGGCCGCGTATACCGGGGCCTGCAGGCAATTCACCTGTCATTTACGAACTTTTGAGCTGTTCGTAATAGCCTATTTTTTCAACTTTTGGCGCTGAGCGTCCGCCTTCAAATTCCGCATTGAGCCATGCTGCAAGAATCGATTTTGCCAGTTCGGCCCCGATAACCCGGGCACCTAAGGTAATGATTTGCGCGTCGTTACTTTTACGAGCGCGTTCTGCGGAGTACGTATCGTGGCACTGCGCGGCACGAATACCAGGTACTTTATTTGCTGTGATGCTCATTCCAATGCCTGTACCACACACGAGAATGCCACGCTGGTGACGGCCATTTTTGATGGCTTGTGCCACCGTCCAGGCAATATCCGGATAGGCACATCCGCCTTCGTGCTGCGCATCAGCGCTGTAATCAGCGGTAGTAAAGCCGGACTGGTGAAGATAATCAATTAAGGCATTTTTCAACTCAATGGCGGCATCATCAGCGCCAATTGCAATAGAAAGCATAGCAGATCTCCAAAAGAAGGTGACGAAAGTGGCCGGCGATCCGGCGGATCGTGCCCACCGCTTTGCTTACCCTATGCGCAAAATTACAAATGTTCAATACGTGTTCATATGATTGATGTGTTTTAAGCGATATTAAAAATTAAAAGAGGGATTGATCACACTAATTTAGATTTGTGAGGGTGTTTAACGGCTAAAAATTCCGTTGCACGACGCTCGTCACAGTTTTCATCTTCGGTTGTTGGCTTCCTTGCACGCTATGCGTACTGTTCATTTAATCAATGCATGTTCAAATGATCAATAAGCGGAGACGGATTATGTGCCAGACATGTACAGAACAGAGCCGAAGCGTCGCGGATATCCCGCAGCGAATGAAAGCGGTTGTAGCCTACGCACCGGGGGATTATCGGCTTGAGGAAGTGGATGTGCCCACCATCGGGCCGAAGGAAATCCTGGTAAAAGTTGAAGCCTGCGGTATCTGCGCGGGCGACGTTAAAGCCTATGAAGGTGCACCGAGCTTCTGGGGGGATGAAAAGCAGCCAGCCTATATCAAAGCGCCGATGATCCCGGGCCATGAGTTTATTGCTCACGTTGTGGCGCTGGGTGATGAAGTCACGGAATTTAACCTCGGCGATCGGGTGATCTCCGAGCAGATCGTACCGTGCTGGGAATGCCGCTTCTGCAATCGCGGCCAGTACTGGATGTGTGAAAAACACGATCTTTACGGCTTTCAGAACAACGTCAACGGCGGCATGGCGCAGTACATGAAGTTTACCAAAGAGGCTATTAACTACGCGGTGCCTGCGGATCTGCCGATTGAAAAAGCCATCCTGATCGAGCCATACGCTTGTTCACTTCATGCCGTGCAGCGCGCCAATATCAAGTTGGGTGATGTGGTGGTGCTGGCCGGGGCGGGCACGCTGGGGCTGGGGATGATCGGCGCGATTAAAAAATCCGGTGCGGAGAAACTGGTGGTGCTGGACCTCTCCGATCGTCGCCTTGAGCTTGCGAAAACCTTCGGCGCCGATCTGGTGATTAACCCCGCGCGGGAGGACGCGATAAAAATCGTCAAAGAGATGACCGAGGGCTACGGCTGCGATATTTACATCGAGGCAACCGGTGCCGCGAAGTCGGTAGAACAGGGGCTGACGATGATCCGCAAGCTCGGCACTTTCGTGGAGTTCTCGGTGTTTAAAGATCCGGTCAGCGTCGACTGGAGCATTATCAGCGACCGTAAAGAACTGGATCTCCTCGGTTCACATCTTGGACCTTACTGTTACCCGCTGGTCATCAGCGGCATCGCAGATGGATCGCTGCCGACCGAAGGTGTGGTCACCCATACGCTACCGCTGGAACGTTTCGCTGAAGGGTTCGACCTGATGAAGCGCGGCGTTGATTCAATCAAAGTGGTACTCAATCCAAATCTCTGATCCAGGCCTGGCGGGTGCGGCAGTCCTGGTCTACGCCGGGCGCACCTCCTGAAGACAACACCGGGAGGATACAATGTTACAACGAATGATTGCGCGTACGGGGCTGTCGCCCAAGCTGATGCTGGGCTACGCGGGCGTACTGATTTTTATGATGGGCGAAGGGCTGGAGCAGGGATGGCTTTCGCCTTACCTGATTGAAAAAGGGCTGAGCGTGCAGCAGTCTGCGCTGCTGTTCAGCGTTTATGGTTTTGCCGCCGCGATTGCCGCCTGGTTCTCCGGCGTGCTGGCTGAAATCTATACCGCAAAGCGTGTGATGCTGGTGGGGCTGGTGCTGTTTATGATCGGTTCGGTACTGTTTCTGACCATTGGTCTGCCGAGCAATCACCTGATGACCATGATCCCTACCTACGCGCTTCGCGGTCTGGGTTACCCGCTGTTTGCCTACGGCTTCCTGGTCTGGGTGGCCTACGAGGCTCCGCGCGAAAGGCTGGGTTCAGCCGTAGGCATCTTCTGGTTCGTCTACAGCGGCGGGCTGAGCGTGCTCGGCGTGCTGTACTCCAGTATCGCGCTGCCGATTTTGGGTGAAATCCATACCCTGTGGAGTGCGCTGATCTTTGTGATGCTGGGCGCAACGATCGCACTGTTCCTCAATCGTGGGAAAGATGAGTCGGAAGCGCAGCGAGAAAAGCCGACGCTGGCCTATGTGCTGAAGGGCATCACCATTGCCTTTGAAAATCCAAAAATCGGGCTGGGTGGTATTGTCCGCACCATTAATACCTCGGCGGCCTACGGCTTCGTGGTGTTTATGCCAACCTACATGATGGATTTTGGCTTTACCCGCACCGACTGGCTGCATATGTACGCCGCGCTGTGGGGCGTCAATATCATCTTCAACCTGCTGTTTGGCATCATCAGCGACGGCCTCGGCTGGCGCAACGTGGTGATGTGGTTCGGCTGCATCGGCTGCGCGATTACCACCGTACTGTTCTTCTATATGCCGCAGTGGCTGGGAGCGAACTATCTGGCCACCATCGTCATCGCCGGACTGTTCGGGGCCTGCCTGGCCGCGTTCGTCCCTCTCTCCGCTCTGATGCCGTCGCTGGCACCGGAAAATAAAGGTGCAGCGATGTCGATTCTTAATCTGGGTGCCGGGTTAAGCACCTTTGTTGGCCCGGCGGTCGTCGGCTTGTTTATTGGTCCGTTTGGTGCCGCCGGGGTGATCTGGATTTATACCGGCCTCTATCTGCTGGCGGCGGTGCTGATGAAATTTGTCACTCTGCCAGCGGGGGATGCGTCTGCGGACAGCGGCAACACCCGCTTAATCAAACAGAAAGGAGCACTCTGATGAGCACAGAACTGACGGGCAAAGTAGCCCTTATCACCGGCGGCGCAGCGGGAATCGGCCACGCTATCGCCGAGTGTTTTTTACAGCATGGTGCCCGCGTCGCACTTTTCGATCGCGATCCAACGGTCGCCGACGTGGCCAACGCGCTGGACCCACAGCGGGCAATCGGCCTGGCGGTTGATGTCACCAGCCGCACAGCGGTTTATCAGGCCGTTGAACGGACCGTGGCGCATTTTGGCAGGCTGGATATTGCGGTGAACTGTGCGGGCGTGGCACTGCTGGCCCCCGCTGAGACGTTGAGCGAGGAAGCGTGGGACCGCACGCTGGATATCAATCTGAAGGGGACCTTCCTGGTTTCACAGGCGGCAGGCCAGCATTTCCTGCGGCAGAAAAGCGGCAACATTATCAATATGGCCTCGCAGGCCAGCGTGGTGGCGCTGCCCCAGCATCTGGCCTACTGCGCCAGTAAAGCGGCGGTGGTTGGGCTGACTCAGGTGCTGGCGCTCGAGTGGGGGCCGCACAACATTAACGTCAATGCCATTTCGCCAACGGTGGTGTTGACCGAACTGGGGGCAAAGGCCTGGGCCGGTGAAGCCGGAGAAGCGCATAAAAAACAGATCCCGCTGCGTCGGTTTGCGGAGCCAGCGCACATTGCTGCTACGGCGCTGTTCCTTGCCAGTCCGGGTGCGGCAATGATGAACGGGGCCAACGTGGTGGTCGATGGCGGCTTTACCATTTGCTGAAGTCAGAATTTTGCTAACAGGAGTGACAGATGAATCGCATTATTAACGATCCTGATTATGTTGTAGAGGACGCTATCCAGGGATACCTGAAAGCCCATCCGGCCATTTATCAGGCGACCGACAATCCTCGGGTGCTTAAGCGCCCACAGGCTCCGATTGCGGGCAAAGTCGGCGTGGTGACCGGCGGCGGCTCCGGCCATGAGCCGGCATTCCTTGGCTACATGGGGAAAAACATGCTGGACGCGGTGGCGATTGGCGAGGTGTTTTCTTCGCCGACGGCGGGCGCTTTCCTCGACGCGTTTAAAGCGGCGGACGGCGGCGCGGGCGTGGCCTGTCTGTACGGCAACTACGCGGGCGATAACATGAACGTTAAGATGGCGATTAAAAAAGCCACCGCCGCCGGTATTACTGTCAAAACCGTGGTGGCGAACGACGATGTGGCATCCGCCCCGGTTAGCGAAATCGAAAGGCGTCGCGGCGTGGCGGGCGAAATACTGATGTGGAAAGTGGGCGCGGCGGCGGCGGCGCAGGGATACGATCTGGACGGTGTGATCGCCGTGGCGCAGAAGGCCATTGACCGCTGTCGCTCGATTGGCGCGGGCCTCAGCTCCTGCACGATCCCGGCAGTGGGTAAACCCAACTTTCATATCGAGCCCGGCACGATGGAGATCGGTATCGGCCACCACGGCGAGCCGGGTATTGAAGTGATCCCGACCCAGAGCGCGAAAGAGATGGCTGCCACTATGCTGAACTTCGTGCTTGCCGAGCAGGTCGCTTCACCACCGTCGGAAGTGGTGGTACTGGTCTCTGGCCTGGGCGCAACCCCGGTGATGGAGCTGTATATCTACTATGCGGAAGTGGAAAAGTTGCTGACTGAAAAAGGCATTCGCGTTCATCGCGCGCTGGTCGGCAACTACTTTACCTCGCTGGAAATGATGGGCGTCACGCTAACGGTGATGACGCTTGATGATGAACTGAAAAAGCTGGTGGACCTGCCGACTCAGGCACCTGGCCTGATGCAGGGAGAATAAGATGATGACGCAACTTTCAACGCAGCACGGCAGCCAGCTGGTCAGCGAACTGGTGACGGTGATTAAAAGCAATCGCGACTATCTGAGCGAAATTGACGGTGCCATCGGCGATGGCGATCACGGCATCAATATGGCGAAAGGTTTTACCCTTTGTGGCGAACAGCTGAATGAACGGCAGTCGCTGGCGGAGGCCTTTGATACGCTCTCCGACGCGTTGATGGAGGGGATTGGCGGATCGATGGGGCCGCTGTACGGCAGCTTCTTTATGGGAATGGCCGATAACATTCGCAGCAAATCCGCCCTGACGGCCAACGATTTTGCCGCTATGCTGCGGGCGGGGCTGACCGAGCTGCAGGATATCAGCGAGGCGGGCGTGGGCGATAAGTGCCTGATGGACACGCTGATCCCGGCGGTTGAGATCGCCGAGCAGCGGGCGGATGAGGGCTATACTGTGATGCTGCAGGCGATTCGCAACGCTGCCCGTCAGGGGCGCGATTCGACAAAAGATCTGGTGGCGAAGATTGGCCGCGCTAGCCGTCTGGGTGAGCGTTCGCGCGGGGTGCTGGATGCCGGCGCGGTATCCTGCTGCCTGCTGCTGGAACAGATGGCGGCCAGCGCACAGCAGCAGCTGTTGGCGGAGACGGCCTGAGTGCTGCGGCAAGAAAAATCCGACCTGCTCGTGCGGTAAAATGGTATAAATTAGCAGCCCGTCAGGCGCATAAGGAGCGGCCGTATGCCGCTCCTTATGTGATAATTGACATCGATCGCGGCAGGAAGACTCCTGCCCAAACAGCACGACTCAGACAGAGAGACGACTGCCCGGATGGAAAAAAACACGCTATCTCAGGATACCGAACTGCTGACGGAAATTGCCGTCGCTTATTATCAGGACGAGATTACCCAGGAAGAGATTGCGCGAAAGTTTGGTATCTCCCGCATCAAGGTCGGGCGTCTGTTAAAGCGTGCAAAAGAAGAAGGCATTGTGGAGATCAACGTGCGCTACCATCCGGTGTTCAGTACCCGGCTGGAGCAGCAGCTGCTGGAGCGTTTTTCGCTCCAGCGCGCGCTGATCGCACTCGACCATCACGATGACGAAGAGCAGCGGCGGCAGGTTGCCGCGCTGGTCGCCATGCACCTTTCGCAAACCTTAAAAGACAACGCGGTGGTGGCGGTAGGGCAGGGGCGCAACGTCGCCGCCGTTGCCGATCATCCCGGCAGCGTACCGACCCGCAACTGCCACTTCATCAGCGGTATTGGTGGGACTCATCGCCCCGGTGATGCGATTAACGCCGACCATATCAGCCGCCGTCTGGCGAAAAAATTCGGCGGCATTAGCGAAACGCTGTACGCCCCGGCCTATGTGGAAAACCGCGCGCTTAAAGACGCCTTTATGCAAAACGGGACCATCAAAGAGACGCTGGACCGCGCCCGCAAGGCGGATGTGGCGCTGGTGGGTATCGGCGATATGAACGAAAACAGCTATATGGTGAAACTTGGCTGGTTTACGCCTCATGAGATTATCGACGCCAGCCTGAATCAGGGGGTGATCGGTGATGTGGCCGGATACGACTTTTTCAACGCGCAGGGTCAGCATGTCGATACGGTGATGAACGATCGGGTGATTGGCCTGAGCATTGAGGAGCTGCGCAAGATCCCCTGCGTGATTGCGATTGCCTCGGAAAATACCAAAGCCATGGCGATCCTCGGCGCGCTGCGAACCGGTGCCATCGATATTATCGCCACCACGGCGCAGAATATCCGTACCTTACTAAATATGACCAAATAACCTGCTGCCCCGGCGGACTGAACCAGACGGTCCGCTGTCATACCTCTCCTTTAACGCACGAACTGCCTGTTTTTCCGATTGCTCCGTGTCAACGATGTGGGCTGCCTCAAGTTTTTCCCTGCGTTGCCACTTCTATACTGGGACGTTTGTACCTACAGAAAAAGGAACGCGTTAATGGACGACCAGTTAAAACAGAGTGCGCTCGATTTTCATCAGTTCCCCGTTCCGGGCAAAATTCAGGTTTCCCCGACTAAACCGCTGGCAACGCAGCGCGACTTGGCTCTGGCCTATTCGCCCGGCGTGGCGGCTCCGTGCCTGGAAATCGCCGAGGACCCGCAGGCGGCGGATAAGTACACCGCCCGCGCGAACCTTGTCGCGGTCATTTCCAACGGTACAGCGGTGCTGGGGCTGGGCAATATTGGCGCGCTGGCCAGTAAGCCGGTGATGGAAGGGAAGGGCGTGTTGTTTAAAAAGTTCGCCGGTATTGATGTTTTTGATATCGAAGTCGATGAGCTGGACCCGGATAAACTCATTGACGTGGTGGCGGCGCTGGAGCCGACCTTTGGCGGGATCAATCTGGAAGATATTAAAGCGCCGGAGTGTTTCTACATCGAGCAGAAGCTGCGCGAGCGGATGAAAATTCCGGTGTTCCATGACGATCAGCACGGTACTGCTATCATCTGTACCGCTGCGGTGCTGAACGGCCTGCGGGTGGTGAAAAAGACCATTTCAGACGTGCGGCTGGTGGTTTCCGGCGCTGGTGCATCGGCAATCGCCTGTATGAACCTGCTGGTGGCGCTGGGTATGCAGAAACACAATATCGTGGTCTGCGACTCAAAAGGCGTTATCTATCAGGGGCGTGAGGCCAATATGGCCGAAACCAAAGCGGCCTATGCGGTAGTGGATAGCGGCAAGCGTACGCTGGACGATGTGATCGCCGATGCCGATATTTTCCTCGGCTGCTCCGGCCCGAAAGTGATGACGCCGGAAATGGTGAAAAAAATGGCGCGCGATCCGCTGATCCTCGCGCTGGCTAACCCGGAGCCGGAAATTCTGCCGCCGCTGGCGAAGGAAGTACGCCCGGACGCGATTATCTGCACCGGCCGTTCGGATTATCCTAACCAGGTGAACAACGTTCTATGCTTCCCGTTTATCTTCCGCGGCGCGCTGGATGTCGGTGCCACGGCAATTAATGAAGAGATGAAGCTGGCGGCGGTTCACGCCATTGCCGATCTGGCGCTGGCGGAGCAAAGCGACGTCGTGGCCTCGGCCTATGGCGATCAGGAACTGACTTTTGGTCCTGAATATCTGATCCCGAAACCGTTCGATCCACGTCTGATTGTGCAGATCGCACCGGCTGTGGCTAAAGCGGCGATGGACTCCGGCGTGGCGCGCAGGCCGATCGCCGACTTCGACGCCTACCGCGAAAAACTCACCGAGTTTGTTTATAAAACCAATCTGTTTATGAAGCCGGTGTTCTCGCAGGCGCGGAAAGATCCGAAACGCGTGGTGCTGGCCGAAGGCGAAGAGGCGCGGGTACTGCACGCCACTCAGGAGCTGGTCACCCTGGGTCTGGCGAAACCGATTCTGATTGGTCGCCCGAGCGTGATTGAAATGCGTCTGCAAAAGCTGGGGCTGAAAATCGAGCTGGGTAAAGATTTTGAAGTGGTCAACAATGAGTCCGATCCGCGCTTTAAAGAATACTGGAACGAGTATTACCAGATTATGAAGCGTCGTGGCGTTTCTCCGCAGCAGGCACAGCGTGCCGTTATCGGTAATCCGACGTTAATCGGTGCCATTATGGTACATCGCGGTGAAGCGGATGCGCTGATCTGCGGCACCATCGGCGACTATAAAGAGCACTATGCGGTGGTGGAAAAACTGTTTGGCTTCCGTGGTGACGTCAAGGTTGCCGGGGCGATGAACGCGCTGGAGCTGCCGAGCGGAAATACTTTTATTGCCGACACTTACGTCAATGAAGACCCGACGCCGGAGCAGCTTGCCGAGCTGACGCTCATGGCGGCTGAAACCGTGCGCCGCTTCGGGATTGAGCCGAAGGTGGCGCTGCTGTCCCACTCCAGCTTTGGCACCTCCAACGCGCCGGCGGCCTGCAAAATGCGTGAAACGCTAGAACTGGTGAAGGCGCGCGCGCCGGATCTGGAGATTGATGGTGAAATGCATGGTGATGCCGCACTGGTGGAGAGTATCCGCAACGATCTGATGCCGGATAGCCCGCTGAAAGGCGCGGCAAACATCCTGATTATGCCTAACGTCGAAGCGGCGCGAATCAGCTACAACCTGCTGCGCGTTTCCTGTTCGGACGGCGTGACGGTGGGGCCGGTACTGATGGGCATCGCTAAACCGGTACACGTGCTGACGCCGATCTCGTCGGTGCGGCGCATTGTGAACATGGTGGCACTGGCGGTGGTGGAAGCCCAGACGGCACCGCTGTAAGCGGTTAATCAACACTTCCGGACGTACGGTACGGACGGGGGCCGACAGAATCGGCGGTATTTTTGTCGGCCCCCGCTATTGCCGCTATTCAATCATTTCGTAACGTTAAAGCCAGTCTTTCACCGGCAGGAAGTCGCGATACAGTGCGGCCTCCGGGCTGTCATCGGTGGGCTGATAGTCATATTCCCAGCGCACCAGCGGCGGCATCGACATCAGAATGGATTCCGTACGCCCGCCGGTTTGCAGGCCGAACAGCGTTCCGCGATCCCACACCAGATTAAATTCCACGTAGCGGCCACGGCGATAGAGCTGGAACTGGCGTTCGCGCTCGCCCCACGGCAGCGTTTTACGGCGCGCAACAATCGGCAGGTAGGCGTCCAGGAAGCCGGTGCCCACGGCCTGCATAAAGCGGAAGCTGTGGTCGAAGTCCGGTGTGTTCAGATCGTCAAAGAACAGGCCGCCGATGCCGCGCTGCTCGTCGCGGTGCTTCAGATAGAAGTAATCGTCGCACCACTTCTTGTAGCGGGGATAGACGTCTTCACCAAACGGCTGGCACAGATCGAAGGCGGTCTGATGCCAGTGCAGCGCATCCTCTTTGAAACCGTAGAACGGGGTCAGATCGAAGCCACCGCCAAACCACCAGACCGGGTCCGCGCCCGGTTTTTCCGCAATAAAAAAGCGCACGTTGGCGTGGCTGGTTGGCACGTACGGATTTTCCGGGTGGATCACCAGCGATACGCCCAGCGCTTCGAAACTGCGCCCCGCCAGCTCAGGGCGATGAGCGGTAGCCGAAGCGGGCATCGCATCGCCGTGAACGTGTGAGAAGTTAACCCCGGCCTGCTCAAAAACGCTGCCGTTACGCAGAACGCGGCTGCGCCCGCCGCCGCCGCCGGGGCGCTCCCAGCTGTCTTCGGTGAAGCTGGCGCTTCCGTCCGCCAGGGACAGCTGCTGGCAGATGTTATCCTGCAGTTCCAGCAGGAACCGTTTGACCACGGCGATATCAGGTACGTTCATGAGTTAACCTTCTTAACGAAAAGACCGACGGAGTATACCTCAGCCCATCCGTCTGCCCGCATCATACTCATTAAAAAAGCTGACAATACCATTGGCGATCGCACCGGCGATCTTCTGACGGAACGCGGTGGTCCCCAGCAGCTTTTCCTCCTGCGGGTTGGTGATAAACGAGGTTTCAACCAGCACGGAAGGAATAGAAGGGGATTTCAGCACGGCAAACGCCGCCTGCTCGGTGTGCTGACTGTGCAGGTGGTGCATCGGGCGGATCTGATTCAACACGTGCTTACCCAGCGTCAGGCTGTTTTTAATGGTGTCGGTCTGTACCAGATCGAACAGCACCTGCTGCAAATAACGGTCTTTGGTCGCCACCTCCACGCCGCCGACGTTATCAGCGGCGTTCTCTTTTTCCGACAGATACTTCGCCATGGTGCTGCTGGCTCCGCGATTGGAGAGGGCAAACACCGAGGCACCGTTAGCTACCGGGCTGGTAAAGCCGTCGGCGTGGACCGACATAAACAGATCCGCGCCGTGCTGGTGGGCGATCTCCACCCGCTCGCCGAGGGGGATAAAGTGGTCGGTTTCACGCGTCAGGCGTACATCAATATGCGGATGTTCGCTCAGCAGATGGCGAATGTGGTTAGCGATTTCCAGCACGATATGTTTCTCTTCCGATCCTTCCTGTCCCACCGCACCGGAATCAATTCCGCCGTGGCCCGGATCGATCATTACAATTTTTTTGCCGGTGGCAGGTCGTGGAGGATGAGGCGAAGCCGCCGTGCCCTGCACGCGGGGAGTGACTCTAAGAGTGACATCTTCCTCTTTTGCCAGCGCTGATTTGCGTGCCATCAGCATCAGTGCCAGGCTGGAAAGGATGAACTGCCGACGTGAGCTGAGCGGCCGGAGCTGAAGAATCTTTTTCATAAGATAATCCTGAAGCAAAAAGTGCTTATTGTTATATCGTAACAGTGACCGGGCGGCGAGAAAGGAGCTATTTCATCTTTTTACTTTTTATTTCAGTATGCTAATGACGTTTTTATTCTTTTTTTCTCCGTACGCAATCGTCAGACTTGCACCAGCAGAAGAATGCGTGATAATCAGCAGATTATGCTTAACCTTAGGTCTATTCCCATGGAAATCCGCGTATTTCGGCAGGAAGATTTTGAAGAAGTGATTACCCTCTGGGAGCGTTGCGATTTGTTACGTCCCTGGAACGATCCGGAAATGGATATCGAACGTAAACAGAACCACGACCCGGATTTATTCCTGGTAGCGGTGGTCGGCGGTGAAATCGTTGGCTCAATTATGGGCGGCTACGATGGACATCGCGGTTCAGCCTACTATCTTGGCGTTCATCCTGATTACCAGGGGCGCGGCTTTGCCAACGCGCTGATTAACCGACTTGAGAAGAAGCTGATTGCGCGCGGCTGCCCGAAGATCCACGTAATGGTGCGGGAAGAAAATGACGCGGTGCAGGGCTTTTACGAAAAACTGGACTACGAAACCGTCGACAGCGTGCTGCTGGGGAAACGACTTATTGAAGATCGTGAGTACTGATTAACCCCGTCTTATTGTCGCCGGGCAGTATGTGCCCGGCGGCTACCGTTACGTCACCATCTTGAAGACTATGCTCAAATACACTCCCGATGACTACGATGCTCGTGGCCAGCTGCGTCTGCCGCTGAGTTTCTGGACGATTCTATTATTACAGGCGCGCACATGGGTGCTGTTCGTGATGGCCGGAGCGTCGCGCCAGCAGGGAGCCGCGCTGCTGGAGCTGTTCTACCCTGATACCCACACCTTTTGGCTTGGCCTTGCGCTGGGTGGCCCGGCGGCGGTGGGCCTGCTGCTGACCGGCTACCGCCAGCGGCTGCCGCGCCTCTGGCAGGCATGGCGCTGGGTGCTGATGGCGACGCTGGCAGTGATGCTTGTAATACAGGGCGTGTCGCTGTGGCAGCAGGATGAGCAAACCTCACCGCTGGTGCTGTTTGTCTCCCTGCTCGATCTGCTGGGCTTGCTTGCCCTGTGGCGCGAGCGTCGGCTGGCCGACTGTTTTGATCCAGAGCACAATCAGTAGCGTCATCCATCCTGCGGGTTAAACTTTTTGGCGATCCGCGACTCAAAGCAGTTCGGACGTTTTGCTACTGATACCAGGAGTTGTAATGAATAATTTTCGCCCGGCGCTACTGATCGCCACTGTGTTACTGGCTGGCTGTGCCGGCTCCGGCAGTCAAACGGGCAGCGCCAGTCAGTCCACCTGGTGGAACCCCGTTTCCTGGTCATGGTCCGGGCTAAATCCCGTGAACTGGTTTGGTTCCTCTCTTCAGATCGCCGAGCAGGGTGTGGGTGGTGTTAACGGCAGCACGCTGCTGCAGCAGAAAGCCATTGAAGACGGCCTGAAGGGGCAATATACGCTGAGAAACGGTATGCGCATGGTCGATGGCAGCGTGGTGTCTTTCTGGCAGGCGCTGGATGACAGCAAGCAGGTACAGATGGAGCTGAGTGGTCGTACCACCGTTAATCGCGTTGAGGTCATGGATAAAGACGTGGCAACCGACAGCGGCGTGAAGATTGGCACCCGCTTCAGCGACCTGTACAGCAAAGCCTTTGAGTCCTGTAAAAAGGGTACCGGTGCGGACCGCGATGGCGTGGAATGCCGTGCGCCAAACAGCCAGCATATCAGCTATGTGTTCAGCGGCGACTGGCGCGGGCCGGAAGGGCTGATGCCGTCGGATGACACGCTGAAAAACTGGACGGTCAGCAAAATTATCTGGCACAGCCAGAACGCCGACTAAAACCACAATTATCTTGCGCTTAAGCAGGCTCCTGGCGCAGGCTTCAGGTATCATACTGGCGTAAAAACCGACCAGATATAACCTGAGAGCCAGGAGTTTACAGTATGTCCGATTTTCAGAGCGGGATTTTGTTAGAACACCGCCGTTTTGCTATCTACATTGAAGCGATGTGCCAGGGTGATATTGCCGCGATCCGCAGCGGCAGCCATCTTTTCCTCCAGCAGCTGTCACTGCTGCAACAGCGTTACCCCGACGCCGGTCTTGGCGCGGTCATTGCCTTCGGCAGCGGCCTGTGGAACGACCTCAATCCGACCAACAGCACCGCTGAGCTGAAGGATTTTCAGCCGTTGGGTAAAGGCATTGCGCCCGCCACCCAGCGCGACATGCTGATTCATATTCAGTCGCTGCGCCACGATGTGAATTTCAGCCTGGCGCAGGCCGCGCTGGCCGCCTTTGGCGACGCGATCCGTATTGAAGAGGAAACTCACGGCTTCCGCTGGGTGGAAGAGCGGGACCTCAGCGGCTTCGTTGACGGCACAGAAAACCCGCAGGGTGAGCAGCGTGAAGCGGTGGCGATTATTGCCAGCGGCGAAAACGCCGGCGGCAGCTACGTCCTCAGCCAGCGCTGGCAGCACAATCTGAAAATGTTTAACCGCCTGGCGGTGGAAAAACAGGAGCAGATTATTGGCCGCACCAAAGAGAGTAACGAAGAGCTGGAGGGCGATGCCCGGCCTGCGACCTCACACGTGGCGCGCGTGGATCTGAAAGAAGAGGGCAAGGGGCTGAAAATTTTGCGCCAGAGCCTGCCCTACGGCACCGCCAGCGGCGTTCACGGCCTGTTCTTCCTTGCCTACTGCGCGACGCTGTATAACATTGAACAGCAGCTGCTGAGCATGTTCGGCGAAGCGGACGGCAAGTATGATGCGATGCTGCGCTTCACTAAACCCTTGACCGGCAGCTACTTCTACGCGCCTTCACTGCCGCAGCTGGCCGCGCTGTAACCCGTATTGACTCCAGCACCGTTGCTTTACGCTGCGCCGGATAAAGATTGTTGTCATGTGGCTTGCCGCTGCCCGCACGCATCGGCTACAGCGTTTTATCAGATGCCGGGGAGATTCCTGCCCCGGTGTTTTGGAGCAGGGGCTTATACCACTCACCGCAGTGCTCGCCAGTCTCATTTTTCAGCATAGTATTCCCACCCACTGCATAATCAATTCCACACCCTTATAGCGTTTTCTGCTTGCAAATCACCAAACGGTATATAAAACCGTTACAGCTTTTACCCGGGTTATAAATAAACTGAAGGCACTTCAGGCGTAAGCCTTTCCATCTCTCTTCAGGGTGCTACATGACGTTACCGACGGTGAAAAAATTAGTCAGCGCGACCGCTTTCTCGTTACTGCTTGCCGGTGCCGCACAGGCCACGGAGCTGTTAAACAGTTCTTATGATGTCTCTCGCGAGTTATTTACCGCCCTGAATACACCGTTTGAAAAACAGTGGGATGAACAGCATCCGGGCGACAAGCTGACCATCAAGCAGTCCCATGCCGGTTCTTCCCGCCAGGCGCTGGCTATTCTGCAAGGCCTGAAAGCCGATGTGGTGACCTACAACCAGGTGACCGACGTGCAGGTGCTGCACGATAAAGGCAAGCTGATTCCGGCCGACTGGCAGCAGCGCCTGCCGAACAGCAGCTCACCGTTCTACTCCACCATGGCGTTCCTGGTGCGTAAGGGAAACCCTAAAAATATCCACGACTGGAACGATCTGGTCCGTGACGACGTTAAGCTGATTTTCCCTAACCCGAAAACCTCGGGGAATGCGCGCTACACCTATCTGGCGGCATGGGGTGCGGCTGACCGCGCCGATGGCAAAGACAAAGCCAAAACCGAAAAGTTTATGACGCAGTTCCTGAAAAACGTTCAGGTGTTTGATACCGGCGGACGCGGCGCGACGACCAGCTTCGTCGATCGCGGTCTGGGCGACGTACTGATCAGCTTTGAATCGGAAGTGAATACTATCCGCAATCAGTACGAAAAAGACGGTTATGAAGTGATTGTGCCGAAGACCAATATTCTGGCTGAATTCCCGGTGGCGTGGATCGATAAAAATACCGAAAGCAACAAAACCACCGATGCGGCGAAAGCCTATCTGAACTATCTCTACACGCCAGCGGCGCAGCAGATTATTACCCAGTTCTACTACCGGGTGAACAATCCGCAGCTGATGGCCGAGCATAAAGACCGCTTCCCGCAGACCGATCTGTTCCGCGTCTCCGATGCGTTCGGCAGCTGGGAAGAGGTGATGAAAGTTCACTTCGCCAACGGTGGCGAGCTGGACAAGCTGTTAGCGGCAGGGCGGTAACCGGATGTTTGCAACCAGTAAGCGCGTGCTGCCCGGATTTGGCATCAGCCTCGGCAGCAGCCTGTTTTTCACCTGTTTAATTCTGCTGCTGCCGATCAGCGCGCTGCTGATGCAGCTGTCGCAGATGACGCTGGCGCAGTATTGGGAAGTGGTCACCAATCCTCAGGTGGTGGCGGCCTATGAAGTAACGCTGCTTGCTGCGGGCGTGGCATCCCTTTTCAATGCCGTTTTCGGCATGCTGATGGCGTGGATCCTGACGCGCTATCGCTTTCCAGGGCGCGCCATTCTCGACGGCCTGATGGATTTACCCTTTGCGCTGCCAACGGCGGTAGCGGGCCTGACGCTGGCCGGTCTGTTCTCGGTAAACGGCTGGTACGGCGAGTGGCTGGGGCAGTTTGGTATTAAAGTCTCCTACACCTGGCTGGGCATCGCGGTGGCGATGGCCTTTACCAGCATCCCGTTTGTGGTGCGTACGGTGCAGCCGGTGCTGGAGGAGTTAGGCCCGGAATACGAGGAAGCGGCCGAAACGCTGGGCGCCACTCCGTGGCAGAGCTTCCGCCGCGTGGTGCTGCCGGAAGTGGCTCCGGCCCTGCTGGCAGGCACCGCGCTGTCGTTTACCCGCAGCCTCGGCGAGTTTGGCGCGGTGATTTTTATCGCCGGTAACATCGCGTGGAAAACCGAAGTCACCTCGCTGATGATTTTCGTGCGCCTGCAGGAATTTGATTATCCGGCGGCCAGCGCCATCGCCTCGGTGATCCTTGCCGCGTCGCTGCTGCTGCTGTTTGCAATTAACACCTTACAAAGCCGCTTTGGCCGTCGTCTGGGAGGCCACTAATGGCGGATGTAAGCGAATTTAAAGGCGTGGGCCGCGCACGTTTTCAGTGGGGTAAGTGGATTCTGATTGGGCTGGGTATGCTGATCTCCCTGCTGTTGCTGGTGGTGCCGCTGATTGCCATCTTTACCGAAGCGCTGTCCAGCGGGCTGATGGCCACGTTCAGCAACCTGCAGGATGGCGACATGCTGCACTCCATCTGGCTGACGGTGCTGATTGCGCTGATCGTCGTGCCGGTGAACCTGGTGTTCGGTACGCTGCTGGCCTGGCTGGTCACGCGTTTTAACTTCCCGGGCCGCCAGCTGCTGCTGACGCTGTTTGATATTCCGTTTGCCGTTTCGCCAGTGGTTGCCGGTCTGATGTATCTGCTGTTCTGGGGCGTAAATGGCCCGGTGGGCGGCTGGCTGGATGCGCACAGCATCCAGCTGATGTTCTCCTGGCAGGGGATGGCGATGGTGACCATCTTTGTTACCTGTCCGTTCGTGGTTCGCGAGCTGGTGCCGGTGATGCTGAGCCAGGGCAGCCATGAAGATGAAGCAGCAGTGCTGCTGGGTGCGTCCGGCTGGAAAATGTTCTGGCGCGTGACGCTGCCAAATATCCGCTGGGCGCTGCTGTACGGCGTGGTGCTGACCAACGCCCGCGCGATCGGTGAATTTGGTGCCGTGTCGGTCGTCTCGGGCTCTGTGCGCGGCGAAACCTACACGCTGCCGCTACAAGTTGAATTACTGCATCAGGATTACAACACCGTGGGGGCGTTTACCGCCGCCGGATTGCTGACCCTGATGGCGATAGTCACACTGTTTCTGAAAGGTGCGCTGCAGTGGCGCTTAGAAAGCCAGCAGCACCGCCTGCAACAGGAGGGGAATAATGAGCATTGAAATTGGTAACATCAATAAATCCTTCGGTAAGACGAAAGTCCTGAACGATATTTCCCTGGATATCCCTTCCGGGCAGATGGTTGCGCTGTTAGGGCCTTCAGGCTCGGGAAAAACCACCCTGCTGCGGATTATCGCCGGGCTGGAGAATCAGAACAGTGGTCGCCTGAGCTTCCACGGTAAAGACGTTAGCCGCGTTCACGCGCGCGACCGTCAGGTGGGCTTTGTATTCCAGCACTATGCCCTGTTCCGTCATATGACGGTGTTTGACAACATCGCCTTCGGCCTGACCGTGCTGCCGCGCCGCGAACGTCCATCAGCGGCAGAAATTAAGCAAAAAGTGACACGTCTGCTGGAGATGGTGCAGCTTTCCCATCTGGCAGGGCGTTTCCCGGCCCAGCTTTCCGGCGGTCAGAAACAGCGCGTGGCGCTGGCACGCGCGCTGGCGGTAGAGCCGCAAATTCTGCTGCTGGATGAGCCGTTCGGTGCGCTGGATGCCCAGGTGCGTAAAGAACTGCGCCGCTGGCTGCGTCAGCTGCATGAAGAGCTGAAGTTTACCAGCGTCTTTGTGACACACGACCAGGAAGAAGCGATGGAAGTTGCCGATCGCGTGGTGGTGATGAGCCAGGGCAATATCGAACAGGTCGGCACCCCGGACGAAGTGTGGCGCGATCCGGCCACCCGCTTTGTGCTGGAGTTCCTTGGTGAAGTGAATCGCTTTGACGGCGAAGTTCACGGTTCGCAGTTCCACGTTGGCGCGCATCAGTGGCCGCTGGGCTATGCGTCGGCGCACCAGGGGAAAGTCGAACTGTTCCTGCGCCCGTGGGAAATCGATGTCAGCCGCCAGAGCAGCCTGCAAACCCCGCTGCCGGTGCAGATTCTGGAAGTCAGCCCGCGCGGCCACTACTGGCAGCTGGTGGTTCAGCCTGCAGGCTGGAGCAGCGAGCCGGTAACCGTGGTGCTGGAAGGCGAGCAGTCAACGCCGATCCGTGGCGAGCGTCTGTTCGTCGGGCTGCAGCAGGCGCGTCTGTATAATGGCGATACGCCGCTGCGACCCGTTGCCTTTGCGCAAAGCGCCTGATATTTTTCTAAGCTGACTCTTTTTAGCAACAGGGGCTGGATTTTTCCGGCCCCTGTCATTTCATGCCTGGAACCGGACTTTGACCACTCTCGAACATACCATTGGTAATACTCCGCTGATCAAACTTCAGCGCCTTGGCCCGGATAACGGCAGCGAAATCTGGCTAAAACTGGAAGGGAATAACCCCGCCGGATCGGTGAAGGATCGGGCCGCGCTGTCGATGATCCAGCAGGCCGAACTGCGCGGTGAAATCCAGCCCGGCGACGTATTGATCGAAGCGACCAGCGGCAATACCGGCATTGCGCTAGCGATGATTGCAGCGATGAAAGGCTACGTTCTCAAGCTGCTGATGCCCGATAACATGAGCATCGAGCGGCAGGCGGCGATGCGCGCCTATGGCGCAGAGCTGATTCTGGTCAGCCGCGAACAGGGCATGGAGGGCGCGCGCGATCTGGCCAGCGAGATGGCGGCACGCGGCGAGGGCAAGGTGCTCGATCAGTTTAATAACGCCGACAACCCGCTGGGCCACTATCGCACCACAGGCCCGGAAATCTGGCAGCAGACCGCTGGCCGGGTCACGCATTTTGTCTCCAGCATGGGCACTACCGGTACCATTACCGGCGTCAGTCGTTTCCTGAAAGAGCAGAGCGAAACGGTGCAAATTATTGGCCTGCAGCCTTCCGAAGGCAGCAGTATTCCCGGTATCCGCCGCTGGCCGGAAGCCTATCTCCCCGGTATTTTCCGCCCGGAGCTGGTGGATGAAGTGATGGATATGTCGCAGCAGGAAGCGGAAGAGACAATGCGCCAGCTGGCAAAGCGTGAAGGCGTGTTCTGCGGCGTCAGCTCCGGCGGTGCGGTCGCCGGTGCGCTGCGTATTGCTCAGGCGAACCCCGGCAGCGTGGTGGTGGCAATCATCTGCGATCGCGGCGACCGTTATCTCTCCACCGGCGTGTACTGATTCCGCTGCTTTTTTTGTCATCGCGTGGAATCTTTTGCCATCCTGGGGTTCAAAACCCGCCGTACGTTCGCTGTCGGATTTGCCATACTGTAAGGATTAGGTAAAACCGGCTGCGGATTATTTTCTGACAGGCGAAAATAGCGGCTGTATCACTAAGAGATCCCCAATGAAAATTTTACTCGTTGATGACGACCTTGAGCTGGGCACCATGCTCAGCCAGTATCTTATTGCCGAAGGTTTTGATGCCTCGCTGGTGCTGACCGGTAAAGCGGGCGTAACCGGCGCGCTGTCCGGCGAATACAGTGCGATGATCCTCGATATTATGCTGCCGGATATGAGCGGGATTGACGTGCTGCGCCAGGTGCGGCAGAACAGCCGCCTGCCGGTGATTATGCTGACGGCGAAAGGGGACAACATCGATCGCGTGATCGGCCTGGAAATGGGTGCCGATGACTATATGCCAAAACCCTGCTACCCGCGCGAGCTGGTTGCACGCCTGCGTGCCGTGCTGCGCCGCGTTGAGGAACAGCCTGCGGCAGTGGAAAACAAAGACGTGATTAGCTGGGGTGAGCTGACGCTGAACCCGGCAACGCGCATCAGCGAATGGCAGAACAAACCGTTCGATCTCACCGCCTCAGAATTCAACCTGCTTGATTTACTGCTGCGCGCGCCCGATCGCGTGGTGTCAAAAGATGAACTGTCTGAAAAAGGTCTCGGCCGCCCGCGCGAAGCTTACGATCGCAGCGTGGACGTTCATATCAGCAATATCCGCCAGAAGCTGGCTGCACTGACTAACGATACGATTAATATCGAAACGGTTCGCAGCATCGGCTACCGCATCCGATGACCTCCCGGTTTCGCGGCTTCCTGTTCTGGAAGATTCTGCTGGGCTTCTGGCTGACCTACATTGCGATTACCCAGCTGATGTGGCTGGGCTTCAGCCTGTACGGCAATCACCGCGAGCCGCCGGAAAATCTGGCCGCCCGGCGCATCGTTAATCTGCAAATGACCTCGGCGGTATCGGTGCTGCAAAACGGCGGGCCGGAAGCGCTGCGGGATATGATGATCGACTGGCCCGATAGCGACCGGCGCTTTTTCTCGGTCCAGCAGGTTGATTCTCTGCCGCCGGGTGCGCCTGAGGATGAACTCAGCCGTGAAATGGCCTCCCGCGAGTTTCCGCAGCAGGTGGTGGAATGGGTGACCGGTGCCGACGGTAATTACTATCAGCTACGCTACGACGTGGCCGGTCTGCGCCGTGACAGCCAGATGAACCGCCATCCGCGCAGCATTCTCAATATGCCTGAACCGCTGTTTATCGTCGGCTGCTTCTGCGGCCTGCTGTTCAGCCTGTTCCTGGCCTGGAACCTGACGCGCCCGATGCGCCAGCTGCGTGAAGGGTTTGCCAGGGTATCGACCGGCGACTTGTCGGTGCGGCTGTTCCCTAAAATGCGCCGCCGCCACGATGAGCTGTCGGCGGTGGCCAGCGACTTTGATGCGATGGTGGAACGGCTGTCGGTGCTGGTTAGCGCCCGCGAGGAGCTGTTGCATGATGTTTCCCACGAGCTGCGATCGCCGCTGGCAAGGCTACAGCTGGCGACCGGACTGGCGCGACAGACCCCCGCCTCGGTTGAAAGCTCGCTGGATCGGATTGATGAAGAGGCCCGTCGACTGGATAAAATGATCGGCGAGCTGCTGTCTCTCTCCCGCGCCGAGCAGCAAAAAATTCCCGATGAGCAGTATTTCGATCTGCTTGGCCTGCTGGAAGCGGTAACCAATGATGCGCGTTATGAAGCGCAGGTCCCAGGTGTGGAAATCTTGCTGAATGCGGACACGCAGCAGGATTACACGGTCAAAGGGGATGCGAACCTGATCCGCTCCGCCATTGAAAACGTGGTGCGTAATGCGCTGCGCTTTTCCATTCAGGGCCAGCAGGTGACCATTACCCTGCGGCAGGAAGGGGCCTGGCTGACGATTATCGTTCGCGATCAGGGGCCGGGCGTTGAGGCCGATAAGCTTTCCAGTATTTTCGACCCGTTTGTGCGCGTCAGTTCGCCGCTTTCCGGTAAAGGGTATGGCCTCGGTCTGTCGATAGTACGTAAGGTCGTGCTGGCGCATCAGGGCGAAGTGAAAGCCATCAATGCTCGTGAAGGTGGCCTGGAGCTGACGCTTCGCCTGCCGCACTGGGTGGTGTAAACCCTGCGCCTGTTTCACGACGGTAACGAATGATATTTCAGATTTGAGGTTAAGGCATGAGCAGTTTGGCTAGCGGCAGGCAGCAGGAAGTTCAGCGCATCGTTGACGCATTATCGATTGCGATTGCGCAGCACCGGCTCAGGCCCGGCACGCGGCTGATTGAGGCACAGATCGTGGAGGTGCTCTCTGCCAACCGTAACCACGTTCAGGCGGCGCTACAGCGGCTGGCCCTGCAGCATATCGTGACTATCTCACCGAATCGCGGCGCAAAGGTGTCACAGCCCTGCGCCAGAGAAGCGCGTGAGGTATTTATTGCCAGGCGAGCGGTGGAAGATGCAATTGTCGCCGGGATTAGTGCGGAAAAATTGGCGCAATCGAGTGCAGAAGTTGAAGCTCATCAGCAGGCGGAGCAGCTGGCGCTGGCCAGTGGGGATCGTCGCAACATTATTCGCGAGCTGAGCGCATTTCACCTGCTGCTGGCAAAAATTAACGAAAACCAGGTGCTCAGTGAGATTCTGGCGAACCTGATGGTGCGCAGTTCACTGATCGTCGCGCTTTATCAGCGCAATGACACGCCGGCTTCTCAATGTGATGAACACTGCGCCGTGCTGGACGCGCTGAGGGTGGGGCAGAACGATGTTGCCCGTTCGATAATGCGCGACCATCTGGATCATCTGGAACAGCAGCTGGATTTAATGGATTCGCCTGCCGAGTCCCTGACGCTGCGCGATGCGCTGACCGGCAGCCAGCCATAAAAAAAGCCCCCTGATTGCTCAGGGGGCTTTCTGGTTTATCTGCTCTTACTTCTTGATGCGGATAACCGGAGTCTCACCGACGGTCACGCTGCCGGTCAGTTTAGTCAGCTCTTTGATCTCATCCATGTTTGAGATGACCACAGGCGTCAGCGTTGATTTCGCTTTCTCTTCCAGTAAAGGCAGATCGAATTCGATGACCACGTCACCTTTCTTCACTTTCTGACCTTCTTCAGCGATGCGCTTAAAGCCTTCGCCTTTCAGTTCTACCGTATCAATACCAAAGTGAACAAACAGCTCAATACCGCTGTCGGACTCGATGGAAAACGCATGATTGGTTTCGAAAATTTTACCGATGGTGCCATCAACGGGAGCAACCATTTTATTGCCAGAAGGTTTGATAGCGATACCGTCGCCAACAATTTTCTCTGCAAACACTACGTCCGGTACGTCTTCGATATTGACGATTTCACCAGACAGGGGGGCCACGATTTCAATCGCACCAGATGCAGAATCTGACTTATCGCCAAAAAGTTTTGAAAACAAACCCATGTTCTTCTCCTAAGCAGTAATATTGGGCCAGCCGTCTCCGGGCCTTAGCAGAGTGTCTTTTCTTCAATGAACTTGTTGACCAGGTTCATCAACTCGTCCGCTGTTGGTTGTGCCAGAGCCTGCTCTGCTAGCGCCTTCGCGTCTTCAAAATTCGTATTACGAATAATTTTCTTGATGCGTGGAATAGAAATAGAGCTCATGCTGAATTCATCCAGCCCCATTCCCAATAGCAGTAGTGTAGCACGTTCATCGCCTGCCAGCTCACCGCACATACCGGTCCACTTCCCTTCGGCGTGAGAAGCATCAATAACCTGCTTGATCAGCGTCAGAACGGACGGAGACATCGGATTGTAGAGATGGGAGATCAGATCGTTACCACGATCAACAGCCAGAGTATACTGCGTCAGGTCGTTTGTCCCAATACTAAAGAAATCAACTTCTTTTGCCAGATGGTGCGCAATCACCGCAGACGCCGGGGTTTCCACCATGATACCCACTTCAATGCTTTCATCGAAGGCTTTGCCTTCTTCACGCAGCTGGGCTTTCAGGGTTTCTAGTTCGGCCTTCAGGAAGCGCACTTCCTCAACGGAAATCACCATCGGGAACATGATGCGCAGTTTGCCAAACGCGGAAGCACGCAGGATGGCACGCAGCTGCGCATGCAGAATTTCGGTACGGTCCATGGCAATACGGATCGCGCGCCAGCCGAGGAACGGGTTGTCCTCTTTCGGCAGGTTCATATACGGCAGATCTTTGTCACCGCCGATATCCATAGTACGCACAATCACCGCCTGCGCGCCTACGGCTTCGGCTACGGCTTTGTACGCCTGGAACTGCTCGTCTTCAGACGGCAGCGACTCACGGTCCATAAACAGGAATTCGGTACGGTACAGGCCCACGCCTTCAGCACCGTTGCGCTCTGCACCGGCCACGTCACGCACGGTTCCGATGTTGGCGCAGACTTCAACCTGATGACCATCAAGGGTGATTGCCGGCAGGTCTTTCAGCTTAGCCAGTTCGTTCTTTTCAGACGTGTACTGATGGGCAACCGCCTTCAGTTCATCGATCACGTCGGCCGTTGGGTTAACGTAAACTTTGTTGTTTACGCCGTCCAGAATCACGTAGTCATCGTTCTGAATCTGGCTGGTCACATCACCGGTGCCGACGATGGCAGGCAGCTCCAGAGAACGCGCCATGATAGAGGTGTGCGAGGTACGGCCACCGATGTCGGTAATAAAGCCCAGCACCTTGTTCAGGTTCAGCTGTGCCGTTTCAGACGGGGTCAGATCCTTGGCAATCAGCAGCACTTCTTCGTTGATCGCGCTTAAATCGACAATATGCAGACCCAGGATATTCTGCAGCAGGCGTTTACCGATGTCGCGAACGTCAGCAGCACGTTCTTTCAGATATTCATCGTCAAGCTCTTCCAGGGCTTTAGCCTGGCCTTCAATGACGGAAAAGGCAGCAGCATCCGCAGTCGCGTGCTCGTCTTTAATCAGGGCGATGATTTCCTGCTCAAGTTCTTCATCTTCCAGCAACATAATGTGGCCTTCGAAGATCGCTTCTTTCTCTTCACCGAAGGTTTCCCCGGCTTTGATTTTGATCGCTTCCAGCTGCACGGCAGCTTTTTTACGACCATCAAGAAAACGCTGAACTTCCTGATCGCACTGATCGGCAGAAATCTTTTTCCGGTTGATGACAATTTCATCTTCTTTCAACAGAAGAGCTTTGCCGAAAGCGATACCCGGTGATGCTAAAATGCCTGAAATCATAACCCTACCTTTCCTGTCTCTGATAATCATCGAAGGCGATGAACCGCTGATGACTGCATCGGTTAATTCACTCAGCGAGCCTGGCGTTTTCTGCGGCCTGTCTTGTCAGCTTTTGGATATTTTATGAAAGCAATAACGCGGACATGCTGTCCGCGATCAAGATACCTACAGTTTATCCGTTTACTTTTATCCTGCCGCTGTGTGACAGGTAAGCACTACGGTTACTTTCAGCCAAAGCTTTACGCTGGATGATGGAAAAACGACCGTGATTACTCGAGCTCGGCCATCAGTTTAACCAGATGCTCAACCGCTTTCTGCTCGTCTTCGCCTTCAGCAGACAGAGTAACAACGGTACCCTGAGTCAGGCCCAGAGTCTGCAGCTTGAACAGGCTCTTAGCGCTGGCTGATTTGCCGTTAGAGGTTACGGTGATTTCAGAAGAGAATGCTTTCGCTTCTTTAACGAACTGAGCAGCAGGGCGGGTGTGAAGGCCGTTTGGTGCAGTGATGGTAACTTCTTGCTGGAACATTATATTTCCCCAACTTAATTTGGTTTGGTGTTGTAGGCCTAAAGTTCAGGCGAAAGCCGGAACCTTAGCCGGTATGAGTCGCGCTGGCTTGGTACAAAGACTCGCCAAAAAATGCGCTGATAAGGTGGAAGCCAGACGGAGAGAAAATCCGCGATTAAACTCTCGCTTTTCCACACTTCATTATGCCGCTATTTGCCGCAGTGCGCCAAACCAGTAAAACGATTCAGCACGATCCAGGTCACGCGGCTATTAATTTTACGGATCAAAATAATTGGCAGCTTAAATACCAGACACTGGAGGGTAAAAGCAATCTGCAGGATGGTAAAAGTTTGACGGACTCCACAAAAAAGCACCCAAATGGGTGCTTTTTTGAGCAAATCTGCGGATCGGCGATTACTGCTGCAGCTCTTTTTCAGTGAACAGATCGGCGAACAGTGCGGTAGAGAGATAGCGCTCGCCGGAGGACGGCAGAATCACCACAATGTTCTTGTTCGCGAAGGCTTCATCTTCCTGCAATTTCAGTGCTGCGGCGACCGCTGCGCCGGAAGAGATACCGGCCAGAATGCCTTCGTCTTCCATCAGGCGACGGGCGGTAGAAATCGCTTCTTCATTGGAGATTGCGACAACGCGGTCAACCAGGTTCAGGTCAAGGTTGCCCGGAATGAAACCGGCACCGATGCCCTGAATCTTGTGCGGGCCGGGCTTGATTTCGTCACCGGCCAGCGCCTGGGCGATTACCGGGGAGTCGGTTGGCTCAACCGCGACGGTAATCAGCTCTTTTTTGCCTTTGGTGTTTTTGATGTAGCGGCTGACGCCGGTCAGCGTACCGCCGGTACCCACGCCTGCGATAAACACATCGACTTCACCATCGGTGTCTTCCCAGATTTCCGGGCCGGTGGTTTTCTCGTGGATTTCCGGGTTGGCCGGGTTGCTGAACTGCTGCAGCAGCACAAACTTATCCGGGTTGCTGGCCACAATCTCTTCGGCTTTAGCAATCGCGCCTTTCATACCTTTGGCGCCTTCGGTCAGCACCAGGTTTGCACCCAGCGCTTTCAGCAGTTTGCGGCGTTCCACGCTCATGGTTTCCGGCATGGTCAGCGTCAGTTTGTAACCGCGAGCTGCGGCCACATAGGCCAGAGCAATACCGGTATTGCCGCTGGTTGGTTCAACCAGTTCAATGCCGGGTTTAAGAATCCCGCGTTTTTCTGCGTCCCAAATCATATTGGCACCGATACGGCATTTGACGCTGAAGCTTGGGTTGCGTGACTCAACTTTCGCCAGAATGCGTCCATTACCGATGCGGTTCAGTCGAACCAGCGGCGTATGACCGATTGTTAACGAGTTGTCTTCATAGATCTTACTCATAGCCTGTCCTTAACTGTATGAAATATTGGGAACGGTTTAGAGCATACCGTGTTCAATTTATCAAGGAAGTGAAGAAATCGTATATATATATGTTCTGTCGAAATAAGCCCTGTCGAAACGGCATATAGATAAATCTAAGGCTGCGCAGGGCGCATGGCTACCCTGTCGCAGCGAAAGATTCGGCCGGCTCTTGCTTAGCGGCTCAGCCCAAGCGTAGCGCGGTAGCGGTCTACCCACATGGCGGTGGCACCGCATACGGCCACCGGCATGATCGCCAGATTGAGGATGGGGATCAGGGTGAACAAACTGACCAGCGCGCCGAATTGTAAATTATCGGTCTTATTCTGACGCAGTGCCGCACGCATCCGAGTAAAACTGACTTTGTGGTTATCAAAAGGATAGTCGCAGTACTGAATAGAGAGCATCCATGCACTAAACAGGAACCACAGCACCGGGGCCACCGTCTGACCAAATCCGGGGATAAAGTAGAGCAGCAGCAGTACGATGGCGCGCGGTAAATAGTAGGCCAGCTTCTGCCACTCGCGTTTCATGATGCGTGGAAAATCTTTCACCAGAGCTGCCCAGCCGCTATCGGGCAGCGGTTGACCGGTGAGCCTGGCTTCCAGCTGCTCGGCCAGCAGGCCACAAAACGGTGCCGCAATCCAGTTCGCGATAGTGGAGAAAAAATAGCTAAAGACTAGAATAATGGAGAGAACGACCAGCGGCCAGAGCAGGTAGCTGAGCCACTGTAGCCAGCCGGGTACCATGGCCATCAGTTCGGGTATCCACTGGCCAAGACGGCCAAACAGCCAGATAAAGGCGCCGCCCATCAGAAGGATATTGACCAGTAGCGGCAGGATAACAAAGCGGCGAATGCCGGGCAGGCGGATCAGCTGCCAGCCCTGGGCAAAATAATGGACCCCGTTATGACCATTGTTGGAATTATTTAGTACCATGTAATGCTTTATCTCCTATTCACATGCTGGTTTCGGCTATCATAACCCAGCTGTTTGCGCTTTCCAGGGCAAGATTGCGCGAAATTACAGCAAAAAAGCGTCCTCGACTCGGGATATTTGTCAGAAAATACTGCACAGACTTGCACTTGTGTACTTGGGCAAATACAGTTAGAGGATAAAGTTTGCCGCGGTGGCAAGGTATTGGAACAACAGAGAATACAATGATGCAGGATTTGCGTCTGATATTAATCGTTGTTGGCGCGGTCGCAATTATAGCGCTTTTACTGCACGGCCTGTGGACCAGCCGTAAAGAGCGTTCATCAGTTTTTCGCGACCGTCCGCACAAGCGTTTAAAGCAGGACAGAGAAGAAGCTTTCGAGGATGACGAAGAAGGTATGGATGACGTGCGTGCCACGCGCAGCCCTCCTGAACCGTCGGACCCTTCCCTGGGTGGATTCAATGCCGGGGATGAACCGCCGCGTCAGCCTAAACCTCGCCCGGAGCCGGTTCGCCACCAGCCCCCGGTTATTGAGGAACAGCCTGAACAGGACCCGTTGTTCGGCGGTAATGCACAGCCTGAGCCTTATCACGATGAGGTTCCGCCGCGTCGCGCCGAGCCCGTGCTGAACGCGGAACCCGTTGCCCGTGCTGAAGAGCCGGTGGTAAAACCGGTCTCTACCCCTGTTGCCGAGCCGCAGCGGGATGAACCCGCACAGCCAGCTGTACAGCAGGCACCTGCTCATACCGAGGCTGCGCGTGCACCAGCACCGAAGGAAACTGTTCTGGTCCTGCACGTTTCGGCTCACGCCGGTGGCAGTATCAGCGGTGAAGCGCTGCTGCAGGGTGTGCTTCAGGCTGGCTTCCAGTTTGGCGAAATGAATATTTTCCATCGCCACCTGAACCCGGCGGGCAGCGGCCCGGTGTTGTTCAGCCTGGCGAACATGGTGAAGCCGGGTTCATTTAATCCGGATAACATGTCGGACTTTTCCACCCCTGGCGTCTCTATCTTTATGATGGTGCCGTCCTACGGTGATGCGAATCAGAACTTCAAGCTGATGCTGCAATCCGCGCAGCGCATCGCTGATGATGTGGGTGGCGTTGTACTGGACGATGAACGTCGTATGATGACGCCGCAGAAGCTGGAATCGTACAAAGGGCGCATCCGCGAAGTCGTCGAAGCCAACAGTCACTAAACGTTTTTCTAATCCCGCTTAACTAACCCCCGACTTCGGGGGTTTTTTATCTCTGATGGTGCCGCATATGCAATCCGTACAAGACAAACTTACCCATCTGAAAGCTCTGCTTCACCACCATGAATACCAGTATCACGTGCTGGATGCGCCGGAAATTCCGGATGCGGAATACGATCGTCTGATGCGTGAACTGCGCGAGCTGGAAACGGCTCACCCGGAGCTGATTACTCCCGATTCGCCAACCCAACGTGTGGGCGCCGCACCGCTGGCGGCGTTTGAGCAGGTCCGCCATGAAGTCCCGATGCTGTCCCTGGATAATGCCTTCGATGAAGAGAGCTATTTGGCCTTCAACAAGCGCGTGCAGGATCGCCTGAAAAGCAGCGATGACATCCTCTTTTGTTGCGAACTGAAGCTGGACGGTCTGGCGGTCAGCCTGCTGTATGAAGACGGTCTGCTGGTTCGCGCGGCAACCCGAGGTGATGGCACCACCGGTGAGAACATCACGTCCAACGTGCGCACTATCCATGCCATTCCCCTGCGTCTGAAGGGCGACAATATTCCGGCCAGAGTAGAAGTGCGTGGTGAAGTCTTTATGCCGCAGGCCGGTTTCGAAAAAATGAATGACGAAGCGCGTCGTACCGGCGGCAAAGTGTTTGCTAACCCGCGAAATGCGGCGGCAGGCTCGCTGCGCCAGCTGGACCCGCGCATCACCGCCAAACGCCCGCTGACCTTTTTCTGCTACGGCCTGGGGCTGCTGGAAGGCGGTGAGATGCCGCGTAGTCACATTGAGCGCCTCAAACAGTTTAAAGCCTGGGGACTGCCGGTCAGCGATCGCGTCCGCCTGTGCCACAGCGCCGACGAGGTGCTGGCCTTTTATCGTCAGGTTGAGGCCGATCGCCCGCAGCTGGGTTTTGATATCGACGGCGTGGTGATCAAGGTTGATTCACTGGATCTGCAAGAGCAGCTCGGTTTTGTCGCCCGCGCCCCGCGCTGGGCGGTAGCGTTTAAGTTCCCCGCGCAGGAGCAGATCACCACCGTACGTGACGTGGAGTTCCAGGTAGGACGCACCGGTGCGATCACCCCGGTTGCACGTCTGGAGCCGGTGCTGGTTGCCGGCGTGATGGTGAGTAATGCCACGCTGCACAACGCTGATGAAATCGATCGTCTGGGGTTAAAGATTGGCGATCGCGTGGTGATCCGCCGTGCCGGAGACGTTATCCCGCAGGTCGTTAGCGTGGTCGAATCCGCCGAAGACGCGCGAGAAATAGCATTCCCGACCCACTGTCCGGTCTGCGGATCGGACGTTGAGCGCGTAGAGGGCGAAGTGGTAGCCCGCTGTACCGGTGGCCTGATCTGCGGTGCACAGCGTAAAGGCGCGCTGAAGCATTTCGTCTCCCGTCGGGCGATGGACATCGACGGCATGGGCGAGAAGATTATCGATCAGCTGGTGGATAAAGAGTACGTACTCAACGCGGCCGATCTGTTCGATCTGACCGCCGGGAAACTGACCGGTCTGGATCGCATGGGGCCGAAATCGGCGCAGAACGTGGTCGATGCACTGGCGAAAGCGAAGCAAACCACCTTTGCCCGCTTCCTCTACTCGCTGGGGATCAGCGAAGTGGGAGAGGCGACCGCTGCTAACCTCGCCGCGCATTTCGGTACGCTGGAGGCGCTGATGGCGGCCGATATCGAGGCGCTGATTGCCGTACCGGACGTCGGTAAAGTGGTGGCCAGCCACGTGCGTAATTTTATGGATGAAGAAAGCAACCGCGAGGTTATCCGCCTGCTTGTTGAGAAAGCCGGCATTCACTGGCCGGAAGTGGTGGTGGTGAAGGCGGAAGAGATCGACAGTCCGTTTGCCGGTAAAACCGTGGTGCTGACCGGTTCATTAAGCGTGCTGTCGCGCGATGAGGCTAAAGATCGCTTAACGGCGCTGGGCGCGAAGGTGAGCGGCAGCGTATCGAAGAAAACCGATCTGGTGATTGCCGGTGAGGCCGCAGGTTCCAAGCTGGCGAAGGCAACGGAGCTGGGCATTGCGGTGATCGATGAAGCGGAAATGATTCGTTTACTCGGTGAGTAATATGGAAAAGGAACAGCTGGTTGAGATTGCCAACATGGTGATGCCGTTTGGCAAGTACAAAGGGCGGGTGTTGATCGATCTGCCCGAGGAGTATTTGCTGTGGTTTGCCCGCAAGGATGAGTTTCCGCAGGGCAAGCTCGGCGATCTGATGCAGATTACGCTGGCGATCAAGATTGAGGGGCTGGAAGGGCTGGTTAAGCCGCTGAAGCGAGGATAATGGTTGGTGGGGAATGCCCGTTGCCTGCGTGTCCGGAGAGTTCGCTGGCTGGCTGTTTCCCCGTTCGGTCTGGTCCTCGCGCCGCTTTGCGGTGCCCTCACTTCGTGCGTCAGCCGGGCGGAGCGCCACAGACGGGCGATGCCTGTTGCCTGCGAGCTCGGAGAATGCGCTGACTGACCGTTCCCCCGTTCGGTCTGGTCCTCGCGCCGCTTTGCGGTGCCTTCACTTCGTGCGTTAGCCGGACGGAGCGCCACAGACGGGCCATCCTGGCCCGGCTTTGGCTTTCCCCCGCGTCCATGCGGGTGAATCCTGGCTTCCTTTCTGCGTTCAGCGCTGCGGATGACTCGATCGGGGAAACAGCCAGCCTGCTGACAAATATCGGTGTCGTCTGCTCAACGTCCTGTTTTGAGATGTATGATTCCGCACGGATAATTCATCAGTTCTGAATTGTTGAAGGTGAGCGCGATGATTGATGATTAGAGCGTGAGCCTGTGTTTTGACTGAATTCCTCTTTGCGACCACCTTTGCCGATTATCCGAACAAGAAACCTTTTGCCTGTTGAGCAACTTTCAGCTTACCTGCCTTTAAGAAACAGCGAGCAAAATGTATCAAGGGGAACAGCCTCTGCGGATGACGGGCAATCCGCAGCGCTGAGGTGCAGGCAGCGGGGCCGGAGATGGCAGCAGGGATGCTGACATCAGGCGTGGCGTGGGCAGGACGCCCGCTCCACGCCGGTCCGAAAGACCCGATGCCGAAACCGAAGGCACCGCAAAGCGGCGCGAGGACCGCCCGGCA